>NZ_JBEAIL010000019.1:0-163393 GCF_040064495.1 Klebsiella sp. CN_Kp097 | reverse complement strand
AACTCGCGACCCCGACCTTGGCAAGGTCGTGCTCTACCAACTGAGCTATTCCCGCGTTACTGCTTTTTTGCCATATTTCGATGGCGTCGTAATTTGCATTTCTGCGTCGTTACGGGAGGCGCATTATACGAGAATTCGATTCACCTGCAACCCCCTGGCGAGCACTTTTTTTCGTTTTTTGTTTGAATGGACATTTTCTCGCCACACAGCCCTCTGAATTGTATAAATAACCGCCATAATTAGCAAAATATCTTTTTACCCCCGCGCGAATGGCGCAAAATCGCCCGCATGACACCGCGGAGGTTATCCGCGAAAAGGTCCACCATGACGACAATCAGGGATTCAGAATGAAAAAAGCGCTTACCGTCCTGCTGCTGACCACATCCTTCATCGGAACGGCTTCTGCCGAGACTCTCCATTTTGGCACCACAACCGCCAATCCGCCGTTTGAGACCGTCAAAGGCAAAGGCCAGGCAACGGGTTTCGACATTGATTTGGCCAATGCGCTGTGTAAGCAGATGCAAGCGGAATGCAAATTCACGCCGCAGCGCTTTGATACCCTCATTCCGGCGCTGCGCTTTAAAAAGTTCGACGCCATTATCGCCGGCATTGAAGTGTTGCCGATGCGTGAAAAGCAGGTCGCCTTCAGCCAACCTTATCGCCAGGAGCTATCCGGCGTGGTAGTCACGGCAAAAGACGCCGCCCACGGGTTTGCCGACCTGCAGGGTAAAAAGCTCGCCGTCGTCAAAGGTAGCGTCCACCAGCGTTATCTACGCGATAAACAAAAAGGCATTCAAACCGTCGCCTTTGGCAACGATAGCGACGCGCTGGCGGCGTTGAAAAGCGGCGAAGTCGACGGCGCGATCGGCGATTTAGCGACGATGGACCAGTGGCTGGCGGATAATCCTGATTACGCCGAGATGAAAGAGCGCGCCACCGACCCGGCCTACTACGGCAAACAATATGCGATCGCGGTACGCAAAGACGACCCGGAATTGCTAAAGCAGATTAACGACGCGCTGGAGGCCGTGAAGGCGTCGCCGGAGTTCCAGCAGATGGAACAAAAGTGGTTTAAGTAACACATCAAAAAGAACGGGGCCATGTCGGCCCCGTTTACGCTTCAGAGCTTAATAAAATGCTCGCGATAATAGGCTAACTCGGCGACGGATTCACGGATATCGTCCATGGCCTGGTGAGTGCCCTGCTTTTTAAACCCATCGAGGATTTCCGGCTTCCAGCGGCGCGCCAGCTCTTTCAGGGTGCTGACGTCGAGATAGCGATAATGGAAGTAAGCTTCAAGTTCCGGCATATATTTGAACAGGAAGCGGCGGTCCTGACCGATGCTGTTGCCGCAAATTGGCGATTTTCCCGCCGGCACCCACTGCTTGAGAAACTCAATAGTGGCCAGTTCCGCTTCGCGGTCGCCCACGGTACTGGCCTTCACGCGATCGACCAGGCCGCTGCCGGTATGAGTGCGCACGTTCCATTCGTCCATTAGCGCCAGCTGAGCATCAGACTGGTGCACGGCAATGGTCGGGCCTTCTGCCAGAATATTCAGATTCGCGTCGGTGACCAGGGTGGCGATTTCGATAATGCGATCGCGCTCGGGATCCAGCCCCGTCATCTCAAGATCGATCCAAATCAGGTTGTTTTCATCTGCACTCATGCTATTTTCCACCCTTCTTGCGTGACTATATTCATCTAAAATAGCGTGTATCATAGAGGTTTTGCCCCATCAGGGCGACCAGGAGCCAGTTCGATTGAGTAAAAATAAGCTCTCCAAAGGCCAGCAGCGCCGCGTCAAGGCCAACCACCAGCGCCGCCTGAAAACGACTTCGGAGAAGGCCGACTACGATGACAACCTGTTTGGCGAGCCTTCTGAAGGTATCGTTATCAGCCGTTTTGGTATGCATGCCGATGTCGAATCCGCGGATGGCACGACCCACCGCTGCAACATTCGCCGGACCATTCGTTCTCTGGTAACCGGCGACCGCGTGGTCTGGCGGCCAGGTAAAGACGCAGCCGACGGGGTTAACGTCAAAGGTATCGTCGAAGCGGTACATGAACGCGCCTCGGTGCTGACGCGCCCGGACTTTTACGACGGCGTGAAGCCTATCGCGGCAAATATCGACCAAATCGTGGTGGTTTCGGCCATTTTACCCGAACTGTCGCTCAATATTATCGACCGCTATCTGGTGGCCTGCGAAGCGCAGAATATCGAACCGCTGTTGGTACTGAATAAGATAGACCTGCTGGACGATGACGGCATGGCCTTCGTCAACGAGCAGATGGATATCTATCGCCAGATCGGTTATCCGGTATTGATGGTGTCCAGCCATACTCAGGACGGCCTGAAGCCGCTTGAAGAGGCGCTGACCGGGCGCATCAGTATTTTTGCCGGCCAGTCCGGGGTGGGTAAATCCAGCCTGCTGAACACGCTGCTGGGACTGCGGGATGAGCAAATCCTGACGAACGACGTCTCCGATGTGTCAGGGCTCGGCCAGCACACCACCACCGCCGCGCGTCTTTATCACTTCCCACACGGCGGCGATGTGATTGACTCTCCGGGCGTGCGCGAGTTCGGGCTGTGGCATCTTGATGCGGAAAAAATCACTAACGGCTTTGTCGAATTCCATGATTATTTAGGCCATTGCAAGTATCGCGACTGCAAGCACGACACCGACCCAGGTTGCGCCATTCGCGAAGCGGTAGAAAAAGGCGCTATCGCTGAAAGCCGTTTCGCCAACTATCACCGCATCCTGGAAAGTATGGAACAGGTGCAGGTAAAAACGCGTAAAAGCTTTTCATCAACCGACGACTGACATTTAAGCTGTCGTCGCTATACGTACTCGCTTTGCCAGCACAACGGCGCGGATACAATTCGCTGAAGTTTACGTATAGAATCGTCCCCCTTTTCAGTACCCCGCGCCAAAGTGGGGTCAGGAACGACAATTAACGGCCTGGAGGCTACCTTGTTAAACTCGTTTAAACTCTCGCTACAATACATTCTGCCTAAACTGTGGCTCACCCGCCTCGCAGGCTGGGGGGCAAGTAAACGAGCAGGCTGGCTGACTAAACTGGTTATCGATCTGTTCGTCAAATACTACAAGGTCGATATGAAAGAGGCGCAGAAGCCAGATACCGCCGCTTACCGCACCTTTAACGACTTCTTCGTTCGCCCGCTGCGTGACGATGTTCGCCCGCTCAACACCGATCCCAACGTGCTGGTGATGCCGGCTGACGGCGTTATCAGCCAGCTTGGCGCTATCGAAGATGACAAAATTCTGCAGGCCAAAGGCCACAATTACACCCTGGAAGCCCTGCTGGCGGGTAACTACCAGATGGCTGACCTGTTCCGTAACGGTAGCTTCGCCACCACTTACCTGTCGCCGCGCGACTATCACCGCGTGCATATGCCGTGCAACGGTATCCTGCGTGAGATGATCTATGTCCCGGGCGATCTGTTCTCGGTAAACCACCTGACCGCGCAAAACGTACCGAACCTGTTTGCTCGCAACGAGCGCGTCATCTGCCTGTTCGATACTGAATTCGGCCCGATGGCGCAGATTCTGGTCGGCGCAACGATTGTTGGCAGCATCGAGACCGTCTGGTCCGGCACCGTGACGCCGCCGCGCGAAGGCATTATCAAGCGCTGGACCTGGCCTGCAGGCGAAAGCGAAGGCTCCGTTGCGCTGCTGAAGGGCCAGGAGATGGGTCGCTTTAAACTGGGCTCAACGGTGATTAACCTGTTTGCGCCGGGCCAGGTGAAGCTGGTTGAACAACTGCAAAGCCTGTCAGTCACCAAAATCGGCGAGCCGCTGGCCACGGCCGTAGAAACTGATATCTCCGTGGAACCTGCGCCGTTGCCGGAAGAAGAGATCCGCGCCGAACACCGCGCCAGCCCGCTGGTTGACGATAAACAAGACGAAGGTTAATTCCTGACGACAAAGGGTTACGCCGTGCGCCTGATATACACTTTTCTGTTGGCCTTGAGCCTCAGCTTCGGGGCGTACGCAGCGACGGCCCCGGACGTCAAGCAAATTACCCAGGAACTGGAACAGGCGAAGGCGGCGAAACCCGCCCAGCCTGAAACCGTAGAGGTCCTGCAAGCCGCGTTGAATGCGCTGGAGGAACGCAATGCCTCCGTTGAGCGCGCTCGCCAGTACCAGGATGTCATCGATAATTTTCCCAAACTGTTTCAAACTCTCCGCGCCCAGTTAGCGAATGTCAGCGAAACGCCGCACCAGGTACCTACCGCCCTCACCGCCGACGCGCTGAATCAGGAGATCCTGCAGGTCAGCAGCCAGCTTCTGGAAGCCAGCCGCCAGGCGCAGCAGGAGCAGGATCGGGCGCGGGAAATTGCCGACTCTCTCAACCAATTGCCTCAACAGCAAACCGACGCCCGCCGCAAGCTTAATGAGATTGAACGTCGCGTCGGCGCGCAGCCCGGCAATACGCCGCTGGCGCAGGCGCAAAATCTCGGTCTGCAGGCGGAATCCGCGCGTCTGAAAGCGCTGGTCGACGAGCTGGATCTGGCCCAACTCTCCGCTAACAACCGCCAGGAGCTGTCGCGCATCCGCTCTGAGCTGGCGCAGAAACAGAGCGAACAACTCGATGCCTACCTGCAGGCGCTGCGCAATCAGCAGAACAGCCAGCGCCAACGCGAAGCGGAAAAGGCGCTGGAAAGTACTGAGCTGCTGGCGGAAAACAGCGAAAACCTGCCGCCGGGGATCATCGACCAGTTCAAAATCAACCGCGAGCTGTCGCAGGCGCTCAATCAGCAGGTCCAGCGCCTGGATCTGGTAGCCTCGCAGCAGCGACAAGCCACTAATCAAACGCTCCAGGTGCGCCAGGCGCTGAACACCCTACGCGAACAGTCGCAGTGGCTGGGATCATCGAATCTACTGGGCGAAGCGCTTCGCGCCCAGGTCGCCCGTCTGCCGGAGCGCCCGCGCCCACAGCAGTTAGATACTGAAACGGCCCAGTTGCGCGTGCAGCGCTTGCATTACGAAGACCTGCTCAGCAAGCAGGCGCAGCTACGGCTGATTCGCCAGGCCGACGGCGAACCGCTCACCGCGGACCAAAACCGCATCCTGCAGGCGCAACTGCGCACCCAGAGCGAGCTGCTTAACTCGCTGCTACGCGGCGGCGATACCTTGCTGCTCGAACTGACGAAACTGAAAGTCGCCAACGGCCAGTTAGAAGACGCGCTGAAAGAGATTAACGAAGCAACCCACCGCTATCTGTTCTGGACCTCGGACGTCAGCCCAATTGGCTTCTCCTGGCCGCTGGAAGTGGTGCAGGATCTGCGTCGTCTGATCTCGCTTGATACCATCAACCAGCTCGGCAAGGCCAGCGTCATGATGCTGACCAGCAAAGAGACGCTGTTCCCGCTGTTTGGCGCGCTGGTGCTGGTGGGCTTCAGTATCTATTCGCGCCGCCACTTTACCCGCTTCCTTGAGCGCTCCAGCGCGCGGATTGGCAAGGTGACTCAGGATCATTTCTGGCTGACGCTGCGTACCGTGTTCTGGTCAATTCTGGTGGCTTCGCCGCTGCCGGTATTGTGGATGACGCTCGGCTACGGATTGCAGGCGGCCTGGCCCTTCCCGCTAGCGGTCGCCATTGGCGACGGCGTGACCGCCACCGTGCCGCTGCTGTGGGTAGTGATGATTTGCGCTACCTTCGCCCGGCCGAATGGATTGTTCATCGCCCACTTCGGTTGGCCGCGTAACCGCGTCGCCAAAGCCATGCGCTACTACCTGATGAGCATTGGCCTGATTGTGCCGCTGATAATGGCGCTGATCATGTTTGATAACCTCAACGACCGCGAATTCTCCGCCTCGCTGGGCCGCTTGTGCTTCATGCTGATATGCGGCGCGCTGGCGCTGGTTACGCTGAGCCTGAAACACGCCGGGATCCCGCTGTATCTTGATAAAGCGGGCGACGGCGAGAACATGGTGAACCGTCTGCTGTGGAACCTGCTGCTCGGCGCGCCGCTAATCGCGATGCTGGCGGCGGCGGTGGGCTATCTTGCCACCTCGCAGGCGCTACTGGCGCGACTGGAAACCTCGGTCGCCATCTGGTTCCTGCTGTTGGTGGTTTACCATATTATTCGCCGTTGGATGTTGATTCAGCGTCGGCGTCTGGCCTTCGATCGCGCCAAACACCGCCGTGCGGAAATCCTCGCCCAGCGCGCCCGCGGCGAAGAAGATACCGCCCACTCCACCAGCACCGAAGGCTCGGTCGAAGCGGAAGTCAGCGAAGTCGACCTCGACGCCATCAGTACCCAGTCCCTGCGCCTGGTCCGCTCGCTGCTGATGCTGATAGCCCTGCTGTCGGTGATTATTCTGTGGTCGGAAATTCACTCGGCATTCGGCTTCCTCGAAAATATCTCGCTATGGGATG
Organism: Klebsiella sp. CN_Kp097; assembly: GCF_040064495.1. Classification (NCBI taxonomy): domain Bacteria; kingdom Pseudomonadati; phylum Pseudomonadota; class Gammaproteobacteria; order Enterobacterales; family Enterobacteriaceae; genus Klebsiella; species Klebsiella sp. CN_Kp097. The sequence continues at coordinate 156,988 of NZ_JBEAIL010000019.1, read as the reverse complement.
TGACCTCCACGGTACAGGGGGTCGAAAGTCTTGAGCCTATTACCCTCGGCGCCGTACTGATTGCCATTCTGGTGCTGATTATCACCACCCAGCTGGTGCGCAATCTCCCGGCGCTGCTGGAGCTGGCGATTCTGCAACATCTGGATTTGACGCCGGGTACCGGCTACGCCATCACCACCATCACCAAATATCTGTTGATGCTAATTGGCGGGCTGGTCGGCTTCTCGATGATTGGTATTGAGTGGTCGAAACTGCAGTGGCTGGTGGCGGCGCTCAGCGTCGGTCTTGGTTTTGGTCTACAGGAAATTTTCGCCAACTTTATCTCCGGCCTGATCATCCTGTTTGAGAAACCGATCCGTATCGGCGATACGGTCACTATCCGCAGCCTGACCGGTAGCGTGACGAAAATAAATACCCGCGCCACCACCATCAGCGACTGGGACCGCAAAGAGATCATTGTGCCGAACAAAGCGTTCATCACCGAACAGTTCATCAACTGGTCGCTGTCGGATTCGGTCACTCGTGTGGTGCTGACTATCCCGGCGCCCGCGGAGGCCAATACGGAAGAGGTCACGCAGATTCTGTTGACCGCCGCTCATCGCTGCTCGCTGGTGATTGATACCCCGGCGCCGGAAGCGTTTCTCGTTGACCTGCAGCAGGGGATTCAGATTTTCGAGCTGCGTATTTACGCCGCCGAGATGGGACACCGTATGCCGCTGCGTCATGAGCTACATCAGCTGATTCTGGCGGGTTACCGCGCGCATGGCATCGACATGCCGTTCCCGCCGTTCCAGATGCGTCTGGAAAGCCTGGATGGCCTGCGCAGCAGCCAGCCGCTGAACTCAGCGGGTAAAAGCAGCCGTACGCCAGGAAGTTTGTAAGCACTAACTAGCCCGGTGAGCGCTTCACCGGGCATTCTCTTTCTTAACCCTCCGCCAGCGCTACCTGTACCGCCGTTCTCTGACGATAGTTCTCGTAGATCCCTAGCGCCAGTAGCGAGAAGAAAATCGGCCCGCCGACCATCCACAGCGTACTGTTCCAGTCGCCGGAATCCATCACCGGCTGAATAACGGTGAAGATATTGGCGAACGCTACCACCAATACCACTATCGTCGTCGCCAGCAGCGTACTTATGCGGCTTTTGAACATCACAAATGGACGATCGAGATCGGCTTTGGCCTTAAAGAACGGGAAAGCTATCGCCAGGAACAGATACGGCAAGGTCATTGAGACGTTAGCCATCAGCGTCAGCTTGTTATAAAACGCCGAGGCGGTATCGCCGCCGAAGGAGACCAGCAAAATAAACAGACTCACCAGCAGACACTGCAGCCACATGGCGTTAGCCGGCATGCCGTTGGCGTTAACTTTGGTCATCATCGTCGGCCACAGCGCTTTCGGCGTCCCCTGAATAATCGCCTTCAGCGGCGAATAGCTCAGGGTGAAGAATGCGCCGGTATAGGCCAGGAACATCGACAGCCCGGTAATGCGCGCAAACCATACGCCGGTCAGCGCCGCCGCCTGCGGCGACAGATGCAGCGCCTGTCCAAGCGTTGCGCCAAGGCTGGTCATCAACACATAGGTGATATTGCCGAGGTTGGTACTGTGGTTGCTCAATACCTGCTGCCAGTTGGCGCTGACGCCCCACAGCACGATGGCCAGCGAGTAGCCGATCGAAATCACCAGCGCGGCGATAATAATACCTTTGGCAAAGTTCTTTTCCGGCTTCTCGGTTTTATCCACCAGCCCGCCGACCGCTTCAATTCCGCCGTAGGCGAAAATGGCGAACACCACGAAAGAGAGCATCGCCAGCCCGGATTGATATCCTGGGTTCGGCGACGCCGTGAAATCCAGCGATTGTGCGAAATGGCCGCCGTTCAGCAGCAGAATCGCCCCACTCACCAGCAGAAGCACCAGGTTCAGGCACATCACCGCGATGCCGCCGACGGCGGTAATTTTGGCAATCTTATTTATCCCTTTCGCCGCCACCAGCGTCACCAGCACCATCCAGCAGGCGGCCAGCACGCCGACGGTTTGCGTCGAGGTTAAGCCGGCAAAAGCCCAGCTCTGGGTTTTATCCGCGCCGAAGAGAAAGGTCGAAAAAGGGACCCAAATTTTCGCCGCGGTGCTGACCATCCACACCACATAAGAGGAAAACCACATAAAGGTGCCAATAAATGCAAATCGCGGCCCGACGCTGCGGTTCATCCACGAATAAATCCCGCCCTCTTCCTTACGATATGCCGAACCCATCTCCGCCATCATTAAGGCGAAAGGAATAAAGAAAAACAGCGCCGAGAAAAGATAAAACGGCATCGCGCTATAACCCATCAGATAAAACGCCGAAGGGCTGTTGGCAAAGCCAAACACCGAAGTAAAGATCATTAATATCAGCCCAATCAGGCTCATCTTCTTGATTTGTTGAGGCATAAATCGATCCAAACGTGAGCGTCGCCGAACGGCGTCGCCAGGTAAGCAGAAATTGAACGCGGATCCTAGCAATAATCCAGTTTGAAATTGTGGTTATTAGGGCTAATGCAGCGGGGAGAACTGTAAAAATCTTTGAATGAAGGGGAAAACGCTAACGGCGGGAAACCGCTTCCCTCTCCTCATGAAAGGGAAGCGCAGTTAATCAGGCGCGATCGACGGTGAATGAGATCACTTCGCCGATGGTCTCTACACCTAACGCCAGCATCACCAGGCGATCGACGCCCAGCGCGACGCCGGAACAATCCGGCAGGCCGGCTTCCAGCGCAGCCAGCAGATTATAGTCGATGGGCTGCTCCGGCAGGCCACGGGCCGCACGTTTGCGGTTGTCCTGCTCAAAACGCTGCTGCTGTTCGCGCGCGTCGGTCAATTCATGGAAACCGTTCGCCAGTTCCATCCCCTTGTAGTAGACCTCGAAGCGCTCGGCGACGCGGTGATCTTCGGTGCTGATCTGCGCCAGCGAAGCCTGGCTTGCCGGGAAGTGATAGACGAACGTCGGACGTTCTTTACCGATGTGCGGCTCTACGCCCATGGCGAACAGCAACTGCAGCAGCGTATCGCGATCTTCTTCCGTATCAGCGATATTACTGAGATCGAGCTTTGCCGCCACTTCGCGCAGCTGGGTTTTATCTGCCGAGAGCGGATCGATCTCCAGATAGCGCTGGAAGGCCTGTTGATAAGAGAGGCTTTCCGCGGGTTGGCACTCGAGCACCTGCTGCAGTAAATCGTCAACTTCGTTAATCAGACGATACATGTCGTAGCACGGACGGTACCACTCCAGCATGGTGAACTCTGGATTGTGGTGACGGCCCATCTCTTCATTACGGAAGCTTCGGCACAGCTGAAATACCGGCCCGCACCCGGCGGCCAGCAGCCGCTTCATGTGGTATTCCGGGCTGGTCATCAGATACAGATTCAGACCCTGAGAGTGGCCGGGGCCGACGAAACGGGTTTCAAACGGGAACATGTGGATATCGGTCACCGTTGCCTGACTCATACAAGGCGTTTCCACCTCCAGCACGCCGCGGTCGGTAAAGAAACGGCGAATTTCCGCCATTACAGCCGCACGTTTTAACAGATTTGGAATGGATGCGCTCGGCTGCCAGGTTGCCGTCTCGCTCATGGTACTTTTCTCCGATTTCATACAAGGGCACGAAGTCTACTCGCAACCGTCGAGTGAAACAAATTTTGTGCAATCCGGCGGCGATATTACATCCTGATAATTTATTGCTAACTTAATTGCATAAATAAAATTGATAAATTAGCGCACGGATTGATAAAAAAATCGAACGCGTCAATTTTCCCCACCATCCCTATGGCTATACTCATTTACCTATAAAGGAGCAGTGATACTTTTTCGCCAGCCCGGCGGCGAAATACACAAAAACTGGAGGAATGTCGTGCAAACTTTTCAAGCCGATCTTGTCGTCATTGGCGCAGGCGGAGCAGGTCTTCGCGCAGCCATCGCCGCTGCGCAGGCTAATCCAAAAGCCAAAATCGCACTGATTTCAAAAGTCTATCCAATGCGTAGCCATACCGTCGCCGCCGAAGGCGGTTCTGCGGCGGTCGCGCAGGATCACGATAGCTTTGAATACCATTTTCACGACACCGTCGCCGGCGGCGACTGGCTCTGTGAACAGGATGTTGTAGACTATTTCGTACATCACTGCCCCACGGAAATGACCCAGCTTGAGCTGTGGGGTTGCCCGTGGAGCCGCCGCCCGGATGGCAGCGTCAACGTTCGCCGCTTCGGCGGGATGAAAATCGAACGTACTTGGTTCGCCGCCGATAAAACCGGCTTCCATATGCTGCATACCCTCTTCCAGACCTCCCTCCAGTTCCCGCAAATTCAACGTTTCGACGAGCACTTCGTGCTGGATATTCTCGTCGATGACGGCCAGGCCCGCGGCCTGGTGGCAATGAATATGATGGAAGGCACGCTGGTGCAAATTCGCGCCAATGCGGTCGTCATGGCTACCGGCGGCGCTGGCCGCGTCTATCGCTATAACACCAACGGCGGCATCGTCACCGGCGATGGCATGGGCATGGCGCTGGGCCACGGCGTCCCGCTGCGCGACATGGAGTTTGTCCAGTATCACCCAACCGGCCTGCCGGGATCGGGGATCCTGATGACCGAAGGCTGCCGCGGCGAAGGCGGTATTCTGGTGAATAAAAACGGCTATCGCTACCTGCAGGATTACGGTATGGGGCCGGAAACGCCGCTCGGCGAGCCGAAAAACAAATACATGGAACTCGGCCCGCGCGATAAAGTCTCTCAGGCCTTCTGGCACGAGTGGCGCAAAGGCAACACCATTCCGACGCCGCGCGGCGATGTGGTTTATCTCGACCTGCGCCATCTTGGCGAGAAGAAACTGCTTGAACGCCTACCGTTCATCTGCGAACTGGCGAAAGCCTATGTCGGCGTCGATCCGGTGAAAGAGCCCATTCCGGTGCGCCCGACCGCCCACTACACCATGGGGGGTATCGAGACCGACCAGCAGTGCGAAACCCGCATCAAGGGCCTGTTCGCCGTGGGCGAATGTTCCTCCGTCGGCCTGCACGGCGCCAACCGTCTGGGATCCAACTCGCTCGCCGAGCTGGTGGTCTTTGGCCGCCTTGCCGGTGAGCAAGCTATGCAGCGCGCAATGGCCGCGGGCGAAGCCAACAACGCGGCGCTGGATGCGCAGGTCAACGACGTGGAAAACCGTCTGAAAGACCTCGTCAACCAACAAGGCAATGAAAGCTGGGCCAAAATCCGCGACGAAATGGGTATGTCGATGGAAGAAGGCTGTGGTATTTATCGCACGCCGGAGCTGATGCAAAAAACCATCGATAAGCTGGCCGAGCTGCAGGAGCGCTTTAAGCGCGTGCGTATCACCGACACCTCCAGCGTGTTCAATACCGACCTGCTCTACACCATTGAGCTGGGCCATGGTCTCAACGTCGCCGAATGCATGGCGCACTCCGCTATCGCGCGTAAAGAGTCTCGCGGCGCCCATCAGCGTCTCGATGAAGGCTGTACTGAACGCGACGACGTCAATTTCCTCAAGCATACGCTCGCCTTCCGTGAGGCTGACGGCAGCACGCGCCTGGAGTATGGCGATGTGAAGATCACCACTCTGCCGCCGGCTAAACGCGTGTATGGCGCCGAAGCGGAAGCCGCTGAGAAGAAGGAGACGACCCATGGCTGAGATGAAAAAACTGAAAATTGAAGTGGTGCGCTACAACCCGGAAGTCGACACCGCGCCGCACAGCGCCTTCTATGAAGTCCCTTACGACGAACAAACCTCGCTGCTCGACGCGCTGGGCTATATCAAAGATAACCTCGCGCCGGACTTAAGCTACCGCTGGTCGTGCCGCATGGCGATCTGCGGCTCCTGCGGCATGATGGTCAATAAGGTGCCAAAACTGGCCTGTAAAACCTTCCTGCGCGATTACAGCAAGGGTCTGAAGGTTGAAGCACTGGCTAATTTCCCGATTGAGCGCGATCTGGTGGTCGATATGACCCACTTTATCGAAAGTCTGGAAGCGATTAAGCCGTACATCATCGGTAATGCGCGCACGCCGGATCAGGGGCCGAATAAACAGACCCCGGCACAGATGGCGAAATACCATCAGTTCTCCGGCTGCATCAACTGCGGTCTGTGCTATGCCGCCTGTCCGCAGTTTGGTCTGAACCCGGAGTTCATTGGCCCGGCGGCGATCACCCTCGCCCATCGCTACAACGAAGACAGCCGCGACCACGGCAAAAAGGAACGTATGGCGCAGCTCAATGCCCAGAACGGCGTGTGGAGCTGTACTTTCGTCGGCTTCTGCTCCGAAGTTTGTCCGAAGCATGTCGACCCGGCGGCCGCCATTCAGCAGGGCAAGGTAGAAAGTTCGAAAGACTTCCTGATCGCCACCCTGAAACCACGCTAAGGAGTGCACTATGACGACTAAACGCAAACCCTACGTGCGGCCCATGACCTCCACCTGGTGGAAGAAGCTGCCGTTTTATCGCTTCTATATGCTGCGTGAAGGGACAGCGGTACCAACGGTCTGGTTCAGCATCGTGCTGATTTACGGCTTGTTCGCCCTCAAGCACGGCGCCGAAAGTTGGGAGGGCTATGTGGCCTTCCTACAAAACCCGATTGTGGTGATCCTCAACCTGATCACTCTTGCAGCGGCGCTGCTGCACACCAAAACCTGGTTTGAGCTGGCGCCGAAAGCCGCCAACATCATTATTAAAGGCGAGAAAATGGGGCCTGAGCCGCTGATTAAAGGGCTGTGGGCGGTTACGGCGCTGGTTAGCATCGTGATCCTGTTTGTCGCGCTGTTCTGGTAAGGAGGCTGATATGATTAATCCCAATCCAAAACGTTCCGATGAACCGGTGTTCTGGGGGCTGTTTGGCGCAGGCGGTATGTGGGGGGCGATTATCGCGCCGGTGATGGTGCTGCTGGTCGGCATTCTACTGCCGCTGGGGCTCGCGCCTGGCGATGCTTTCAGCTACGAACGCGTTTACGCCTTCGCCCATAGCTTCATCGGTCGCCTCTTTATCTTCCTGATGATTGTTTTGCCGCTGTGGTGCGGCCTGCACCGTATCCACCATGCGATGCACGACCTGAAAATCCACGTGCCGAACGGCAAATGGGTCTTCTATGGCCTGGCGGCGATTTTAACCGTCGTCACCCTGGTCGGCGTGTTATTTATCTGATGCAACATCTCGCCCGGTAGCAATCTGTTACCGGGCTCGCTTATCGACAAAATCGCCCTACTTTTTTCCTGCCGCTATCTACACTTAGAGAAAAAGCGGTAAGGAAGATACCTATGCGTCTGCTGCCAGTGTTAACCGTGGTTATCGCGTCATTGCTGAGCGTTGCGTGCAGCAATCCCGTTCCTCCCGCTGGCGTGACCGTCGTCAGCCCATTTGAAAGCCAACGCTTCCTCGGCACCTGGTATGAAATCGCCCGCTTCGATCATCATTTCGAAAGCGGGCTGGAAAAGGTTACCGCGACTTACAGTCTGCGCGGCGATGGCGGCATTGATGTGGTTAATAAAGGTTATAACCCCGAGCGTGGGATCTGGCAGAAAACAGACGGCGTTGCCTGGTTCACCGGCGATCCCAACCGCGCGGCGCTGAAGATCTCTTTCTTCGGCCCCTTCTATGGCGGCTACAACGTGATTGCGCTGGATAAAGAGTACCGCCATGCGCTGGTTTGCGGCCCGGATCGCGATTACCTGTGGCTACTGGCGCGCACGCCGAAGATTTCGCCACAGGTGAAACAGCAGATGCTGGATATCGCCACCCGGCAGGGCTTCGACGTAAGCAAACTGATTTGGGTTAACCAGCGCTATTAATGCGCGCTGAGTTTCAGCCCGATAATGCCGATCACAATACAGGCGAGGCTCGCGATACGCATCGGGCTTGCGGATTCGCCCAGCAGCACGATGCCGGTTATCGCTGCGCCAACGGCGCCGATCCCGGTCCACACCGCATAGGCGGTACCCACCGGCAGTGATTTCATCGCCCACGATAACAGCGCCATACTGACGACCATAGCGGCTATGGTAATCACACTTGGCAACAGGCGGCTAAATCCATGGGTATATTTCAGGCCGACGGCCCACACGACTTCCAGCAAACCGGCGATAAAGAGAATGATCCAGGACATAAGGCTCCAGTAATGGGGCCGTCCCCGGATGAGATACGCTCACGGGTCGTCCCGCAAGGTGGTTGAAAACGTCGGGATTATAAACAACGGCGCCGGCAATGTGAAGACCGGTACGGCGCGAGGCCGTACCGGTAATGTTTAATTCTGAGCTTTGGTCGCCGCACCAGAGATAGCGCTGCCGCCGTCAGAAATGTCTTCACCGATACCACGCGTGGTGTTACATGCGGTGAGCACAGAAGAAAGGACCAAAACAGTAAAGAACGCCGCAATCGTTTTTTTCACCATAATATCATCCTTATAAACAGTTTTTGTTTTCTTGCCCTATAAGCATAGCCAAACTGATTCAGAATGAAGGGATAGTCGCGTTTTTTAAGAGAAAAAGAGGTTCAGGCGGAACTTAGCAAGATGAATTCAGAGAATGAGAATGATCTAATGAAATGAGATTAGCTAACGGCGTGAGAAATGGCATGCCCCAACCCCTGGATATCTTCGCCAAAACCGCGAGCGGTATTGCATCCAGTAAGCAACGCGCCGCTGAGCAGCAGCAAGGCAAGAAGTTTGAGCGTCTGGTTCATGTTAGTCCCGGCGTGAAAATGAAGGCGCAGCAACCAGGCTGCGCCCACCGTCTCAAAGCATGAATTACTTCACGCGAGATACGTATTCGCCGGAGCGGGTATCTACTTTGATGACTTCGCCGATCTGAACGAACAGCGGAACTTTAACCACTGCGCCAGTGGACAGAGTCGCCGGCTTGCCGCCAGTACCTGCGGTATCGCCTTTCAGACCTGGATCGGTTTCAACGATTTCCAGTTCAACGAAGTTCGGCGGCGTGACAGCGATAGGCTGACCGTTCCACAGGGTAACGATGCACTCAGCCTGATCCAGCAGCCATTTCGCGTTGTCGCCGATAGCTTTAGCATCAGCAGACAGCTGTTCGAAGGTTTCGTTGTTCATGAAGTGCCAGAACTCACCGTCGTTGTACAGGTAAGTCAGGTTCATATCGACAACGTCCGCGCCTTCTGCAGAGTCGGTGGACTTGAAGGTTTTTTCTACACGGGTGCCGGTCAGCAGGCGGCGCAGCTTAACGCGTGCGAATGCCTGGCCTTTACCTGGTTTAACGAATTCGCTGGCTTCAACCGCATACGGTTCGCCATCCATCATGATTTTAAGACCAGCACGAAAATCGTTGCTATAGTAAGTCGCCATAAGGCCCTCTGAAATTGTTTAACTTGGTAGCTAAGCCACAAAATGGCGCATATTGTAACCCTAAATACCCCATCCAGAGAAGATTGGATCACGCAACTTGCCGATGTTGTGACCAGTCCCGATGAACTAATGCATCTTTTAGATCTGGAAACAGATGCAAACCTATTGGCGGGACGCGATGCGAAGCGTCTCTTCGCGCTGCGCGTACCGCGCGCGTTTATCGCGCGTATGGAAAAAGGTAATCCAAACGATCCTCTTCTTCGTCAGGTACTTACCGCACAAGAAGAGTTTGTTGCCGCCCCAGGTTTCTCCACCGATCCGCTGGAAGAACAACACAGCGTTGTACCTGGCCTGTTGCATAAATATAGCAACCGGGCGCTATTGCTGGTGAAAGGCGGCTGTGCGGTCAACTGCCGCTACTGCTTCCGCCGCCACTTCCCTTATGCCGAGAACCAGGGCAATAAACGCAACTGGCAGGCGGCGCTCGAGTACATAGCCGCCAATCCGCAGCTTGATGAAATTATTTTTTCCGGCGGCGATCCGCTCATGGCCAAAGACCATGAGCTTGACTGGTTGCTGACGGAACTGGAAGCGATCCCGCATATTAAACGGTTACGCATCCATAGCCGCTTGCCGATTGTCATACCGGCGCGGATCACCGAAGGGCTGGCGGCTCGCTTTAACACCTCATCGCTGCAGATACTGTTGGTCAACCATATTAATCATGCCAACGAGATCGGCCCGGAGTTCCGGGCAGCGATGGCGCGGCTGCGGCAAGCGCGCGTAACACTACTCAACCAAAGTGTTCTGTTACGCGGAGTTAACGACAATGCGCAAACCCTGGCGGACCTCAGCAATACATTGTTCGACGCCGGGGTAATGCCCTACTACCTGCACGTGCTCGATAAAGTCCAGGGCGCAGCCCACTTCATGGTAGAAGATGAGGAAGCACGGGCGATCATGCGTGAGCTATTAACGCTGGTATCTGGTTATATGGTGCCAAGACTGGCACGTGAAATCGGCGGCGAACCGAGTAAAACGCCGCTGGATTTAGGTTTGAAACAACAGCCCTAGGCCCCTCTCTGCCGGCCCTGTCCGGCAGATACTTGAAAAGCATATTTTCCAGTTAAATATACCACTAGTTTTCCAGCCTTCGCCTGAATACAGTGCTTTCTTGAGCTTTATAATTATATATTAAGTACAATTTAAACGATGTAGTAATAATGTTTCTAATAAAATAACGAAAGGATATTAGTTACAGCCATAATTACGAACATAAGAATAAACCACATGGGTAATTTAAATGTTCTATCTCTTTTGTTTTCAATATAATTTTGGCGTTCATTGTTATTTATCTCTGGCACGCTATCTTCTATTGTTACAACCTTTTTTATTAAGGGGGTTATCTGGCAGGTAGACACTTCTTCCTCAGCTTTGACAACCGGTACGATCGAGGAACCAGTTGCAAGAATAAACCCACGCTGCCTGACAGTAACAATGATATCCTGTGATAACCCAGCCTTCAGCAGTGATTTTCTGAGCAATGATATGTTTTGATAAAAAGTATTTTGTGCGACGACAACCCCCCTTGTTTTCCAGACAGATTCCAGAAATTCTTCTCGAGAAATGATTCGTCCATTACTTTCAATTAACAATTGTAGACAACGTGCAGTTGGACCATTCAAGTTAATGCTTTCACCATTTCCATTAACAGGTCGTAACTCACTCATATTCACATCGAATATGACTTCATTATTAATAATGAACTCGCTAAATGCCATAATGCTTTTCCTTTTATTCATTAGTCACGTGAATTAAACATGAAGTTAATGAGATTCCATTTTTGAACTTGAGCAAATAGCCCTAAACAGCCCTGCCGTTAGATAGTTTCACATCTCAATCATTGGCTCTCCATTTTCGAACGGCGCTAAGGCCAACGTGACCTTTTAACGAAAAGGAAGCCAAGTATATTGTCGAACATTCATCACGTTAACGCAACTACTATTCAAGGAGATTAAAATGTGAAACGTTCCTCCCATCATTAAAATAGGTTATTCAATTAAAATTCACATGCATTTTACCTGCTTGCCAATTAAATTCCTCACTGCTCCCGTCTTACGCTAATTGCGGGCAAGTACCTGCATATTACAAGGGACACCAAAGGAGTAAAGAACGGGATAGTGTTAAGACTCAGCGTCAATTAACGGTTATTCAGTGATCCGTTAATTAAAACTGAGGCAACATCTATTTCAGGGATTACGTATTTATACATGGACAAATAAATGAAAAAAACAATCGTAGCTGTAATGGTTGCTGCATCTGCAGTTCTGAGCGCACAGGCAATGGCCGCTAACACTGCTGAAGTGACCGTTCTTGGCGAAGTCAACGACTCCTCTTCTTCTTGCGTAGTCACCCCGACTGGTACTCTGAACAACGGCATCGTTCGTCTGACTTCTGTTACCACCAGCGAAGCGAATGCACAGACTGCTAACGTCCTGTTCAAAAGCCAGAAGTTTGGTTTTGACGTTTCTGATTGTGCCAAAGGCAGCGAAAAACCAGCAACCGGCCTGACTGTTGCAGTTACTGGTACCACCAGCGCCAACGCAACAATTCTGGACAACACCGCTGACGACGGCGCTGCCGGCATCGGTATCGGCATCGCGAAAGCCAGCGATGGTTCTCGTGTAGCCTTCGATGGTTCCCAAACCATGGCTGAAACCTACACTGACGGTTCCGTCACTTCTCTGAACTATTACGCGGGTTATGTGAAAGTAAACGAAGCTACCACCGTAACCGAAGGTCCGGTTAAAGGCGTAGCAACCTTTACTATCGACTATACCACTGGCGCTTAATTTTACCCCGAAGGGCTCGCTGTCTGGCGAGCCCTTTTTTCGTTTAGAGAAATGCTATGTTCAGGACCTTATTTAAACTTGTCTTTCCCTGTTTTTTACTGATAAGCGGCATTGCGCATGCCGGTATCGTCATTGAGTCTACCCGCTATCTTTACAAAGAAGGCTCCCGTGAAGTAACGGCACAAATAGAGAACAAAGACGGTATCCCCTATTTAATCAAGTCCTGGATTGAGACCCCAAAAGGACAAACGCCGTCATTCATGGCCACGCCGCCACTGTTTCGTCTCGAAGCAAAACAACAAAATACCGTTCGCCTGTTTTCTACAGGTAATGTCGCGGCGCCAACCGATCGCGAATCGATATTTTATTTCAACGTTATGGCTATTCCCCCCGCGGATGATACGAATGCTAAAAATAATACCATCCAGCTGGCGGTTCGCCATCGTATGCGTCTGGTATTTCGGCCAAAATCGCTGTTTGATATGACCCCGAATACCGAAGCGGCAAAACTTGAATGGCGAAAATCAGGCAATAAATTATCAATTAAGAACCCTACGCCATTTTTCTATTACTTCAATACAATAAAAATCGGTAATACCGAAATTAAAAATGAAGTGAGTTCTGTCCCGCCGATGGAGACCAAGGAAGTCACTTTAAAACAAAATGTAACCGCATCAGGTATTACATGGAAAATAGTCAACGATTATGGCGGAGCCGGAACGCTCTATTCATCATCGTTGTAATTGGAAGTTGTTTAACCTTATAGGGATGTGTCTATGCAAAATAAAAATAAAGACCTATTCAAACTATCAGCGCCAGGAATTGCATTACTGGCCGCGTTTTTTTCTGGTTTGGATAACAAAGCGCAAGCACGTGATTTTTTCGATCCCTCATTCATAAACTCATTGAATGGTAGCGATCCTTCAAACGCCCCAGACTTATCTGTGTTTGAAGCCAGGAACGCGCAGGCTCCCGGTAACTACCGGGTGGACATCGTCTTTAATGGCCAATACCTGGATACCAAAACTATAAAATTTGTGATTGATAATAGCCGGGCCAGCACCGCTAGCGATGAGATCAAACTGGCGCCCTGCTTCAGTCTCAAGGACTTATCGCAATATGGCGTTAGAGTTAAAGCGTTCACTAAATTGAAAGAAGATGCTAATGGTTGTACTAACCTGACGGTTATTCCAGATACCAAAGCGGATTTTGATTTTAACGCGCAGCGTTTAAATATCTCCATCCCTCAGGCGGCATTATCTACCGTCGTGCAAGGATTTATCCCTGAGGATCAATTTGACGACGGAATTAACGCGCTACTGGTGAATTACCAGTTCAGCGGCTCGGATGATTTCGAATCCGAAGACGAATACTATAGTCTTAACCTCCAGTCCGGCTTAAACCTCGGCCCCTGGCGCATCAGGAATCTGAGCACCTGGAATAAAACAAAAGGCGACGCAGGCGACTGGGAGTCGGCGTACCTGTACATGCAGCGTAGTATACGCCCCATTAACAGTAATTTGGTGATGGGCGAAAGCTCCTCGCTTTCCGGGATCTTTGACAGCGTTCCGTTTACTGGGGTCCAACTCGCGACGGATACCTCCATGCTGCCAGAGAGCCTGCGCGGCTATGCGCCAATTATCCGAGGGATTGCAAAAACCAACGCCAGGGTGATCGTTAAGCAAAACGGCTATCAGGTCTATCAGACCTACGTTGCCCCTGGCGCCTTTGAAATCACCGATATGTATCCCAGCGGCGGTAGCGGCGACCTGTATGTAACCGTAGAAGAATCAGATGGCTCAAAGCAAGAATTCATCGTACCGTTCGCCACGCTACCGGTCATGGTGCGTGAAGGCCAGCTGCAGTATGAAATCACTTCAGGTAAATATCGCCCATATGATGACGGCGTACATGAAACGCCATTTACCCAGGCAACGGCCAGCTACGGGGTGTCCAGTAGCCTGACCGCCTACGGCGGGATGCAGATGGCCTCGCATTATCAGGCGTTGTCATCCGGTCTCGGCTATAACCTCGGCGATTTCGGAGCCGCGTCAGCTGACGTCACCCAAGCCTGGTCAAAAATGCAGGATCGGGAAAAGACTTCAGGACAGTCCTGGCGAATCCGTTATGGTAAAAATATCCTTGATACCGGCACCAACATCACCATCGCTGGCTATCGATACTCTACTAAGGGATTTAACACCTTATCCGAGGTGCTGGATAGTTATGCTAATGACGGTCGCTATACCACCCGTTCATTACGCAATCGCACCAACCTGACCCTCAACCAAAGTCTGGGTAAAGGCCTGGGCAGCGTATCTATTAGCGGGCTGGTTGAAGATTATTGGGATGATAAACGCACCAACAAATCTATCAGCGTTGGCTATAACGGCGGCTTTAGAAATGTGAACTTCTATCTGGGCTATAGCTATAGCCGCTATACCTGGAGCAACAATAGCTCCGACAGCGACGCGCAGGACGATCAGCGCATTACGTTGACCGTCACGCTGCCAATCAGCAACTGGCTCCCTGGCACCTACACCAGCTATCAGCTCACCAATAGTAACCCCGGCTCGACGGATCAATCCGTCGCTATCGGCGGCGTGGGGCTGGAAAACGATAGCCTGGACTGGAGTATCCAGCAGGGATATAGCAACCGTGAGTATTACAGCGGCGACATGCGCGCTACCTATAACGGTTCCCAGGGCAGCATCAATGCCGGTTATAGCTACGATCGTGACAGTCAGCGCGTGGATTATGGCGCCAGCGGTAGCATTATCGCCCACGCCGACGGTATTACGTTAGGACAGGACATCACCGATGCCGCCGTGCTGGTTAAGGCTCCAGGCTTAGATAACGTCAAGCTGACTACCGATAGCACTATCTCAACCGACTACCGCGGCTATGCCATCGTGCCTTACGTCACCCCTTATCGCCGTACTGATATTACCCTTGATAGCACCACACTCGGTGATGATATGGAACTGCCGGAAACCACGCAGAGCGTAGTACCTACCCGCGGCGCCATTGTACGAGCCAACTACGACGGCAAGATCGGACAACGCGCCTTTATTCACCTGAAAACGGCTAGTGGTCAAGACGTTCCTTACGGCGCTATGGTCTTACTAGCCGACGATGCGAAAAGCCAGGCGAGTATCGTCAGCGACGCCGGGATGGTCTATATGTCCGGTCTGCAGCAAACCGGGATGCTCAACGTACAGTGGGGAAAAAGTAGTTCCCAGCAATGTAAAGCCCCCTTCACGTTACCTCCGCGAGAAAGCAAAACCGCTGGCTTAAACCAGATCGAAGCGGTGTGTCGCTAGCCATTATTTAAGGACGAATATTGATGAAGAGAATGTTTATTCTATTAATGCTTTTAGTTACCTGCGGTGAGGCGACTGCAAAATGTAGTTACTCAGGCAGCATCCAGCGGCAAGCATTTACTATTAGAGCAAAAATACCGACAGACGACTCAATTCCAGTGGGAAGCATATTATATTCGGCTAAATACGGCACGGGTAACTATAAAAACTTCTCATGTAGCCAAAAAACTAACGATCAGTATATAACTACCATCAGTACACCAGAAGTAGCTGGCGTTACAGGAATACAGGGAAAGCCAGTATATGAAACCGGAATTGACGGTATTGGATTCCAGATATCCGATCTTCTGGAAAGCAAAAATGGCGCATTAGTGCCTGCTGTCGCGGGCTCAGTACTAGTACCATTTGAAAATACGTCAGATAATTACTATAAATTCATTACCGTGTGGTTTATCAAAACCAAGCAGGTCATTGATACTTCAGGTTCGGACTCAAACCCATCAATAAGTTTCTCTGTCGGCAATCCTACCACCAACCCTGGAAGTAATGACAAACTATTATATACAACCAATATCAAGCTAAAAAACACCAAATATCAGGCAACCTCATGTGACATATCACCATCCAGTTCACAAATAACGCTCGGCCGGATTAAAAAAAGCACGCTAATGTCGGTCTCCCGCGGCGGCGTCACGCCAGAGCAAAAGAATTTCTTATTAACCATTACCTGCCCTGCAGGTTCCATCGGGAATACTTTAATGTACTGGTTTAATCCGATAGGCACCGCGAGCACATCTGGCGATGGTATCATTGATAATATGATAACCGACGATTCTGGCGCCAAAAATGTTGGTATCATTTTCAAACAAACTGGCACCCCGTTAGTCTTTTATGATATGGATAGCTACAGTTTTAATAGTGCCGCAACATCGCAGGTGATCAATCTCACCGCTGATTACTATCGCAAAAGCAATAGTGTTGACGACATTACAAATGGTAGAGTTAAAGCAATGTTAGAAGTAGTTATTCAGGAACAATAAAATCCTCAAACAGACATGAATTCTACATGAATTCATGTCTGTTGAGTTGTTAAAACTACAAACCTCATTTACATTTTCTTCCGTCCTATAATTAGGCCAACCAGTAATAATATTAATTTAAAGGAATAAATATGAAGGAATTAACTGTATTTGAAATGGAAGAGATCTCCGGTGGTTACACTTGGGATTTCTCATCAGTTACCTCCACTATCACTTCACTAGCTAGCAATGCGGTAGAGGCTCTTGCTATTGGAACATTAGGTGCCATTATTGTGTCAGCCGTCGGCACGTGGATTGGTGGTGTTCAAGGCGGTCATAATGGTGGTATTTTGGGACTTGGCCTACTTGGTAATGCTGTAGGGGCTGTTGTTGGCTTTGTTCTTGGTGCTATTACCGGAGCTGCTGGAGCCGTCGCATTCGGTTGGGACAAGTCAATGGCTATTTTCCAGGAATTTATAGATAGTGCCCTTGATGGTACCTTTGCACCGGGATCTTGATAATAATTTCGCGCGTTGGAAAAAGTTCCATACAATAAACAAAGGCCTTTAGGCCTTTGTTTTATATCCAATCCAAGCCAAAGTAAATATAACTTATCAATATGAATAAAAATCTCTATCGCAAGGAAGCGATCGAATACAAAAGGCATCACTGGAAAGGGAAAGCCTTGTTGCTCGCTGGCTTACCCGCCTGGTTAATCGCCTTATTGTCGGCATTATTTCTCATTGCGCTTATCTGCGCATTGATATTTTGCAAGTTTACCCAGCGTGTCGATGTTAAAGGCGAAGTCATTACCCTGCCTCACTCAATTAACGTCTTTGCGCCACAGCAGGGGTTTATCGTCAAGCAATTCGTAAAAATTGGTGACGTCGTTAAAAAAAACCAACCGCTATACGAGATTGATGTTTCCCGCAGCACCACCAGTGGCAATGTTAGCGCGGCACAGATAGAAGTTATCAATGAAAAAATCGCCAACTCTGAAGATATTATTAAAAAACTGGAAGATAATAAAAACCAGACGTTAAATACGCTGAATGCGCAGTTGAAAACTACCACTGCCTCCCTGAAGGAGACCAACCGTATGCTGGTCAACACCCAGGTAGGCCTGAAGAAAATGCATGATAACCTTTCCAGCTACGATAAATACCTTAGCAACGGCCTGATAACAAAAGATCAGTATAACTATCAGCACTCTTTATACTTTCAGCAGCAGAGTGCCTACCAGTCTTTAGTTAGCCAAAAAATGCAACTCGAATCGCAAATTACACAACTTAATAGCGATATAATCACTAAAGCTGCTGATTTTGACAACCAAATTTCCAGTCAATACAACCAGGCCAATGATTATAAAAATCAGTTAGTGGAATCTAATGCTAACGGTAATATTATTATCAAATCGACCAGCGATGGCAGGATTGAGTCACTGTCGGCTACCCAAGGGCAAACCGTTGATAATGGAAGTAGCCTGGCCCAGATAAAACCGACCGGAAACGTTGAGTATTATCTCATTCTGTGGCTACCCAACAATACCATTCCGTATTTAAAAACGGGAGATACCATCAATATTCGCTATGATGCCTTCCCATCGGATAAATTTGGTCAATTCCCAGGAAAAATTATATCCATATCATCAATGCCAGCGTCACGGCAAGAAATGTCTGAATACACCAACGTCAGTAACGGTACCAATCAGCAACAAGAACTGGCGCTGTATAAAGCGATTGTCAAAATTAAAGATAAACAGTTCGAATATGACGGGAAAAAGCTAAGCCTCTCCAATGGGCTTAAAGCACAGGCTGTTGTCTTCCTTGAAGAACGCCCTCTCTACATGTGGATGTTTACTCCGGTTTATAAGATTACTCAAAGCGTGAGCGGCCCGATTCATGACTAATGAACTGTTTGAAAAAATTACGGCGAAAGTTAATTTTTCAATACTGAAAAAAACGCCGGTCATATTGCAATCTGAAGCCGCCGAGTGTGGCATTGCCTGTCTGGCAATGGTTTGCGGCCATTATGGTCTCGATATCGATCTGTTCAATTTCCGTCAACGCTTTGGCAGCCCCTCCCAGGGGGTAACGTTGATGTCACTGAGCAAAACGGCAGAACATGCTGGCTTAAAAAGCCGTGCGCTGTCGCTCGATCTTGATGAAATCAGACAATTAAAGCTGCCCTGCGTTATCCACTGGGGAATGAACCACTACGTCGTGCTCACCAAAGTACGCAAATCTAGCTTTGTGGTTCACGACCCGGCGCTGGGTAAACGCATTATCGGCATTCAGGAAATGTCGAACAACTTTACCGGCATCGCGTTAGAGTTATGGCCCGATCAGAACTTCCAGCAGGAAAAAGCCAAATCTCGCCTGCGTTTGTTAGATCTGATGCGTAATATTGTTGGCTTAAAATCAGCGCTGCTGAAAATTTTCGCCTTTTCCGTCGTCGTTGAAGCGATTGGACTACTGTTGCCAATAGGCACGCAGTTGGTCACTGACCACGTGATCATGGCCCACGATCAAAGCCTGCTCTCGGTTATCTGTATTGGTCTGGTCTTCTTTACCCTCTTCCGCACCTTTATCAGTATGCTGCGCGCATGGACTTCACTGACGCTCAACACGCTAACCAATATTCAGTGGAAAACCACTCTATTCGATCATTTGGCTAGCCTGCCGCTGGCATTTTTCGAAAAGCGTCATCTGGGGGATATTCAGTCCCGTTTCTCTTCGCTGGATACCATTCGCTCCACGTTCACTAATAGCATCGTCAGCGGCATTATCGACTCGATCATGACAATCGGCCTGCTGATTATGCTCACCCTGTACGGCGGTTGGCTAACATGGGTCGTCGTTGGCTTTACCTTATGTTACGCCCTTATGCGTCTGGGAACTTATCGCTTCTATCGCCGCGTTGCTGAAGAACAGGTAATCAAAGGCGCGCGCTCCAGTTCACACTTTATGGAGTCGCTATACGGTATTTCGACCATCAAAGCGCTGAACCTGAAAGAACGCCGCTCTCAGCACTGGCTGAATATCAACATCGACGCCTGTAATGCGGGGATCAAACAGACCCGTTTCGACATGATGTTTAGCGGTATCAATACCTTTATTACCGCCATCGATCAGGTTGCGGTACTGTGGCTGGGCGCCATTATGGTTATTGATAATGAAATGACCCTCGGTATGTTTATGGCTTTTAACGCCTACCGGGGCCAGTTCTCCCAGCGCGCATCCAGCCTGGTTGATCTTACCATGCAGCTGCGCATGCTCTCGCTGCATAACGAGCGTCTTTCAGAGATCGTCTTCAGCGAACCAGAGCAAGAGCTACCGTCACGTGAAGTCTTTTCGAAGGATGCCGGCGCCAGGCTTGAAGTCAGAAATCTCAGCTATCAATACGATCCCTTTTCGCAGCCGATTTTCTCAAATCTGAACATCACCGTTGAGCCGGGGGAATCCGTCGCGCTGGTCGGCCCGTCCGGCGTCGGTAAGACCACGCTATTGAAAGTGATGTGCGGGCTGCTCTCGCCCACCAGCGGCGACGTCTTCGCCGATAATCTCGATATCCAGAAGATAGGTCTAAATAACTATCGCCAGGGAACCGCCTGCGTGCTGCAGGAGGACCGCCTCTTTTCCGGGTCGCTTATCGATAATATCAGCGGTTTTGAAGATAACGCCGATGTGGATTTTGTCGTCGAATGCGCCAAACGCTGCAACATTCACGACGAAATTATGAAAATGACGATGGGCTATGAAACCATCGTTGGTGAGTTGGGCCTGGGGATTTCCGGGGGCCAAAAGCAACGTATTTTGATTGCCCGCGCGCTTTACCGTAAACCGAGCATTCTGTTTATGGATGAGGCCACCAGCCATCTTGATTTAAGAAATGAGTCGGTTATCAACCAGTCTATTTCAGGCCTCAGTATTACCCGCGTCATCGTCGCCCACCGCCCGTCAACCATCGCCTCTGCCGATCGGGTTATTGATTTATCGCAGTCAAGAATACCAATGCCAGCGTAAGGAGAAGAGTATGCAAGGAACGTTTATTGGTTTTAACACCGCCGGAATTACCTACGAAGACCATTTCATGGCGCTGCTGCTGAAAGTAAAACATCAGAATGGCATGTTTCAGACGTACTATTTGCAGGCGCCGGTGCTGGCTGACCTGCTCATGGTCCTGGCAAACCGGATGTCTATTTTCTTGCAGAGATTACAACAGGATGGCGAGAATGAGGCTCAGAAAGTGGAGCTTCTTGCCTACAATGAAACGCTAATAGCCAACACGCCAGAGATAGATATGTTGGAGGTACAAAACCCCAACCCGGAGCTGCGAATCATGTCGATCACCCTGAAACCAGGGGAAACAGAATCGACGCTGATATTAATGCTGCAGAACGAGCAAATTGCAACTCTACGGATTGATGACCGCCAGGTCGAAGCGCTGATATTGGGGATCCAACAATCTCTCACCATGGCCGCGGACACGAAACTGAATGAATATTTAGCTTTGGCTCTGGACTTCGTACCGCTGTATACCGTCGATTTAACGACCCAACCTAATATCGAGTACCAGCAATACGCTCAGGAAGAGTGGAAGTTAAATCTGTTCAACCATCATCTTGGCGTGCTGTATAGCTACGAGCAGGAAGAGGGTAAAAAAGTACTCTCTGGCGCGGTGATTAAAACCAGCGCCGCGCATCAGTCAGATTTTGAAAAAAGTATCGCGCTACGTCTGATTGAAAAGAGCCAGAAGCTAAAACAAGTTCACAGCCAACATACACCGTATCAAATCTTCAGCAAGGTGATTCCATCCGCACCGGGACAAATGCTGACTAAGGATGAATGCTTAAAGTCATTGCACGAATTCTACGTGGCTACCAAAGCAGCGCTTGAGGCATAAATTGTTAAGCACTCTCTGCCTGCGCAGAGAGTGCTTAACGCATCAGTTCGGGCACTTATAAACCTGGCCGTTCATCTGGCTATCGGTCGGGACAAAGCTCGACAGCAGATTTTGCGTCGGGCTGCTCACGCCATAAATGACGTTACCGCCCATGGCCGCCGCCTGGTTACGCAGCGCATTCGCCGCGCCGCGCATCGAGCCGCCTTCATCGCCATTCTGCCCGGACAGCCAGTTGCTTTGCGTGCCGGTTGCCGTCCCTAACAGCTGGCATTCCGTTCCCGGTTTATCTTCAACAAAACGCACGCTCTGGCCGCCTGCGGTTAATTCGTTGCTGGAACTGCAACCCGCTAACAATAATGCTGCGCCGACAATCCCTGCTAAATATTTTACCTGCATGTTATTCCCCAATGAGCTGGACGCACTGGCCCGGATGTAAACCTTATACTAAAAAGCCAGCAAAAAGAAAAACCCCCAGCCATTTCTGACCGGGGGTTTCTGCATTTTTATGCCGTATAGCGCACGATTACATCATGCCGCCCATACCGCCCATGCCGCCCATACCGCCAGCAGCACCTAAGTCAGGCGCGTCACCTTTCGGCAGGTCGGTCACCATGCACTCGGTGGTGATCATCAGACCAGCAACGGATGCCGCGTACTGCAGCGCAGAACGGGTGACTTTAGTCGGATCCAGGATACCGAAGTCGATCATGTTGCCGTACTCTTCGGTAGCCGCGTTGTAACCGTAGTTACCGTCGCCTGCTTTCACGTTGTTGGCAACAACAGACGGCTCTTCACCAGCGTTGGAAACGATCTGACGCAGCGGCGCTTCCATTGCGCGCAGCGCAACTTTGATACCGACGTTCTGATCTTCGTTCTGACCGGTCAGGCCAGCGATTTTCGCCGCCACGCGGACCAGCGCTACGCCGCCGCCAGCTACCACGCCTTCTTCAACCGCAGCACGGGTCGCGTGCAGGGCATCGTCAACGCGCGCTTTTTTCTCTTTCATTTCAACTTCGGTAGCAGCACCGACTTTGATTACCGCAACGCCGCCGGCCAGTTTAGCCACGCGCTCCTGCAGTTTTTCACGGTCGTAATCAGAGGTCGCTTCTTCGATCTGCTTACGGATCTGAGCAACGCGGCCCTGAATTGCGGCTTCTTCGCCAACGCCATCGATGATGGTGGTGGTGTCTTTATTGATAACAACGCGTTTAGCCTGACCCAGGTCTTCCAGAGTCGCTTTTTCCAGCTCCATACCGATCTCTTCAGAGATAACGGTACCGCCAGTCAGGGTCGCGATGTCCTGCAGCATAGCTTTACGACGGTCGCCGAAGCCCGGCGCTTTAACCGCTGCAACTTTCACGATGCCGCGCATGGTGTTAACAACCAGGGTCGCCAGCGCTTCGCCTTCAACGTCTTCAGCGATGATAACCAGCGGTTTGCCAGCTTTCGCTACGGCTTCCAGAACCGGCAGCATTTCGCGGATGTTGGAGATTTTTTTGTCAGCCAGCAGGATGAACGGGCTTTCCAGTTCAACAGCGCCGGTGTCCGGCTTGTTGATGAAGTAAGGGGACAGGTAGCCGCGGTCAAACTGCATACCTTCAACGACGTCCAGCTCGTCTTCCAGACCGGTGCCGTCTTCAACGGTGATAACGCCTTCTTTACCGACTTTATCCATCGCTTCAGCGATCAGTTTACCTACGGTTTCGTCGGAGTTAGCGGAGATAGTACCAACCTGAGCAATGGCTTTAGAGTCAGAGCACGGTACGGACAGCGCTTTCAGTTCTTCCACAGCGGCAACGACAGCTTTGTCGATACCACGTTTCAGATCCATCGGGTTCATGCCCGCAGCAACGGCTTTCAGACCTTCGTTAACGATAGCCTGAGCCAGTACGGTTGCGGTGGTGGTACCGTCGCCTGCAGCGTCGTTCGCTTTAGAGGCAACTTCTTTCACCATCTGCGCGCCCATGTTTTCGAATTTGTCTTCCAGTTCGATTTCACGAGCAACGGAAACGCCATCTTTAGTGATGGTCGGCGCGCCGAAGGATTTGTCCAGAACAACGTTACGGCCTTTCGGGCCCAGGGTGACTTTAACTGCATCTGCCAGTACGTTTACGCCGCGCAGCATTTTTACACGAGCGTCGTTACCGAATTTTACGTCTTTTGCTGCCATTTCTTTTATTCCTCAAATTCGTTCAGGGTCGTGCGAATTACGCTTCAACAATTGCCAGGATGTCGCTTTCGGACATGATCAGCACTTCTTCGTTGTCGATCTTCTCAGACTTCACGCCGTAACCATCGTTGAAAATCACGATGTCACCAACTTTAACGTCCAGCGGCTGCACAGTTCCGTTTTCCAGGATGCGGCCTTTACCGACAGCGATGATTTCGCCACGAGTTGATTTAGCTGCCGCAGAACCGGTCAGAACGATGCCGCCTGCAGATTTGGTTTCAACTTCTTTACGTTTGACGATCACACGATCATGTAACGGACGAATACTCATTGATAGCTCTCCTTCGAGAAAGTCATTATCAGTTATGGATGGCGCCGGGCCGTAAACGGTTTCCGACTAGTGCAGAGAGAGATGGGGATGGCCATTTACGGCTTCAAGGGGAAAATTAAAAAAAAATTTCCGCCTGTGCGCTGACGCGCAAAAATATTCCCGCGGCGGCTGCGCTATCTGGCGCAAAGGGTTGTGATAACATCGTTTTTTTGCCGCGCGCAGGGTTGAGTCATGAGTGGGTTAAAACAGGAGCTGGGGTTAGGTCAGGGAGTCGGGTTGCTTTCAACATCACTACTGGGAACCGGCGTGTTCGCCGTACCGGCGCTGGCGGCGCTGGTCGCAGGCGATAATAGCCTGTGGGCGTGGCCGGCGCTGATTCTCCTGGTCTTTCCCATCGCTATCGTGTTTGCCGTGCTTGGGCGCCACTTTCCCAGCGCTGGCGGCGTGGCTCATTTTGTAGATATGGCGTTCGGCCCGCGTCTGGCGCGGGTAACCGGTTGGCTGTTTTTGTCGGTGATCCCGGTGGGCTTACCCGCCGCCCTGCATATCGCCACCGGTTTTGGCCAGGCGCTGTTTGGCTGGCACGATACTCAACTGCTGCTTGCCGAGCTCGGCACGCTGGCGATCGTCTGGTGGGTGGGCTCGCGCGGCGCCAGTTCCAGCGCTAATCTACAGACGCTGGTCGCGGTAATGATTGTCGCGCTGATCGTCGCCATCTGGTGGCGCGGCGGCATAAACCCGGCGCAGATCCCTTTCCCGGAACCTAAAGATGTCGACACGTCGCAGCTGTTTGCTGCCCTATCGGTAATGTTCTGGTGCTTCGTCGGCCTTGAAGCCTTTGCTCATCTGGCATCAGAGTTTAAACGTCCGGAGCGCGACTTCCCCCGAGCGCTGATGATTGGCTTATTGCTGGCAGGAACCGTTTATTGGGGCTGTACCGTGGTGGTACTGCATTTTCGCGCCTTCGGTACAGAAATGGCGGCGGCGGCCTCGCTGCCAAACATCGTAGTACGGCTATTCGGCGTGCAGGCGCTGTGGGTCGCCTGCGTGATCGGCTATCTCGCCTGCTTCGCCAGCCTCAATATCTATATCCAAAGTTTTGCCCGCCTGGTCTGGTCGCAGGCGCAGTTCAAGCCGGAAGGTTATCTGGCCCGCCTGTCGCCGCGTCAGGTACCGCGCAATGCGCTGAATGCGGTCTTAGGCTGCTGCGTACTCAGTACGCTGTGCATTTACGGGCTGAACATTAATCTCGATGCGCTGATCGTCTATGCCAACGGCATTTTCATCATGATTTATCTGCTGTGCATGCTGGCGGGATGCCGACTCCTGCACGGTAAATACCGCGTGCTGGCCATTGTGGGCAGCGTGCTCTGCGTTTTGCTATTGGCAATGGTCGGCTGGAAGAGCTTGTACGCCATTATTATGCTGGCGGTGCTGTGGTTCGCCTTACCTGCACGGTCATCCTCAGCAAGCCGATAACAAAAAACCGGCGCAGGCCGGTTTTGTCGTTTTAGCGGTCGTCTTTGTGATCCAGACGGTCGCGTTCGTCGTCTTTGCGCTGGAACTCCCCTTCGAAGGTGTCTCCGTTGCCGGCGCCAGCGCTAAAACCGCCGCCCGGCATCCGGCTAAAGCGCAGATACGGCATCAGTTTTAAAGTCATCAGCTTTTGCACCGGCGGCAACAGCAGCAGCAGGCCGAGGAAGTCGGTAAAGAAGCCCGGGATCAACAGCAGCAGCCCGGCGATAATCAGCGACACGCTTTTGATCATTTCTGCGGCAGGGCTTTCGCCAGCCGCCATTTTCTGCTGCATCAGCATCAGGTTTTTGAAGCCCTGGTTGCGCACCAGCGACATCCCCACCACCGAGCTAAAGATAACCAGAATCAGCGTCAGCAACACGCCAAGCACGTGTGCGACCTGGATAAAGATCGAGATCTCGACGTAAACGTATAAGAAAAAGGCAATAAATGGGATCCAACGCACCGGCGTCTCCTTCATTCGGCCGTCGTCGCAGACGCCCGTAGTGATAAATTTGCTATTCGCGTCATAGGAATGTGGGGTTGGCGCGCCATTTTTCAATCAACGGTAACGGCATTTTTTTCAAAAATAGTAAAGCGGTGACTCATTTCACAGATTAATAATTCTTATCCGCCGCGCTATATAATAAGTGATCAAGGTTACTGAACTTCGCTATCATCAGCATATGATCGTGGGCACCGGGCCGGTTAAGGAAATAATCTTCGGTCTGAAAATACGCTAAATCCTATAAATTCTGTGTATTTGGTGAATTCATTGGCAGCTTGAAAAAGAAGGTTCACATGTTAAACAACATTCGTATCGAAGAAGATCTGTTGGGCACCAGGGAAGTTCCAGCTGACGCATACTATGGCGTTCATACTCTGAGAGCGATTGAAAACTTCTACATCAGCAACAACAAGATTAGCGACATCCCTGAGTTTGTTCGGGGCATGGTGATGGTGAAGAAGGCCGCCGCGCTGGCTAACAAGGAACTGCAAACCATTCCTAAAAGCGTAGCGAACACCATTGTCGCCGCATGCGATGAGGTGCTGAACAACGGTAAATGCATGGACCAGTTCCCGGTTGATGTGTTCCAGGGCGGCGCGGGCACCTCCGTCAATATGAACACCAACGAAGTGCTGGCGAATATCGGTCTGGAACTGATGGGCCACCAGAAAGGTGAATACCAGTTCCTCAACCCTAATGACCACGTCAACAAATGCCAGTCCACCAACGACGCCTACCCAACCGGTTTCCGCATCGCGGTCTATGCTTCGATTCTCAAATTAATCGATGCCATCAAACAGTTGGGCGAAGGTTTCCAGGCGAAAGCCGTCGAGTTCCAGGACATCCTGAAAATGGGCCGCACGCAGTTACAGGATGCGGTGCCGATGACCCTCGGCCAGGAATTCCACGCTTTTAACGTTCTGCTGAACGAAGAAACCAAAAGCATTCTGCGTACCGCAGAACTGCTGCTGGAAGTGAACCTCGGCGCGACCGCTATCGGGACTCGCCTGAACACCCCTGACGGCTACCAGCAGCTGGCGGTACAGAAACTGGCGGAAGTCAGCAACCTGCCGGTCGTTCCGGCGGAAGACCTGATTGAAGCGACTTCTGACTGCGGCGCGTATGTGATGGTTCACAGTTCGCTGAAACGCCTGGCGGTCAAACTGTCCAAGATTTGTAACGACCTGCGCCTGCTCTCTTCCGGGCCGCGCGCTGGCCTCAACGAAATCAACCTGCCAGAGCTGCAGGCCGGTTCCTCTATCATGCCGGCAAAAGTTAACCCGGTGGTGCCGGAAGTGGTTAACCAGGTGTGCTTCAAAGTTATCGGCAACGATACCACCGTAACCATGGCCTCCGAAGCCGGTCAGCTGCAGCTGAACGTTATGGAGCCGGTGATTGGCCAGGCGATGTTTGAATCTATCCACATCCTGACTAACGCCTGCTACAACCTGCTGGAAAAATGCGTGAACGGCATTACCGCCAACAAAGCGGTATGCGAAAGCTACGTCTACAACTCCATCGGTATCGTGACCTACCTCAACCCGTTCATCGGCCACCACAATGGCGATATCGTCGGCAAGATTTGCGCCGAAACCGGTAAGAGCGTACGTGAAGTGGTACTGGAACGCGGGCTGCTGACCGAAGCCGAACTGGATGACATTTTCTCGCCGCAAAACCTGATGCATCCGGCTTATAAAGCAAAACGGTATACCGATGAAAGCGAACAGTAAGCTTTCAGGGTAAACTAACCAAAGGCATGTCAGCGATGACATGCCTTTTTGCTTTTTTGGGTTTACGAAACGACAACAATTCAATATCAACTTGTTAAAAAACAAGGAAGGCATATATGTTTGGTGCAGAGCTCGTGGTTGTCCTGCTGGCAATCTATTTGGGGGCCCGACTGGGGGGCATTGGTATCGGCTTTGCCGGTGGCCTCGGCGTCCTCGTCCTGACCTTAATTTTTCAAATTCCACCCGGGGCAATCCCCTTTGACGTCATTGAAATCATCATGGCGGTTATCGCCGCTATCGCCGCGATGCAGGTCGCCGGAGGGATGGACTATCTGGTCAGCCTCGCCGAACGTATGCTACGCCGCCATCCCAAGTACATTACCTTCCTGGCGCCGCTGGTCACCTGGTTTATGACCGTGCTGGCAGGCACCGGTCATACCGCGTTCTCGACCCTGCCAGTGATTACCGAAGTAGCGAAAGAGCAGGGTATTCGCCCTTCCCGCCCGCTCTCCATCGCCGTTGTCGCTTCGCAGATTGCGATTACCGCCTCGCCGATCTCCGCGGCAGTGGTCTTCTTTGCCGGTATTCTCGAACCGCTTGGCGTCAGCTACCTGACGCTGCTGGCGATCTGCCTGCCGGTTACCCTGATTGCCGTCATGCTGACCGCCGTGGTCTGTAACTTCCTCGGCTGCGAGCTGAAAGACGACCCGGTCTACCAGGAACGGCTGGCAAAAGGGGAAGTGAGCCTGCGCGGCAGTCAGGTCTTCGAACTGAAGCCGCATGCTAAACGCTCCGTCCTGCTGTTCCTCGTCGGCATCGTCGCGGTCATGTTCTACGCTACTGCCATCAGCGACACCGTCGGCCTGATCCAGAACCCGGTACTGCCGCGTAACGAAGCGATCGTAGTCTTCATGCTGACCATCGCCACGCTGATTAGCATCACCTGTAAGATCGACACTGGCGAAGTGCTGAACGCCAGCACCTTTAAGTCCGGGATGAGCGCCTGCGTCTGCGTGCTCGGCGTCGCCTGGCTTGGAGATACCTTCGTCAAAGCGCACATTGCCGATATCCAGACGGTAGCGGGCGATCTGCTGCACAACTATCCGTGGTTGCTGGCGGTAGTGCTGTTCTTCGCCGCTACGCTGCTCTATTCACAGGCCGCCACGACCAAGGCGTTGATGCCCGCCGCGCTGCTGCTCGGCGTCACCCCGCTGACGGCAATTGCCTCATTCGCCGCGGTCTCAGCGCTGTTCGTGCTGCCAACCTATCCGACCCTGCTGGCCGCGGTTGAAATGGACGACACCGGCTCCACGCGTATCGGCAAATATGTCTTTAACCACGCCTTCCTGATCCCAGGCGTCATCGCCATTACGCTTTGCGTGATCCTCGGATTCATCTTCGGCGGCCTCATGCTGTAAGATCGTTAAAAAGGGGCCAGTAAAGTAACTGTCCCCTTTGGTTAATCTCCCCGCATCATGCATGCTATAGTGCCTCTTTTCGCTGATACGAGGTTCACGATGACTACGCCTGATGCTGTTGTTGTACTCTGTACCGCGCCGGATGAAGCGACCGCCCAGGATCTGGCGGCCAAAGTGCTCGGGGAAAAACTCGCCGCCTGCGCCACCATCCTGCCGGGAGCGACGTCGCTCTACTACTGGGAAGGAAAGCTTGAGCAGGAGTATGAAGTCCAGATGCTGCTCAAAACCAACCTGGCCCATCAGCAGGCGTTACTGGACTGTCTGAAGTCCCATCACCCGTATCAAACCCCCGAACTACTGGTCCTGCCGGTTACTCACGGAGACAACGATTACCTCTCATGGCTCAACGCATCATTACGCTGATCCTGCTACTGTGCAGCGCATCCGCCAGCGCCGGGTTGTTTGACGCCCCCGGGCGCTCAAACTTCGTGCCTGCCGATCGGGCTTTCGCCTTTGACTTTCAGCAGAATCAACACGACCTCAACCTGAGCTGGCACATCAAGGATGGCTACTACCTCTACCGTAAGCAGATTACGCTGACGACAAAGGACGCGGCGATCGTCGACCCTTCTCTACCGCCTGGCGAATGGCATGAAGACGAGTTTTATGGCAAAAGCGAAATTTATCGTCAGCGCCTGATGTTGCCGATTACCCTCACGCAAGCCGGCAAAGCAGCCACGCTGACCGTCACCTATCAGGGCTGTGCCGACGCCGGGTTCTGCTATCCGCCGGAGACCAAAGTCGTGCCGCTCAGCGCGGTGCTCGCCGATTCCGACAAGGCGCAAGCGGCCAAACCATCAGCGCCCGCCACGCTCCCGGCCAGCGGTAGCCAGACCGGCGCGGAACCCGAGTCGCTGCCATTTTCGGCGCTATGGGCGCTGCTGATTGGTATCGGCATCGCCTTTACGCCTTGTGTTTTACCGATGTATCCGCTGATTTCCGGGATTGTCCTCGGCGGTAAACAGCGCTTATCAACGGCGCGCGCCCTGCTGCTGGCATTTATTTATGTCCAGGGGATGGCGGTAACCTATACCGCGCTGGGTCTGGTCGTGGCCGCCGCCGGTCTGCAATTCCAGGCCGCGCTGCAGCACCCTTACGTATTAATTGGGCTGTCAGTGGTATTTATCGCGCTGGCGCTGTCGATGTTCGGTCTGTTTACGCTACAGCTGCCTTCATCGCTGCAAACCCGACTGACGCTAATGAGCAACAAGCGCCAGGGGGGCTCGCCGGGCGGCGTGTTTGCAATGGGCGCTATCGCCGGGCTTATCTGTTCCCCTTGCACTACGGCCCCGCTTAGCGCCATTCTGTTGTATATCGCCCAAAGCGGTAACCTGTGGCTCGGCGGCGGCACGCTGTATCTGTACGCGCTGGGAATGGGGCTGCCGCTGATCCTGGTGACCGTGTTCGGTAACCGTCTGCTACCGAAGAGCGGGCCGTGGATGGCTCATGTCAAGACCGCGTTTGGCTTCGTGATCCTCGCGCTGCCGGTTTTTTTACTGGAGCGTGTTATTGGCGAAGCCTGGGGTTTACGCCTGTGGTCGCTGCTTGGCGTCGCCTTCTTTAGCTGGGCGTTTATTACCTCGCTTGGCGCGAGCAAACCGTGGCTACGGCTGGTGCAAATCGTCATGCTGGGCGCTGCGCTGGTTAGCGCGCGTCCGCTGCAGGATTGGGCCTTTGGCGCGCCGGCTGTCCAGCAGCAGGCGCATCTGGAATTTACCCGCGTCAGCACCGTGGATGAACTCAACCAGGCGCTGGCGCAGGCCAAAGGGAAACCGGTCATGCTCGATCTGTATGCCGACTGGTGCGTGGCCTGTAAAGAGTTCGAAAAATATACCTTTAGCGCTCCTGAAGTGCGACAGGCCCTAAAAGAGACCGTTTTGCTGCAAGTGGATGTCACCAAGAACAGCGCGCAAGACGCGGCCCTGCTGAAGCATTTACAGGTGCTCGGCTTGCCGACGATTCTGTTCTTCAACGCGCAGGGAGAAGAACAGCCCGCGCAGCGCGTCACCGGGTTTATGGATGCCGCGGCATTCAGCGCCCATTTGCGCGATTGGCAACCGTGAACGACACTTGAGGAGGATAAATGGAGGAGACTACCGTGCAACGTGAAGATGTCCTGGGTGAAGCCATACAAATTCTCGAAATCGAGGGTATCGCCAACACCACGCTGGAAATGGTCGCCGACCGCGTCGCATATCCGCTTGATGACCTCAAGCGTTTTTGGCCTGACCGCGAAGCGTTGCTCTATGACGCCCTACGTTATTTAAGCCAGCAGGTAGACGCCTGGCGTCGCCAGCTATTGCTGGATGAGACGCTGAGCGCAGAACAAAAGCTGCTGGCGCGCTATAGCGCACTGACCAAATGCGTCAGCAACCACCGTTATCCCGGCTGCCTGTTTATCGCTGCCTGTACCTTTTACCCGGATGCCCAGCACCCAATTCACCAGTTAGCGGAACAGCAGAAGCAGGCTTCGCTGGCCTACACGCACGAGCTGCTCACTCAGCTTGAGGTGGATGATCCGGAAATGGTCGCCAAGCAGATGGAATTAATCGTCGAAGGCTGCCTGAGCCGCATGCTGATCAAACGTAGCCAGGCCGACGTCGATACCGCCCATCGTCTGGCGGAAGATATCCTGCGCTTTGCCCGCTGCCGGATGGGCGGCGCGCTTACGTAATTCGGATTTCCGAACCCCCGCAAGGCGCATATAATTCCCTGACACTTTCTGTGGTAGGGATTTCTATGCGTCCACTTCTCTGGGCCGCCGTACTGGGGCTCTGTTCGACCTCGCTGATGGCCGCCCCTCCTCGCGGTTTCTCTTTCGCCTACAAAGATTGGGAAGTCGCCTGCGATAATACCGGCACCTGCCGGGCGGCGGGCTATGGCGCGACAATGGGCGAAGTCAGCGTTCTGCTGACCCGTAGCGCCGGCCCCGGGCGGCAGGCAACCGCGCAGGTCACGTTTGCGCAGACCGAGCACGATATTCCGCCAGATGCCAGCGTAAATCTGTTTATCAACGATAACGATCGCGGAGCGCTTGAGGCTATCGACGACAGCCATTTTCATTTTGACAGTACGCAAACCAGCACGCTTATTACCGCCCTGGAGCAAAACGCTAAAATCGAGCTGGCGCTCAATGGCCAGCGCAAACGGCTGTCTAACGCGGGCAGCAGCGCGGTGTTCCTCAAGATCGATGAATTCCAGCAGCGGATCGGTACCGCCGATGCGCTGTTACGTAAAGGCGGCGGTGACGGCAGCACCGTCCTGCGCGCCATTCCCGCACCGGAGATCCTGAGCGCGTCGTTTATTCACAACGCCCAGCCCGTTGCGCTCAATGCGAAACAACAGCAGAAATGGCTGCCGCAATTGGAAAGCACGCTCAACCGCCAGTGTGATGACTGGCAAAACACCGATATTCCGGCCAACGAACGGCAGATCACCGTCGCCCCGCTGGATAAAAATCACTCGCTGCTGCAGACTCTATGCTGGCGCGCCGCCTATAACGACGGCTACGCGATGTGGGTTGTCGATAACACACAGGCCGCCAGGCCACAGCTGATAACCACTGATGCCTCCAGCTATAACGATGGCGTAATGACCTTCTTCAACAAGGGACGCGGCGTCGCCGACTGCGTTAACGGGGAAGAACGTGTGTGGGATGGCAAAACCTTTGTGCAAAGCCTCAAGTACAGTACCGGCATGTGCCGGGAAATCACCCCAGGCGGAACCTGGCAGCTTCCCACCTTTGTTAGCAAAGTTATCCCCCGCCAGCAACGAGAGGCCGACATACTCGCGCTGAAGACGTTGCACGATGCGGTACTAAAAGAGCAAAAACGCAACCCGGAACTCGCATTAGAGAACATTGCGGAACAGTTTCCCCTCAGCGGACACATCAGCCACTTTACCCTCACCTATGCCGACGACGCGCCGGTCTCGACGACCAAGCCAGCGGCGGATATCAGCGACGATGAATGGCAAGCGTTTTTGCATTCCGATATCAGCGCCGATTCGGAAAACGGCAAAGTCAGCTTCACGCTTATCGACCTCGACGGCGACGGCAAACGCGATCTCATCATCGATAGCTATGTTGGCGGCACCGGCCTGTTCAGCTATACCGGTGTGCTGAAACGCGGTGATAGCGCCTTTGAGTCGGTGAACAATGCCGACAGCAATGACGACGATAACTTCGATGCCGGCGTGCCCGGCGCCCTTTACTCTATTAACGATCGCGGAGCGAACCAGTGGGGCCGCTGGATCAGAATCAACGGCCAGGTTTACGCCCTGTGGTTTAACGGCGTGTTTGGGGAAGATAATCTCTATCTGCTGCGTCCGTTCAACCAGAGCGACCTGACGCCGGCCATCACCATCCGCTACCGTTATAACCTCAATATCATTAGCGCTGCGGAAAACGAGCAGGCCCCCACCCCCGCCTTAAACGATAAAGATAGAGCTGGCTTATTGAAGTCATTGGACGTCATGCAAGGTAGCCTGCTAAAGGATAAATCTGCTGACGATAGCGATGAGCCGATTTGCCCGATCCCGCCAGGCACTGCGAAAGACGATGCGGACAGCTACTATGGCGGCGCTGCAGGACACTATACTGTCGAAACGGTGGCGTGGATCCCGGTATGGCTCAACGATAAATGCTTTATCGGCACGATTTTCAGCCATCATGGCGCTTACCGCCATGGAGTGGATGCGATCTTAACCATCAGTTCGCCACGGGATGACGAAGAGCTCGTTGGCGATTACGATATCTCCGGAAAACGCCATGCCATCGCCATCACCAGCGGCTGGAAAGTTCGCGAAGGCGATAACGGAGTGATGTGATTTTAAGCAAAACGCCCCTTTTGGCGCAGAATTGCCGCAAAGATAAGCAATCAAACAATAAATAGAGAAATTTCATTGACGCAGTGGGCGGATTACGGTTTAATGCGCCCCGTTGCCCGGATAGCTCAGTCGGTAGAGCAGGGGATTGAAAATCCCCGTGTCCTTGGTTCGATTCCGAGTCCGGGCACCACTATTTAAAGAACCCGCCCAAAAGGCGGGTTTTTGCTTTTCTGCGGCCGGACTCTCCATCGAACTGCGTTCGATTATTCGCCGCAATGCGGCTCACCCCTTCGGGGCCAGCGCAACAAGCGCGCTGTTCAACGTCGACTGCAAACCCGTAGGCCTGATAAGCGCAGCGCCATCAGGCGGAATGCAGGCATAGAAATCCCCGCTTGTATCGATAGCCTTTCCTCTACCCAATGTATGATTTCAAAATGAAAAAAAATGAGCCTGAAGGAGGAATGGAGGGAGCGCCATGCATCAGAATTTAATCCCCACACAGGGCACAGATGCTCTCCTCCTGAAACGGGTGAGAGAGAAAGGAATGCCGTCACGCAGAGCTAGCGCCGCGTCGCTTTCTTTTTAGCGGGAAGGCGGAACACTTCGCCATTCGGCTTAGCAATTCCCATACGATACTGCGTCTCTCTGGCTGCCTTGTGGATGTCAGCAAACTCTTCTTTACGCGCCGGCGGCAGCTTCGCTTTTTTCAGGCATTTATTGCGGTGCATCCTAATCCATTCACGGTCGTTATCATCGACGCACGTCTGCATCACATCCACCCAGCGCGAAGCGGCCCGACGGTACAATCCACGGGCTTCCAGAGACTCGGCGATACTGTCCTTGATCATTCGATAATTTCTCTCACATA
This sequence comes from Klebsiella sp. CN_Kp097, assembly GCF_040064495.1. Taxonomy (NCBI): domain Bacteria; kingdom Pseudomonadati; phylum Pseudomonadota; class Gammaproteobacteria; order Enterobacterales; family Enterobacteriaceae; genus Klebsiella; species Klebsiella sp. CN_Kp097. The sequence continues at coordinate 122,120 of NZ_JBEAIL010000019.1, read as the reverse complement.
TGCTAGCTAATTTGCGTATATAAATATAACCACGCCATCCGAAGAAATAATGAAAGAAAACCCCGATAATTTGATCCACGATAAATCTATGCCAGCTCAATATTGAGGGCATTTATAATATTAATTGCTGTGTGCATTAAAACTGCCGAAGCAGTAAGTACTTCCAAAGAGCATTTTTATCATATACCGCGGATTATCATCTGAGTTATTCCTGAACTACGGTTATACCTATCAATGATTGATTAAATTAACATAATACCGTTGTTGAGTAGCTTGTCGTAGATACCTTACTCTGTATTCATTTCCCTTTTTATCGCTTCTGTGCGGGACACTCCAGCAGTCTATTTTTAAAGATAAACAAACAGGCCTCATTAAAGTTGGCCAGCCCCAGACGTTCATAAAGCTCAATGCGTTTACGATACAGGCTTTTCACTGAAGTATTAAGCACCCCAGCAATTTGATCCATGGTCATTCCGGCCCTGAGCAAAGTCAACGTCATATGTTCCTGTGGTTTCAGACTGAAATTCTTGAGCCATTCTCGGGTCAGCCGCTTACTCTTCACATCAAGAAACAAGCTAAATAAATTAGCCATATCCGTCGGCGTCAAAGACATGTTGAGAAACCACTTTAAGCTCAGCAAATGCTCTTCCCGATGGCGCATATCAAGCATAATACAGCAGATACGTTTACCCGCCTCCGCTGCGCCAGGAATAAGATAATCATAAAAACAAAGCGGCGCCCGACTATCCACCAGCACCGAAAACTCCTCGGCATCACTCTCAAAAAGCTTATGCTCAATCGAATGTAACTGGATGATATCTGGAAAGAAAATCCTTACCCCTTCAAAGAGATAGTGATCCTGAGTAACTAAAAACATTGTCGTTGCCACAAATCATCCCTTTAACAATAAAGCAACAAAACCCCTCCAGGGAGAATATGCACAGCGCCTGGTGGCGTGCTGACTATGGCGAGCAAAATAAAGCATGTGTTTGTCGTTTTAGTAAACCTCCAACCTCTCCATCTATAGTGAACGCTCCACTCCACGACTCTTACGTCATTTCCTAATTATCTGCCCTTCGACTAATTATAAATAAAAAACTCGCACAAAAAAGAAGCTTTTCTACTATTGAGATTTTTTGTCAAAAATCGTCTTAAATATCTACAAGAACAGCCTGAAATTATTCGTGAAAAAGCCAACCAAAAACATTAAAACAGAATTTCGGACAGACCTTAACTTTTTCCAATTCAGTTAGTTATGCGTAACATCAGACAATTAATTATTCTATAAAAAGACAATTTCCAGATTTATCTTAAAACCACAGGTCTATTATTTGACATATTTTCAGGCAAACATATCAGGTGTACATTAATCGCCACCCCGTTATCGCGAGGAGATATTTTATTACCTTAAATAAGTAATCGCAGTCGCGTACCGTCAGGTAAAAACTCATTACCCATCCTTTTGCATTCAGCTAAAAGGCCGACGTGTTGTGCAATGGATTCTTGATGGACATATGGTAAATAGTTATGGGAAGATCAACGCGTTTCAATAAGTTATTCTTTTATCGCCGCACGACATTCTCGTTTTCAATTAGTTTATTGTTGTTAACGCCTATTCTGGCTCAGGGGGCTGAGTCGATATATGATCAGCATGTGCTACAGGCGCGTGAAGGTAATTACTCCCCTTTTCTCGATTATCTTCAGCAGTATCAACAACAACATGCCTTGACGCCCGAGCAAGTCGCCGACTGGCTACAAGTTGCCTCCTGGGCTGGACGTGATGAGGAAGTTATCCAGGTTTGGCAGCGCTATCAGGTTTATATGGCGCTACCGGCACGTGGTACGGCAGCAGCGGCGCAGGCTTACCGTAATCAAAAACGGTGGTCTTCGGCGCTGGCGCTTTGGGATCAAGCGCTCAGCCAACAGCCGATGAACGACGATTATCTTATTGGCCGGATTAAAACGCTTGCCGATGCGCGTCATGACGGGCAGGCGCTAAGTGAAGCCCGGCGCTTAGCCGCCACCACACCCAGCACCGCTCACCTGCAGACGCTCTCCTACGTCTATTTACGTCAGGGAAAAAGCTGGGACCAGCTGCTCACCGATATGCGCGCGCAGGAACTTGCGCCGCAAAACAGAGAAACGCTCAATAGCTTGCTTGAGAGCCTGAGCAGCAATCGCATCAGTACTCCCGCGCTGCAATGGTCAGCCAAAACCACCTTAACGCCCGCGCAGCAGCGACAGCTGGAAATGGACGCGGCGGCGGAGTGGGTACGGCTGGCGGACACCCCTACCCGCGGTGAACAGGAGCGCTTTCGCCTGGCGCAAGCGGCGCTCAACCGCTACGACGCGCTGTTCGCCCGTTGGCGTCAGGATCCGCAGGCTGCAGAGGATCTTGCCCGCGCGCGTATTGACCGCCTCGGTGCGCTATACACCCGCGGCGATTACCCCCAGGTCATCAAAGAATATCAGTCGCTGACCGCCGCTCAGCAGCCCGTTCCTGACTGGGCCATCGGCTGGGTCATCTCCTCTTACCTTGCGCAACAGAACGTCGAGGCCGCGCTGGCGATCGCCCGCCAACATCCCCTTTATCGCCCCGATCCGCAAGATGATCGGCATGAGTTATTTTACGCGCTGCTGGACAGCGGCCAGTATCAGGCCGCCCGCGACTATCTCGCCATAGTGACTAACGGTATCCCCTACACCCGCCGCCTCTACGGCTCGCCGACGCCGCAGCCAAACGATCCGTGGCTGAACGCCCAATCGTTGAAGGTACAGTATCTACTGAGTACTAATGCGCTGCCGGAAGCCGAGCGTCTCTCCCGCCGGCTGGCCGCCACCGCGCCCGGTAATCAGGGACTGCGCATTGACTACGCTGCGATACTGCAGGCGCGCGGTCTACCCCGCGCCGCCGAACGGGAACTGAAAGCGGCGGAAGCGTTGGAGCCTTCGAATATTCCCCTCGAACGCCAGCAGGCCTACGTAGCGATGGATCTTCAGGAGTGGCGGCAGATGGAGCTATTAACCGATGACTTGCTGGCGCGCAGCCCTGAAGACCTGAGCACGCAAAAATTAGTCCGCGCTCGCGAGGTGCACCATATGTCGGAATTGCGTCTCAACAGTACTCAGGGGATCCACTCGGATAACCCGGTCAGCGGTAGCCACGATTTTAGCTGGGATGCGGCGATTTACGGCCCGCCAATCGCTGATAACTGGCGGCTTTTCGCCGGTAATCGCTTCGCCAAAGGAAATTTTGATGAAGGAAAAGGCTCCAGCCGCCAGCTCTTTGGCGGTATCGAATGGCGCCCGCGTGATGCCTGGGCTGAACTGGAAATCTCCAACAACAATTTCGCCGGCGACAACAAACCCGGCGCCCGGCTTTCCGCCTGGCAAAGTTTCAACGACCGATGGCAGATTGGCGGCGAGGTCGAACGTCTGTCACGGCAGACGCCGCTGCGCGCGCTGCGCAATGGTATCAGCGCCAACCGCGGCGAGGGCTGGGTTCGCTGGTATCAAAACGAACGACGCGAATATCGCTTCAGCGCCGCCGCCAGCCGCTTCTCCGACCACAACCGTCGTCAGGAATACACCTTCTCCGGCAAAGAGCGGCTCTGGCAATCGCCAACCATCACGCTCGATCTGGAACCTGGGCTCTCCGCCAGCGCCAACAGCCGGACGGATACCCTCTACTACAACCCGAAACGCGACTTCGCCGCCACCTCGGCGCTGGTCGCCGATCACGTCATGTATCAGCACTACGATACCGTCTGGAGCCAGCAGCTTGCGGCAGGCGGCGGCGCCTACTGGCAAAAAGCATATTCGGCCGGGGCTATCGCCATGCTTGGCTACGGCCAGCGTATTCGCTGGAACAACGTGATCGACACCGGCGTGATGCTGAACTGGGACAAGCGCCCTTACGACGGCAAACGCGAAAGTAATCTCTCCATTGCCCTTGATGCGAATTTACGGTTTTAAGGATAAACATGGTCAACAAAAGTATCCGCATCAGCCTGATGGTTATCGGCTGGCTCCTGATGACCTGCGCGCTTCGCGCAGAGACGATTCCTTTTCTGCCGCCGGACGCGCGGCCGCAGCCGGAGGCGAATAAGCCCTGGCCGCAGAATAAGTTTCTGGTACTGGCCTATCACGATGTGGAAGACGATGCCGCCGATCAGCGCTATCTGGCGGTGCGTACCAGCGCGCTCAACGATCAAATCGGCTGGCTGCTGCACAATGGTTATAAGGCCGTCAGCGTGCAAAATATTCTCGACGCCAACGCGGGGTTAATCACCCTGCCGCCGAAGGCATTTCTGCTGAGTTTCGATGATGGCTACAGCAGTTTTTACACCCGGGTCTGGCCGCTGTTAAAAGCCTGGAATGTACCGGCTCTATGGGCGCCGGTAGGCAGCTGGGTCGATACGCCGGGACAGAAAAAAGTCGATTTCGGCGGTCTGATGACTCCGCGCGAGCGTTTCGCCACCTGGGAGATGGTGCGCGAGCTCGCGCAATCGCCGCTGGTTGAAATCGGTGCGCATACCTGGGCTTCACACTACGGTATTCAGGCCAATCCACAGGGCAGCCGCGAACCGGCGGTTGCCAACCGCTTTTATGATAAAGCCAGCGGACGCTACGAAAGCGACCAGCAGTTTCACCAACGCATCGATACCGACGTGCGCAAAGTGAGCGACAAAATCGCCGATGTCACCGGCAAAGCGCCGCGCGCCTGGGTATGGCCCTACGGCGCCGCCAACGGCACATCGCTGGCTATCGCCAAAAATCGCGGCTATCAACTGGCATTTACCCTCGGCGATGGTCTGGGCGATGTGCGCGATCTGGATAATATTCCCCGTCTGCTTATCTCCGGTAATCCGTCGATCAAGGCTTTCGCCAGCCAGGTGACGCAAATCCAGGAGCGTGAACCAGTTCGGGTGATGCACGTCGATCTTGATTATGTCTACGATAAAGACCCGGCTCAGCAGCGCAAAAATATCGATAAGCTGATCCAGCGCGTCTACGACATGAAAATCACTCACGTTTTCCTGCAGGCCTTTTCCGATCCGCTCGGCGACGGCACGGTGAAAGCGCTCTACTTCCCCAACCGCCGCCTGCCGATGCGCGCCGATCTGTTTAATTTCGTCGCCTGGCAATTGCAGACGCGCGGCGGCGCCAAAGTGTATGCGTGGATGCCGGTGCTGGCGTTCGATCTGGACAGTGCGCTGCCGCGCGTACAGCGCTGGGATGAGCAGAGCAACACGCTGCGCCAGGCCACTCGCCCCTATGTACGTCTGTCGCCATGGAACAGCCAGGTGCGCGATGAGATCCGCGATATTTATCAGGACCTTGCCCGCTACGCGACCTTTGACGGCGTGCTGTTCCACGACGACGCGGTGCTAACGGATTATGAGGATGCCGGCGCCGGGGCGATGGCCGCCTGGCGGGCGGCGGGCCATCGGGAGGATATCGCGCAGATCCGCCAAAACCCCGCCGCGCTGCACGCCTGGACGCGGTTTAAAAGCCAGACGCTTATCGACTTCACCCGCACGCTCAGCCAGAGCGTGAAAGCGATTCGCGGCCCACAGGTGAGAACCGCGCGCAATATCTTCGCCCTGCCGATCCTGCAGCCGGAAAGCGAGGCCTGGTTCGCGCAGAATCTGGATGATTTTCTGGCGGCCTACGACTGGACGGTGCCGATGGCGATGCCGCTGATGGAATCCGTTCCGGTCGCGGAAAGCGATGCGTGGCTGGCTCGCCTGGTGCGCGCCGTCAGCGCCAGGCCGGGCGCATTGAAGAAAACCATTTTTGAGCTGCAGGCTAAAGACTGGAATCTCCCTCAGCAGAACGCCATCCCTGACCAACAGCTGGTCGACTGGATGCGGACGTTACAGCTCAACGGCGTCAACAATTACGGCTACTACCCCGACGATTTCCTTAATAATCAGCCTGATATCTCGAAAATCAGGCCCCTGTTTTCATCGTACTGGTATCCCAACAATGACTGATCGCATTATCGCATTTTCGATTTTATGCCTGGTTTTCGGGCTGCCTCTGGGCGTGGCCGCCGTTTTCACCGGCGAGTTGATACTGGATTTCGTCTTTTTTTGGCCACTGTTTATGTCGGTGCTGTGGATAACCGGCGGACTCTACTTTTGGTTTCAACTGGAGCGCCACTGGCCGTGGGGTAAAGAGACCCCGCCGCCGGAGCTGGTAGGTAATCCGTTGATCTCCATTTTGATTCCCTGCTTTAACGAGGAGAAAAATGCCCGCGAGACCATCGAAGCCGCGCTGGCGCAGCGCTATCGCAACATTGAGGTAATCGCCATCAACGACGGATCCTCCGACGATACCGCCAGGGTGCTGAATCAACTGGCGGAAGAGTACGCTCTGCTGCGGGTGATTCATCTGGCCGAAAATCAGGGGAAAGCGGTAGCGCTGAAAGCCGGCGCCGCCGCCGCGCGCGGGGACTTGCTGGTGTGCATCGACGGCGATGCCCTGCTCGATCGCGATACCGCCGCCTACCTTGTGGCGCCGCTGATTCAGTATCCCCACGTCGGCGCGGTGACCGGCAACCCGCGAATTCGTACTCGATCGACGCTGATTGGCCGCATTCAGGTCGGCGAGTTCTCTTCGATAATCGGGCTGATTAAGCGTACCCAGCGTATTTACGGCCGGGTGTTTACCGTCTCCGGAGTGATTGCCGCTTTTCGTCGCCAGGCGCTGGCGGACGTCGGCTACTGGAGCCCGGATATGATCACCGAAGATATCGATATCAGCTGGAAGCTGCAGCTACGCCATTGGGCGATTTTCTTCGAGCCGCGGGCGCTGTGCTGGATCCTGATGCCGGAGACGCTGAAGGGGCTGTGGAAACAGCGGTTACGCTGGGCGCAGGGCGGCGCCGAGGTTTTCCTGGTCAATCTGCGCCGCCTGTTTCGCTGGGAGCATCACCGGATGTGGCCGCTGTTCCTCGAATATGCCCTCTCCACGCTGTGGGCCTTCGCCTATGCGGTCACCATTTTTCTGTTCATCGCCAGCCATTTTGCCCCGCTGCCGGAAAACCTGACCGTCCGCAGCCTTTTTCCGCCGGAATTTACCGGGCTACTGCTGGGGGTGATGTGTCTGCTGCAGTTTATCGCCAGCCTGTACATCGAACGGCGCTATGAACGCGGCGTCGCCGGCTCGCTGTTCTGGGTGATCTGGTTTCCGATGGTGTACTGGATGATCGGCCTGTTAACCACCATCGTCGCCTTCCCCAAAGTCATGTTGAAACGTAAACGCGCCAGGGCTCGCTGGGTCAGCCCCGATAGAGGTAAAGGAAGAATGTCATGAACGAACAAACCCTGATCTTAACCGAGCATCGTATGCTGCCGCGGATCTTTGACGGCGTGTTAACCGCTATCGCGTGGGCCGGCTTCGCCTTTTTTCTGTATGCCAACCTGCTGATGCAGTTTACCGAGCGCGGTAACGACAGCTGGGACGCGATTATGGCGTCGTTTAATACCGTGCTGGTCTATTTACTGGTGGCGGCAATTAACGGCTGGCTGCTGATTTTGTGGTATCAGTACAATCTACGCCGTTATAACGCCCGACGGCACGGCAGCATGGCCTCGCTGCGCCATGAAGAGCTGGCGGAGAGCTTTAATATCGCGCCGCAGATCATTTCCGAGATGAGCCAATATAATCTGCTGACGGTATACCACGACCAGATTGGCAGAATCATTGATTTAAAAATCAATCAGAACGAGGAAGACGAACGCTAACGGGACCACCAAAAAGGCCGCATCACGTGCGGCCTTTCCTCTTTCAGCCCGGTGAGATTACTGACCGCCGGCTTTCTTAATCGCCGCATCCAGCGAGGCTTTGTCAGCCAGTCCCGGGAAGACGGTAATGGTCGCTTCGGTCGCGCCGGTAGTCGGCATAACAATCACGCCAGGCGTACCGCTTAAGCCAATCTCCTGCGCCAGCTGGTTAATGTTGTCCAGCGCCGGTTCGACATCCGCCGCTTTTTTGGCGTCAAAGTTCACCTTTTTCGCCTGCTGCTGAATATCCGCCGCCGTCAGTTTACCTTCGTTATGCCCGGTGGCGTAAACGCCGTTGTGGTAAGTCAGGTAGGCCTCGGCCCCTTTCTGCTGATATATCTGCAGACCGGTTTTCGCCGCGTCCAGCGAGGTTGCCCAGCGGCTGCCGAAAATCGGCCACTCTTTGAAAGCAAAGCGGGTTTGCGGATGGTCTTTAATTACCTGCTCCATAACCGGCGCGAGGCGGCTACAGTAGATGCATTGATAATCGAAGAACTCGATAACGGTAACTTTACCGTTAGCCGGGCCGTAGGTTGGCGTGGCCTTATCCTGCGTCAGCTTGTCGGCATTCTTGATTACCGCCTGGGTAGCGGCGCTGGCCTGCTGTTCCGCCTGAATTTGCTGCAGCTTTTGGCTGGCCTGCAATAGCACTTCCGGATGAGCGACCAGGTAGTCAGCGGCGATTTTGCCAATACGCGCTTCCTGCTCCGCGGTGAAAGTCGCGGCCGGCGCGTCAGCGGCGCTGGCCAGCGCCGGCAGCAGGGAAGCGCCCGCCAGGGCGAGAATAAGTAGATTCTTGATGCCAGACATATTGAAAAGTCCTTACGAAAAAGTAGACGGCAGGTGAGCCTAATCGGACAAAATATCATCCTTTGGCGGCGAATCATTGTCAGTCTATGCATTGATTCGTAACTTTATTTGTCAGACGCCCCGATTCCCCCTACGGCTTGAAGGGTGGTCAGGGGCGAAGAACGGGAGTACCCTGCGCCCATCTTTTTTGATCGACATTATTTGCAATACGAGCCAGGCATGAACGAAATATTGAGTCAGTGGGACTTCGCCGTCATTTTGCTACAAATCATCGCCATCGATTTGTTATTAGGCGGCGATAACGCGGTGGTCATCGCCATGGCCTGCCGCAAGCTGCCGGCGCATCTGCGCACCAAAGCCATTGTTATCGGTACTCTCGGCGCGATTATCGCCAGGGTCGCGCTGCTGGCGGTGGCACTCTATTTACTGTCGTTGCCGTGGCTAAAAATCGTCGGCGCGCTACTGCTACTGTGGATTGGCATTAAGCTGGTCGCCAACGAGGAAGAAGAGAGCGATATCAGCAGCTCAAGCAGCCTATGGCGCACCGCCGTCACCATCACCGTCGCCGATGTCATCATGTCGCTGGATAACGTACTGGCCGTGGCCGCCGCCGGTAAAGGCCATCTGTTACTGGTGGCGCTGGGGGTATTAATCAGCATTCCGATTATTGTCGCCGGTAGTAAGCTGGTGTTGGCAATCCTGACCCGCTTTCCCTCGGTCGTATTACTGGGCGGCGCGCTGATTGGCTGGATTGCCGGTTCAATGATGATAACCGACCCGACCTTTGTTCAGCTGTTCCCCCATTCCCCGAATTATCTACATTTTGTTGCCGGGGCCATTGGCGCGGCGTTGGTGCTGCTGGAAGGATGGCGGCGCAACTACCGCTCCGGTACCCCAGAATAATCACTGAACGCCGTCACCCCCGACGGCGTCAAGTTTTCGCCACTTTTCTCCGCCACCCTTTCTCATTTGCCCTACGCTTAATAGAGCCGCCTGATCCAGGGATTCTGTGACCAGATTTTTGAGCATAAATGAGATAACACCATGGAATTAAAGGATTATTATACCATTCTGGGGGTTAAGCCAACGGACGATCTGAAAACCATCAAGACCGCCTATCGCCGTTTGGCTCGTAAATATCACCCCGACGTCAGCAAAGAACCCGATGCCGAAGCAAAATTCAAAGATCTCGCCGAAGCATGGGAAGTTCTCAAAGACGATCAGCGTCGCGCCGAATATGACCAACTTTGGCAGCACCGCAACGATCCGCAGTTCAACCGCCAGCAGCACGCCCACGAACAAAGCTACAGCCAGCAGGACTTCGACGATATCTTCTCCTCGATGTTCGGCCAGCAGGCGCATCACGCCCGCCGCCAGCGCGCCGAGCGCGGCCACGATGTCGAAATCGAAGTGGCGGTGTTCCTCGAAGAAACCCTCGCCGAACAGACTCGTACCATCAGCTACAAGCTGCCGGTCTATAACGTCTTCGGCATGGTTGAGAGTGAAACGCCGAAAACGCTGAATGTGAAAATTCCGGCGGGGGTCAGCGATGGCCAGCGTATTCGCCTGAAAGGTCAGGGGACACCGGGCGAAAACGGCGGCCCGAATGGCGATCTGTGGCTGGTGATTCATATCGCGCCGCATCCGCTGTTCGACATCAACGGTCATAACCTGGAGATCGTACTGCCGCTGGCGCCGTGGGAAGCCGCGCTGGGGGCGAAAGTCACCGTACCGACGTTAAAAGAGAGCATTCTGCTGACAATTCCAGCGGGTAGTCAGGCGGGACAACGGCTGCGTATCAAGGGCAAAGGGTTGGTGAGCAAAACCCACACCGGCGATTTGTTCGCCGTCATCAAAATCGTTATGCCGCCAAAACCAGATGAAAAAGCGCGTGAGCTCTGGCAGCAGCTCGCCGAAAGCGAAGCCAGCTTCGATCCGCGTAAGACATGGGGGAAAGCCTGATGGCTAAAGTAACAGTGACGTTTACCATCACCGAGTTGTGCCTGCGCACCGGGGTGTCGGAAGAGGAGCTGACGGAAATCGTCGGCTTAGGGATGATTGAGCCGCACCAGCCGCAGGCTGAAACCTGGCTGTTTGACGACAGCGCGGTGACGATTGTGCATCGCGCAGTGCGCCTGCGTAACGAGCTGGAGCTGGACTGGCCGGGGATTGCGGTGGCGTTGACGCTGCTGGATGAAAATGCGCGACTCACCCGCGAAAATCGACTACTGCAGCAGCGTCTGGCCCGCTTTTTGACCCATAGCTAAGCGGAATTCCCGGGTCGCGGCGTTCCGCCTTACCCGGGCTACAGGTCGCTCACAGCGCAAACGGTAGCCCGGCTGAGCGTAGCGTAAGCCGGGAAATTTCCCGGGTCGCGGCGTTCCGCCTTACCCGGGCTACAGCTCGCTCACGGCGCAAACCGTAGCCCGGCTGAGCGTAGCGAAAGCCGGGATAAGCGCTTAATCCGGCAGCGAGCCGGCGAGATTACGCGCGGAGACGCTCTCGCTCACCGGTGCAGGCGGCTCGGGCGCCTTAACCGGCGCGGCCGCTGGCGCGGATGCCGGAACGGAAGAGGCTGGCTGAATCTCAAGAAACGAGGCCAGCATTCTGCGCAGCGTCTCCGGTGGCGTATCTTCCGCCAGCAGCGCCGCCAGCATTGACGGCAGCCGGCTATCAACTTCACCCAACGCTAACCCGGCCAACAGCGCCGTACGCGACATATCCCCGCGATCGCCGCGGTGATGGGCCTCAATTTTCGCGTCCGCAAAGCGCTCGCTGGCGCTGATATCCGGGCGCAGGTATATCAGAACCTTTCTGCGGTCCAGAGTCATAGACGCTCCTTAACCAATAATTTTCAGACCACGCACGAGGGCGAACTGCGGCTCGTCGGCCACCACAAAGCGATCTTCGCGCAGACCCATACGTTCGCGAATCGCATCGGCAACCAGCGGCGCGCCGCCGCCAATCACGATGGCGTGCGAATAGCCTTTAAAACTATCAATCGCCGTCAGAACGCGAGTCGTCAGGCGTTCGATGCTATTGGAGATAACCTTTTTCACCTCAGATACCGCATCCGGATCGTTGATGTTATCGGTCAAATACTCTTCGTCGTGGCGGTTGATGATTATCTGATCAACGTTATAACTGGAGGTATCGGTATTCGCCCGCGCCAGCGCCAGCTTAACGGCGTCGGTCACCAGCGACACGCCCAGCTTCGGGTCACCGTAAATGCGCGAAACCGAGGTCATTTGCCCGGCCACCATCGAAATATCCAGCGTGGTGCCGCCGAGGTCGACAATCAGCACCGAATGCGACGGTTTCAGCTCATCACACAGGCTGATACCCGCCGGAATGGATTCCGGACGCACGGTGACTTTGGTGATATTGAACACCACGCCTTTATTCAGTTTAACTTCGCGAAGCAGGCTCTTTTTCTTACGCTCAATGTTATCAAGACGATATTGCGCATCTTCATCATAAAATTCGGTCAGCGGCAGGGTGACCACAATCTCGACATCCTGCGGTTCCAGACCGCTGGTCAACAGCGCATGGTGGACAGCGATGGAGTTCAACGGGCTGTATTGCCAATCAATATTGTTGGTGGGTAATGCATCGGGGGTGATCAGGTCGAAAGAGTACTTTTCATCATCCACGGTGTAGTTAAATGGCTTCCCGGCGCCGAAGGTGGCAGACCAGCCTCGTTTAAAACTATTGGGGCTGATATGGGTGAAAGTTTCGCCATCTTGCTCCCACAGCATTTTGATATTGGTTGAACCATCATCGATAAAAATGCGCATCGCATTGCTCCATCACTGAGACAAAGAAGAGAAAATTTAAGACCCAAAAAGAGTAGCAAGAGTTAAAAAGCAGCGCAAGAGCACGAAAAAGAGACAATTCCGAGTTTTATTTGAGAAACAATGGAGATTTCGATTAACCCATTGAGTTCAAAGAGAGAACTTATAGAGACAAAACAGAGAACTAAAAATTTTCATTTCTGTCTGTTTTAAACGCTATTTTTGTGCAAAAAGAGAGCATCCCTCCCCTCTTTCGCCAGCGGTTTGCGCACGCTTTTTACACCTGATTGGGTACCACAATCGGCCGTTCCGGCTCGACGACATTTTCCGGTACCCGACGATATTTATCCAGCAGGTGAATCTGAATACGTCGCAACATATCGCCATTCAGCTTGTAATAACGGAAATAGAGAAACAGCGTCAGGGCAAAAAAGAGCGTCGGCAGCGCAATCATTATCGCCTGCATCCCCAGCAGCGTGTGGGACGACTGCACAACATTCGGCACGTAGCCAATGATACCCAGCACGATGGCGATAAACCAGGCCGCAAACGCCGAACCAGCTTTGACCACCAGCGTCTGCACCGAGTAGGCGATACTTTCGCAGCGGATATTCATCGTATATTCGCCGTAGTCGACGGTATCGGCCACCATAATGACCTGCAGCACCCAGAATAGCGCGGTGCCGATATTCAACAGCACCCCGGCCAGCGAAATCAGCGCGAGGTTGTAAACGCCGCTCAGCGCCATCAGCAACAGCACGCCACAGCCCAGCACCGGCATGATCGATGCCCCCGCCCACAGAATGCGCCGCGACAGCCCTTTTACCAGTCGAGGGAACAAGATCAGCGTCAGTAAATTCGCCGCCCCCGCGTAGGACATGTAATACGGGAACATCTCCGCGCTGCCAATGACGTAGGTAAAGTAATAAATCGCGAAGCCGGCAATGATATTCGCCGCCGTGTTATAGGCCAGCGCCATGCCCAACAGGCAGGCCAGCTGATCGTTTTTATAGATGAGCGCCACCATCTGACGCAGTGAAAGATGGCTGGAATCCTCGCTCACGCCGCTATCCGACGAGTAAACCTCATGCACGTTGCGCAAGGTAACGAGGGTGGAAATTACGAAAAAGGCAATCAGCACCAGGGTAAACATCTGGAAACCGAAGCCGCGATCGGCGCCGCCGACGGCGCTGACAAACGGCAGTGTGACCCCGGCCGTCACAAACCCGGCAAGGCTGGCGAAAAAGCGCGGGTAAGGCACCAGCTGTTCACGTTCGCGTTTATCAAGGGTAATGGTCGGCACCAGCGACCAGAACGGCACATCCATGATGGTATAGGTGAAGCCCCACAGCAGGTAGGTCAGCCACACCCACGCCAGTAGCGCTCCGCCGCTGAAGTGATGGGCGCTGAACAGCATATACAGCACCACCGAGTTGGTGATAGTTCCGATCAGGATCCACGGCTTGAATTTCCCCCATCGCGATCGCGTGCAGTTGACGATCCATCCCATGATCGGATCGGCTATCGCATCAAGGATCCTCGCCACCAGAAACAAGGTGCCAACCACCCCAACCGATAGGCCAACAATATCGGTGTAGTAATACATCAGATACATGTAAACGATACCGATAGCGAAATCTTTACCAAAAGCACCAAATCCGTAGCTGAGCTTTGTTGTCATTGAAATACTCATAGGGTACAGGTCGCTGTCGCCAGCGCCTCCTTTAGCGTTTGATAGAGCATGGCAGGCGCCGCCGGGCCAGATCCCTCGGCGGCATGAGAAGATTAGCGGTGCAGCCAGGCCGGCAGCCAGTCGCCGTGGCTGGCGATCAGATCGTCCACCAGCGCGTAGATCTCTTCGATCCCCAGCACCGCAGCGGTGTGCGGATCCATCATCGTGGCGTAATAGACGTAATCCCGGTCTTCGTTGAGGATCGCCTGCGTCAGCAGCGTCTGCACGTTGATGTTGGTCTGCATCAGCGCCGCCAGATGCGCCGGCAGCGCGCCCACTTTCGTCGGCTGGATGCCGTTGGCGTCCACCAGGCAGGCAACTTCCACGCAGCAGCCCTGCGGCAGGTTGTCGATAAGATTATCGTTGCGCACGTTGCCGTACACCACGCTTGGCTCGCCGGTCCAGATAGCGTTCATGATGGTGCTGGCATACTCGCGCGAAGGTTTAACCTCGATCCGCTCGCCGCTCTTATAGCTCTCCAGCTCTTTATGCCAGTTGGCCAGCTGCTCGACGCAGCGTTTGGGGTACTCATCCAGCGGTACTTTATAGCGGGCGATAAGATCGTCGCGTCCCGGCTTGATAAACCATGGCGTGTATTCGGCGAAATGCTCCGACGATTCGGTGACAAAGTAGCCCAGCTTTTTGAACATCTCATAGCGGACGATGTTTTCGCAGCGCGGATTGCCATGCAGGTTCGGTTTCGGCGCCCGCCCTTCGGCGTAGGCCTGCAGCAGGTCGGGATAGATACTGACGTAGCTGCCGTCCGCGAGCTTTTTCTCCAGCGACAGATAGAACGCCATATGGTTAATACCCGCGCAGCGGTAGCGTAAATCCGCCGGGTCGAGGTTAAGATCGCGCGCCAGCTCTTCTGCTGTGCCTTGCACCGAGTGACACAGACCCACCTGCTTGATATGCGGGTAGCGGGCGTACATCGCCCAGGTGTTCATCGCCATCGGATTAACGTAGTTAAGCATGGTGGCGTTTGGGCAAACCTCGGTCATGTCGTCGCAGATAGCCCACAGGTGCGGGATGGTGCGCAGCGCGCGCATAATGCCTCCCGGCCCCAGCGTATCGGCAATGGTCTGCTCAAGGCCGTGACGTTTACAGACTTCGAAATCGGTGACAGTACAGGGTTCATAGCCGCCAATCTGGAAGGCGACGACGACAAAATCGGCGTCGTGCAAGGCGGTTTTACGATCGCGATGGCAGCTAATTTCGCCATTCGCACCGACGGAATCCATCAGCTTTCGCACCACGGTATGCGACTCTTCCAGCCGGGTTTCGTCGATATCCATCAGCGCGATATGCGCCGATTTCAACGCCGGGCGCTGGAAAACATCACCGAGAATATTTTTAACAAACACCGTCGAACCGGCGCCGATAAAGGTAATTTTTGGGGCGGACATCGCGCTCTCTCCATCAGGTCATTGAACACTTTCAGAGTGGCATGCCGCTCGCCGCTGCGCTGCCCCGTTCCCACCGGAGCATTCCCGGAAACTCAGATCGGCCATTGAACGCCACAAAATCTGAGTTTTTGGGAATAGATCGGCTTAAAAGGAGAGAAAACGGGCCGATGATTCCGCTAAGCTGTAATCAGTTCAGGCTAAAAACGCAGCCACTCTGACGATCCAGGAATCCGCCCATGATGGAACACCGCTTCACTTCCCTGCCCCCCGACCCGCACATGTGCAGCAGCGATGAAAAGCAGAGCCGCAGCCCGCTGGCGCTCTATTCCGAGTATCAGCGCATGGATATCGAACTGCGCCCCCCGCACGCCATGGCCACCAGCCACTGGCACGGCCAGGTAGAGGTCAACGTGCCGTTCGACGGCGACGTGGAGTATTTGATTAACAATGAAGTGGTGCGCATTGAGAAAGGCTATATCACCCTGTTTTGGGCCTGTACGCCGCATCAGTTGACCCGCCCCGGCGACTGCCAGCAGATGGCGATATTCAACCTGCCGATGCATCTGTTTCTGTCGTGGCCGCTGGATCGCGAACTGATAAACCACGTCACCCACGGGATGGTGATTAAATCTCTCGCCGCCCAGCAGTTAAGCGCTTTTGAAGTGCGCCGTTGGCAGCAGGAGTTGAATCACGAGAATGAACAGATTCGCCAGTTGGCGATCGATGAAATCGCCCTGATGCTCAAGCGGCTGAGCCTCGCCGGCTGGCAGCCGATTCTGGTCAATAAGACCTCGCGCACGCACAAGAACAGCGTCTCGCGCCACGCACAATTTTACGTTAGCCAGATGCTGGAATTTATCGCCGCCCATTATGACCAGGCGCTGACCGTCGATGCCGTCGCCGAACACGTTAAACTCAATCCGAACTACGCGATGGGCGTTTTTCAGCGGGTAATGCAGCAGACCATGAAGCAGTACATTACCGCCATGCGCATCAATCACGTACGCGCGCTGCTGAGCGATACCGATAAGACCATTCTTGATATCGCCCTCACCGCCGGGTTCCGCTCCAGCAGCCGCTTCTACAGTACCTTCACCCGCTATGTCGGCATGCCGCCGCAGCAGTACCGTAAATTGAGCCAGCAGCGCCGCCACAGCCTCGCGCCGCCGCAGCCATAAAAAATGCCGCCGGGGTCTCCCACGGCGGCATTTTTCACAGCTTAAAACGGTTAGTCGTTGATACGTGGATGCTGCTGTACCAGACGGGCGCGTTTTTCCTGCAGGTCGGCGATTTCCTGATCGATATCTTCGATTTTATGTTCGATGTTATCGTAGTGCTCGCCCAGAATTTCTTTCGCTTCCTGGATATCGGACGCCGCCGGCGTCGCCCCTTTCAGCGGACGGTTAGCGGTCTCTTTCATCGACAGGCCGGTAATCAGGCCAATCACCGCAATCACCATCAGATAGTAAGCCGGCATCATCAGGTTCTGGGTGGTTTCCACCAGCCATGCCGCCAGCGTCGGCGTCAGACCGGCGATCAGCACCGAGATGTTAAAGGCGCTGGCCAGAGCGCTGAAGCGAATGTGGGTCGGGAACATCGCCGGCAGCGATGAGGCCATCACGCCGATAAAGCAGTTCAGCACCACCGCCAGCAGCAGCAGACCGGCGAAGATCAGGCCAATCACGTTACTGTTAATCATGATAAAGGCCGGGATAGACAGCGTGAACAGCGCGACGCTACCCACCAGGATAAACGGACGACGGCCAAAACGGTCGCTCAGCATGCCGATAACCGGCTGGACAAACAACATGCCGACCATGATGGCGATAATAATCAGTACGCCGTGATCTTCCGAGTAGTGCAGGTTGTGCGACAGGTAGCTCGGCATGTAGGTCAACAGCATGTAGTAGGTCACGTTAGTGGAAATCACCAGGCCAATACAGGTCAGCAGGCTGCGCCAGTGTTTGGTGGCAATCTCTTTAAAGGAGACTTTCGGACCCTCCTGCAGGCCTTCGCGGTCGCCCTGTTCAAGGGTATCCACGTGCTGCTGGAACGCCGGGGTCTCTTCTAACGCGTGACGCAGGTACAGGCCGATAATCCCCAGCGGCAGCGCCAGGAAGAACGGAATACGCCAGCCCCAGTCGAGGAAGTTCTCTTCGCCCACGACGCTGGAAATCAGTACCACCACGCCTGCGCCCATTACGAAGCCGGCAATCGAACCGAAGTCCAGCCAACTGCCCATAAACCCGCGTTTACGGTCAGGCGAGTATTCGGCCACGAAGATCGACGCCCCGGTATATTCGCCGCCTACCGAGAAGCCCTGCGCCATTTTACACAACAGCAGCAGAATCGGCGCCCAGATACCAATGGTGGCATACGACGGAATAAGACCGATACAGAATGTACTTATCGACATGATAACGATGGTGATCGCTAAGATTTTTTGTCGACCGTATTTATCGCCGAGCATCCCGAAGAACAGGCCGCCGAGCGGACGAATCAAGAAAGGAACCGAGAAAGTACCGAGCGCGGCAATCATCTGCACGCTGGGATCGGCATCGGGGAAGAAGACTTTACCGAGGGCATAAGCCACAAAACCATACACACCGAAATCGAACCACTCCATCGCATTACCGAGCGAGGCCGCGGTGATGGCTTTTCGCAGCTTGCTATCATCGATGATAGTGACATCCCTAAGCGTAATCGGCTTTATTTTTTTCCTTTTAAGCATACTTTTCCTCTGTGCTATCGCCTTGAGCGCACGACTCCTCGCCAAATGACGAGGTCATTCGCGACGTACGTTGGGAGCGGCGAAGTGCTGTGCTCCACATTTCAAGCGTAGCAGGTTTGCCTGCACTGTCTTTCTGACAGAGTGTACAACCGAACCTGTTGACGCCTGCTCTGGCCTTAAATTAATAATTCACTTACCAAATATGCAGTGACGAATTTACTTACATCCCTTTTTACCCTACCAGCGTTTAAATTTGGGATCAACTTCACGAAAAATTCGCCCAGCTTAATTACAGAGCCAAATAAAATGAATAAGTTCAATCTCTGTTTCGCCGCCGATGTTTATTTCTGGACTTTATTAGCGTCTGTTTTTCAGCATATTCTCCGCAAAGCCAAAATAATTACCCTGCGTTATTTCCTGGAAAAAATGCCCGACAAAAGTGCGGGATTGCGCTATAATCAGCCGCACTTTCGGCTCACAGCCGCTGTTTAACGGACCAACGTCCTGTTTTTCCCAGTAATCACGAGGAACGCCATGCAACTTCCACACTGCCCAAAATGCCATTCTGAATACACATATGAAGATAACGGCATGTACATTTGCCCGGAATGCGCCCACGAGTGGAACAATGCCGAGCCGGCCGACGATGCCGACGCGCTGATTGTAAAAGACGCTAACGGCAACTTACTTGCCGATGGCGACAGCGTGACCGTGGTGAAAGATCTGAAGGTAAAAGGCAGCTCTTCCATGCTGAAAATCGGCACCAAAGTGAAGAATATCCGTCTGGTCGAAGGCGATCACAACATCGACTGCAAAATTGACGGTTTTGGCCCGATGAAGCTGAAATCTGAATTCGTCAAAAAGAACTAATTAATTTTTTTTGCGCCAGCGTCATTATTTTTCCGGCGCTGGCGGCAACCTCGCCGGCACGTCCGAATATCAGCGGCGGATCGCGGCGAAATTATTTTGCTAATTTCGCGAAAATTATTCCCGAAATCTCCAGGCCGAACCGCGCGATCAATTCTCATTTCGTCTCTGCCTTCCCGCCACGCGGCGACGCATTTTCAGAAAAATTCACCCCGCTTTGCCGCCTGGCTTCTTTTGCCCGTCACCAACTACGCTTTATGGGTCATTGGTTATCTGAGGTCATGGTTATGTCCCTGAGTCCTTACATCGCTTTTAGCGGCAACTGCGCTGCCGCCATCGCCTTCTATCAGCAGGCGCTGGGGGCGCAGCTTATCCACCAAATCACCTACGGCGAAATGCCGCAGAGCGCCCAGGATGCCGAAGATGGTTGCGCCTCCGGGCAACATCTTGCCGCCGACTGCATCGCCCACGCCAGCCTGCAGGTCGCCGACAGTATTTTGATGTTGAGCGATAGCCCCAGTAGCGACATGGAACATTACGCAGGATTCGTCCTCGTGCTGGAGCCGAAAGATATTGCTGAAGGCAAACACTGGTTTGAGGCGCTGGCCGATGGCGGGCGCATCGAAATGGCATGGCAGGAGACCTTCTGGGCCCACGGTTTCGGCAAAGTGGTCGATCGCTTCGGCGTGCCGTGGATGGTTAACGTCGTCAAACAACCCTAATCTTCTCTCCAGGGCGGCTTCTCCGCCCTGTCATCTCACCGGCATTAACTCTTCATCCTGCGGTCATCGTGACTTAACAGGAATGTAACAAAAACGCGTCAGTATCGGCCCACGCTCAACGGGGAACCCCAAGGTACTTAGTGAGGCTCGATAACCATGTACTTATCCAGACATCCGACCAGTTACCCCACCCGGTATCAGGAAATTGCCGCCAGGCTTGAACAGGAGCTGCGCCATCACTATCGCTGCGGCGACTATTTGCCTGCGGAACAACAGCTGGCGGCGCGCTTTGAAGTTAACCGCCACACCCTACGCCGCGCCATCGATCAGCTGGTGGAACGCGGATGGGTCCAGCGCCGCCAGGGCGTCGGCGTACTGGTATTGATGCGCCCCATCGACTACCCGCTCAACGCCCAGGCGCGTTTTAGCCAGAATCTGCTGGAACAAGGCAGCCACCCGACCAGCGAGAAACTGCTGTCGGTGCTGCGCCCGGCCAGCAGCCATGTCGCCGAAGCCTTTGGCATCGCCGAAGGCGAAACCGTCATTCATCTGCGCACCCTGCGCCGGGTTAACGGCGTGGCGTTGTGTTTGATTGACCACTACTTCGCCGACCTGCGCTTCTGGCCGGTGCTGCAAACCTTCACCCATGGCTCGCTACACGACCTGCTGCGCGACCAACTCGCCATCGAACTGACCCGCGTACGCACCAAAATCAGCGCCCGCCGCGCGCAGGCGAAAGAGAGCAAGCTGCTGGAAATCCCCAATATGGCGCCACTGCTGTGCGTACGCACGCTCAATAGCCGCGAGGGCGAGACAGTCACGACGGAGTACTCCGTCAGCCTGACCCGCGCCGACATGATTGAATTCACCATGGAGCACTGAATGCACTTCGATACCGCCACCCGCCAGCGCTGGATGTCCGTGCTGGCCCACAGTGACCCGCAGGACCTTCTGGCGCGCATGCAATCGCTGCGGCTGGCGCCGGAGTATGAATTAATTCGCCCCCCGGAAACCGGGCTGGTACAGCTCCAGGCGCGTATGGGCGGTATCGGCGATCGTTTCTTTGCCGGTGACGCCACTCTGACCCGCGCCGCCGTGCGCCTGGCCGATGGCACCCTCGGCTACAGCTGGATTCTGGGCCGCGACCGCCCACACGCCGAGCGCTGCGCGGCGATCGACGGCCTGCTGCAATCGCCTCACTATTTTCACACCTTAATGGAAACCCTCATTACCCCGCTGGAAGCACAACGCAGCGCGCGCCTCGACGCCCGCCGTGCCGAAGTCAACGCCAGCCGGGTCGACTTCTTTACTCTGGTTCGCGGAGATAACGCATGACATTACAAACCGCCTTTACCCTACCGGTGCAGGATGCCCAACACAGTTTCCGCCGCCTGCTGAAAGCAATGAGCGAGCCGGGAGTGATTGTCTCCCTGCAGCAGCTTCAGCACGGCTGGCAGCCATTGAATATCGCCTCCACCAGTCTGTTATTGACCCTGGCCGATCACGACACCCCGGTGTGGATGGCCGCCGCGCTGCATAACGATCTGGTCAGCCAAAATCTGCGCTTCCATACCGGCGCGACGCTGGTGGAACAGCCGCAGCAGGCGGTATTTGCCGTCGCCTGCGACACCATCAGCGCCGAACAGCTTAATGTCCTTTCCGCCGGTACTGCGGCCGCGCCGGAAACCGGCGTCACGCTGATTGTTCAACTAGCCAGCCTGAGCGGCGGACGCATGCTGCGCCTGACCGGCGCGGGCATTGCCGAGGAGCGAATGATCGCCCCCCAACTGCCGGACTGCATCATCGACGAATTAACCGAACGCCCGCACCCGTTCCCACTGGGCATTGACCTGATCCTGACCTGCGGCGAGCGCCTGCTGGCTATCCCGCGTACCACCCACGTGGAGGTGTGCTAAATGTATGTTGCCGTCAAAGGCGGCGAGAAGGCGATTAGCGCCGCTCACGCTTTGCAAGAGCAGAAACGACGAGGCGATGGACGGCTTCCTGAACTGAGCGTCGAGCAGATAAGCGAACAGCTCAGCCTGGCAGTGGACCGGGTGATGACCGAAGGCGGCATCGCCGACCGCGAACTGGCGGCGCTGGCGCTGAAGCAGGCTAGCGGCGATAACGTCGAAGCCATTTTCCTGCTGCGCGCCTACCGCACCACCCTGCCGCGGCTGGCAGTCAGCGAACCGATTGATACCGCCGGGATGCGCCTCGAACGCCGGATCTCCGCGGTGTACAAAGATATCCCCGGCGGCCAACTGCTGGGCCCGACTTACGACTATACCCACCGCCTGCTCGATTTTACCCTGCTGGCCAACGGCGAACCGCCGTCTGTACAGAGAGCCGATAGCGAAACGCAGCCGACGCCGCACGTCTTCAACCTGCTGACGCAGCAGGGGCTGGCCAAAGCGGAAGCGGACTGCGGCACGCCCCCTGACGATATCACCCGCACCCCGCCGGTCTATCCCTGCTCGCGCTCCTCGCGGCTGCAGCAGCTGGTACGCGGCGATGAAGGCTATCTGCTGGCGCTGGCCTACTCAACCCAGCGCGGCTATGGCCGCAACCACCCATTTGCCGGCGAGATCCGCAGCGGCTACGTGCAGGTGGAAATCGTGCCGGAAGAGCTGGGTTTTAGCGTCAATATTGGCGAGCTGCTGCTGACCGAATGCGAAATGGTCAACGGCTTTGTCGATCCAGAGGATGAGCCGCCGCACTTCACCCGCGGCTACGGCCTGACGTTTGGCATGAGCGAGCGTAAAGCGATGGCCATGGCGCTGGTCGATCGCGCCCTTCAGGCGCCGGAATACGGCGAAGAGATAAGCGGACCGGCCCAGGACGAAGAGTTCGTGCTGGCGCACGCCGATAACGTTGAAGCCGCCGGCTTCGTCTCGCATCTGAAACTGCCGCACTATGTCGATTTCCAGGCCGAACTGGCGCTGTTGAAACGCCTGCAACGGGAGAACGAACGTGGCTAACCCACTGACTGGCTATAACTTTGCTTATCTTGATGAGCAAACCAAGCGCATGATCCGCCGGGCGATACTGAAAGCGGTGGCCATTCCCGGCTATCAGGTGCCCTTCGGCGGCCGTGAAATGCCGATGCCCTACGGTTGGGGTACCGGCGGGATCCAACTGACCGCCAGCGTTATCGGCGAGAACGACGTACTGAAGGTCATCGATCAGGGCGCCGATGACACCACCAACGCGGTGTCGATCCGCCAGTTCTTTAAACGCGTAACCGGCGTCGCCACCACCGAACGCACCGAAGACGCCACCCTGATCCAGACCCGCCACCGGATCCCGGAAACGCCGCTGGTGGAAGATCAGATCCTGATCTATCAGGTGCCGATCCCGGAGCCGCTGCGCTTTATCGAACCGCGCGAAACCGAAACCCGCACCATGCACGCGCTGGAAGAGTACGGCGTAATGCAGGTGAAGCTGTATGAGGATATCGCCCGCTTCGGCCACATCGCCACCACCTACGCCTATCCGGTGAAGGTGAACGGCCGCTACGTGATGGACCCTTCGCCGATCCCGAAATTCGATAACCCCAAAATGCACATGATGCCGGCGCTGCAGCTGTTCGGCGCCGGGCGCGAAAAACGTATCTACGCGGTGCCGCCCTATACCGCAGTCGAAAGCCTCGATTTCGACGATCACCCGTTTAGCGTGCAGGAGTGGGATGAACCCTGCGCCATTTGCGGTTCGCGCCACAGCTATCTTGACGAAGTGGTGCTGGATGACAGCGGCCAGCGGATGTTTGTCTGCTCCGATACCGACTATTGCCGCCAACAGAGCGAGGCGCAGAAAAAATGAGCCAGCCGTTACTTACAGTCAATCACCTGACCCATCTCTATGCGCCGGGAAAAGGTTTTAGCGATGTCTCTTTCGAGCTGTGGCCGGGCGAAGTGCTCGGCATCGTCGGCGAATCCGGCTCCGGTAAAACCACGCTGCTGAAAGCGATTTCCGCTCGTCTGGCGCCGCAACAGGGTGAAGTGCGGTATCAACAGCGCTCGCTATATGCCATGAGCGAAGCCGAACGCCGCCGCCTGCTGCGCACTGAATGGGGCGTCGTGCATCAGCACCCAATGGACGGCCTGCGTCGCCAGGTCTCGGCGGGCGGCAACATCGGCGAACGGCTGATGGCGACCGGCGCCCGCCACTACGGCGACATTCGCGCCACCGCCGAACGCTGGCTGCAGGAGGTGGAGATCCCGCCTTCCCGCATCGACGACCTGCCGACCACCTTTTCCGGTGGCATGCAGCAGCGCTTGCAAATCGCCCGCAATCTCGTGACGCAGCCGAAACTGGTGTTTATGGATGAACCCACCGGCGGGCTGGACGTCTCGGTACAGGCGCGCCTGCTCGATCTCCTGCGCGGGCTGGTAGTGGAGTTAGGGCTGGCGGCGGTGATAGTCACCCACGATCTCGGCGTCGCCCGCCTGCTGGCGAACCGCCTGCTGGTGATGAAACAAGGACAGGTGGTGGAAAGTGGCTTAACCGACCGGGTGCTCGACGATCCGCATCATCCTTACACCCAGCTACTGGTGTCGTCGGTGTTGCAGAATTGATGCTGTTTTGCCGGATGGCGGCTGCGCCTTATCCGGCCTACAGGTGCGTTATTCGTAGGCCGGGTAAGCGAAGCGCCACCCGGCACTCCAACCCCGAGAGGGCTAAAATGATCCGCGTTGAAAACATCCATAAAACCTTTGTTCTGCACCAACAGCACGGCGTACGCCTGC
Organism: Klebsiella sp. CN_Kp097; assembly: GCF_040064495.1. NCBI lineage: Bacteria > Pseudomonadati > Pseudomonadota > Gammaproteobacteria > Enterobacterales > Enterobacteriaceae > Klebsiella > Klebsiella sp. CN_Kp097. Next base: position 97,517 of record NZ_JBEAIL010000019.1, on the reverse strand, counting down.
CGGTGCTCGCCGACGCTTCGCTCACCGTTAACGCCGGGGAGTGCGTGGTGCTGCACGGCCATTCCGGCAGCGGTAAATCGACGCTGCTGCGCTCGCTGTACGCTAACTATCTGCCGGACAGCGGTCATATTCATATCCGCCACGGCGACGAATGGGTAGATCTTGTGACCGCCACGCCGCGCAAGGTGCTGGAAGTGCGTAAAACCACTATCGGTTGGGTTAGCCAGTTTCTGCGGGTGATCCCGCGGATATCCGCACTGGAAGTCGTCATGCAGCCGCTGCTCGACCTCGGTACGCCGCGCGAAGAGAGCGCCGCTAAAGCCGCCCGCCTGCTGACCCAGCTCAACGTGCCGGAGCGTCTGTGGCATCTGGCGCCGTCCACCTTTTCCGGCGGCGAACAGCAGCGGGTCAACATCGCCCGCGGTTTTGCGGTCGACTATCCGATTTTACTCCTTGATGAACCCACCGCCTCGCTGGATGCCAACAACAGCGCTGCGGTGGTGGCGCTGATCCAGCAGGCTAAAGCGCGCGGCGCAGCTATCGTCGGTATTTTCCATGATGAAACGGTACGCGGCCAGGTCGCCGATCGCCTGCACCCAATGGGTATCACTGTATGATAATCAATAACGTAAAGCTGGTACTGGAAGACGAAACCATCAACGGCTCACTGGAAGTGCAGGATGGACGAATTTACGCCTTTGCCGAGAGCCAGAGCCGACAGCCCGGCGCCCTCGATGGCGAAGGCGGCTGGCTGCTGCCGGGGCTTATCGAACTCCATACCGATAACCTGGATAAATTTTTCACCCCGCGGCCAAAGGTTGACTGGCCTGCACACTCGGCGATGAGCAGCCACGATGCTTTGATGGTCGCCAGCGGCATCACCACCGTACTCGACGCCGTGGCGATTGGCGACGTGCGCGACGGCGGCGACCGCCTTGAGAATCTGGAAAAGATGATCAACGCGGTGGAAGAGACGCAAAAACGCGGGCTTAACCGCGCCGAGCACCGCCTGCATCTGCGCTGTGAACTGCCGCACCACACCACTCTGCCGCTGTTTGAAAAGCTGGTCGACCGCGAGCCGGTCACCCTGGTGTCGCTGATGGACCACTCGCCGGGTCAACGCCAGTTCGCCAACCGCGAAAAATATCGCGAATATTATCAGGGCAAATATCAGCTCAGCAGCGAGCAGATGCAACGCTTCGAAGAAGAGCAAATGGCGCTGGCGGCGGCCTGGTCGCAGCCTAATCGCCAGGCTATCGCCGCAATGTGTCGGGAGCGCCAAATCGCTCTCGCCAGCCACGACGACGCCACTCATGAACATGTCGCCGAATCCCACCAGCTTGGCAGCGTGATTGCCGAATTTCCCACCACGTTGGCCGCCGCGCAGGCTTCGCGCCAGCACGGAATGAATGTGTTGATGGGGGCGCCGAATATCGTGCGCGGCGGCTCGCATTCCGGCAATGTCGCCGCGCATCAACTGGCCGCCAGCGGCCTGTTGGATATTCTCTCTTCCGACTACTACCCCGCCAGCCTGCTTGATGCCGCTTTCCGCATCGCCGATAGCGACGACAACGCTTTCACGCTGGCGCAGGCTGTCCGTCTGGTCAGCAAACATCCTGCGCAGGCGCTGGGCCTGCATGACCGCGGCGTCATCGCCGAAGGCAAACGCGCCGATCTGGTGCTCGCGCACCGCCGCGGCCAGCACGTCCATATCGATCACGTCTGGCGTCAGGGAAAGAGGGTCTTTTAATGCCTGGAAAACTGATTTGGCTGGTCGGCCCCTCGGGGTCGGGAAAGGATAGTCTGCTGGCCGCGCTGCGCCAGCGTGAGCATCCGCAACTGCTGGTCGCGCATCGCTACATCACCCGCCCGCACCTGGTGGGCTGCGAGAACCATATTGCGCTCAGCGAGCATGAGTTTTTCACCCGCGCCGAGCGTAATCTTTTCGCGCTAAGCTGGCATGCCAACAATAATTACTATGGCGTCGGCATAGAGATCGACCTCTGGCTGCATGCCGGTTTTGATGTGGTCGCCAACGGCTCGCGCGCGCATCTGGCGCAGGCGCGGGAACGTTACGATGACGTACTGGTACCGATTTGTCTCGAAGTTTCGCCAACGGTGTTGCGCCAGCGGCTTGAACAGCGCGGTCGGGAAAATGCCGTGGAAATCGCCCAACGCCTGCAACGCGCCGCGCGCTATAAACCGGCCGATTGCCTGACGTTGAATAACGACGGCAGCCTCGGGCAATCGGTAGAGCGTTTCTTCCAGCTGTTGCGCCAGCACGCCGGACGTGAAGAGAATCAGCATGCCTGAGGGTAAGGTAATACGATGAGCCTGACGATCCGCCTGACCGGCACCGGCGGCGCCCAGCAGGTGCCGGTCTTCGGCTGCGACTGCGCCGCCTGCCAGCGCGCCCGCGTCGATGCTCGCTATCGCCGCCGCCCCTGCAGCGCGGTGGTGCGCTTTAACCATGCGGTCACGCTGCTCGACGCCGGGCTGGCGGATCTGGCGGAACGCCAGCCCGCTGGCAGCTTCCAGCAGATTTTATTGACGCATTACCATATGGATCACGTGCAGGGGCTGTTCCCCCTGCGCTGGGGGGTGGGCGATCCGATTGCGGTGTACGGCCCGCCGGATGACATCGGCTGCGACGATCTGTTTAAACATCCCGGCATCCTCGATTTTAGCCACACCGTTATCCCCTTCACGGTATTTGAATTACAGGGGCTACAGGTCACGCCGCTGCCGTTAATCCACTCGAAGCTGACCTACGGCTATCTGCTGGAGTCGGCGCACAGCCGGGTGGCCTGGCTTGCGGATACCGCCGGGCTGCCGGAGAAGACGCTGAAGTTTTTACTTAATAATCAGCCGCAGGTGATTGTCATCGATTGCAGCCACGAGCCCAGAACAGAGACACCGCGCAACCACAGCGACTTGAATACCGTGCGCGCGCTGAACCAGGTACTTGGCTGCCCGCGGGTGATCCTCACCCATATCAGCCATCAGTTCGACCGCTGGATGATGGATAACCCGCTGCCGAAAGGGTTCGAGGCGGGATACGACGGCATGGAGATCGTGCTGGAGTAACCGGCGTCATGGCAATGGAAAATCAGTAATCGTCGTCGAGACGGCGCTGGTCGCTCTCCAGCTGGCGACGATCGCTATCAAGCTGGCGCTGGCGTTCATCCAGCTGGCGACGGCGGTCGTCAAGCTGGCGCTGGCGATCGTTATATTGCTGCTGGTTATCCCTACGCTGCTGGCGGCTGCCCTGATAGCTGCCGTCATCGTAGCGTCCGTCGTCATAGCGCCCGTCGTCGTCGTCGGAACGGCTGCTGCCCGGATTGTAGGCATCGTTGATGGCTTGCTGAATATTGCCAATAGCGTCGTCAATAATATCGGCATGGGCCAGTTGGCTGCTCAGCGCCAGCGTGCAAAAAAACAGAGCGGTTGCGTAACGTTTCATCGTGGCCAGTCTCATCAGGGTACTGGTGGTACCTTAATCAACCCTATTTGCCGCGTGTAGCGGAGGAATCTCAAATCCGCGCCATCGCCGCACGCAACGCCTGCGCCAGCTGCGTGCGGGTGAAAGGCTTGCGCAGTCGTTCAACCTCAGGCAACGCCGGATTATGCGCAGGGCGCAAATCCTGGCCGCTAATCAATAGCAGCGCCACCGCCGGGAAGCGGCGTTGCGCTTCGTGAATGACCTCGGCGCCGCTCAGCCCCCCAGGGAGCATTAAATCGCTGATCAACAACGCGATATCCCCGGAGGCCGCCAGCATCTGCAGCGCTTGCTCGCCGCTTTGTGCCTCCAGCGTCATCCAGCCAAGCTGATGCAGCTGCTCGCATAACGTCTGGCGCACATCGGCTTCATCCTCAAGCACCAACGCCAGCCGCTCGCCGCTCACCATCGGTTCGCTAACCAACGGCGTTCGTTCATCCTCCGCCGCTGCCGTGGCTCGCGGTAGCTGCAAACGAACGGTGGTGCCCTGCCCCGGCGCGCTTTCAATCGCCACGCGCCCGCCCGACTGGCGCACAAAACCGTACACCATCGACAGCCCAAGACCGCTGCCGCTACCGGTCTGTTTGGTGGTAAAGAAGGGCTCGAAAACCTGCGCTTTTATCTCCTGCGACATGCCGCAGCCGTGGTCAATCACCTCCAGCGCCACCATATCCTGACGCCGTCCATCGCTACGGGTGACCCGCTGGTTCCAGGTTCGTAGCGCGATAACGCCTGACCGCCCCTCCATAGCGTCGCGGGCGTTCATCACCAGGTTGATAATCGCGTTTTCCAGTTGTCCGACATCGATCCACGCCGGCCAGGCAGGCGACTGCGCTTCTATTTCGAGACGCAACGATGCGGGGAGCGAATGACGCATCAGTTCGCAGACATTCTCCAGCAACGGCTGCAGCGCCACCGCCTGCGGGTTCAGCGCCTGTTTACGCGAAAAGGCCAGCAACCGCTGAGTAAGTAAGGCGCCGCGTTCGGCAGCCTTCAGCGCCCGCGATATCCGCGGCGCATCGCGCTCATCCGGCTGTACCAGTTCGAGGCTGCCGATAATCACCGCCAGCAGGTTGTTAAAATCGTGCGCCAGGCCGCCGGTAAGCTGGCCGACGGCTTTCATTTTTTGGCTATGCAGCAGCGCCTCCTCCAGCCCCTGTCGCTCAAGGCGGTCGATCTCCATCTGGGTGGTTTTCTCCCGCAGCAGGCGGGTGGTGTGTTCAAGGGAAGCGGTATTGCGAGCGAAAACGTTAAAGGCGCGCGCCAGTTCGCCAAGCTCATCACGCCGTTGCAGGGCCGGCACCGTCACGTTCTGCTCGCCGTGCGCCAGCCGCGACATCGCGCCGGATATCGCGTTCAGATTGAGGCCAAGATTACGATAGATATACCAGCCAGCGCACCCGGTGATCGCCAGCGCCAGCAGCGCGGCCAGCAGGATAAACGTGCTGATGGAGCGCAACTGCTGGTGGCTTTGCGCCGCTCGCGCCTCCGAAGCTTGAGCGACTCTGGCAACATATTGATTAATATCGCCATTAAGCAGCGCAACCAGCGCTTTGATATGAAACATATACCAACCGATCGCCAGATCGCTCTCTTCAAGCTGCGCCGATAGCGGCGCCAGCCGCGCCAGTTCGGCGTTGAAATCCGGCAGGATAAAGGCCAGCGCAGAATCGCTATCGTTGCGCGGTAAAAAGCGTCTGATGTCATCGAGCTGCAGGACGATCGAGCGCGGCGTCGCAGTGTGTATCGCGGCGACGATCAACCGGTCCATCTCGTTTAAACGCTGAGGATCGATCGCCGCTTTACCATCGCGATCGTTGAGATCCTGCAAATGGCGCAAATAGCTCTGGTTTTGATACAGCGCGCTCAGCAGTTCATTGCGCTGCAGATGGCGGCGTTGCCCGCGTTCCAGCATGCCGGCGACACTCTGCTGCAGCTCGTTGCTACGACGAATAATGCTCGCTACCAGCGCCAGTTCCTGCCGGGCCAACGGCGCCGAGGCCAACTGGCCCAACGAATGCTTCAGCGCCTGTTGGGTTTCCAGCAGCCGTTGCGCTTCGCTTTTATACTCCAGCGCGCCAACCACCTGCGACAACCGCACCGCCGCGGTAGCGACGTTAGCGGTATCACGCGCCAGATTCATACTGCCGTTCATGTCGCTAAGCGTTTGCAGCTGCACCTGCTCCTGCAACTGACTGGCATGGCGAAAACCGAAAATCGCCACTCCGGCGACCATTAACGTCACCGCCACCATCAACAAGTTAAATGACAGCAGGCGACCGCGGGCGCTAACGAAAAAGTACGGATGGCGAGAAGGCATGGCGACTCCGGTCAGGCGTTTTCTCCCATCATTCCCGTACTGTCGCCGAAGGTGAAGAAAATTTCTCGGCGTAATTGTGATCTGCATTAACTATTCAAAAATATGACAATTATGAATGGCCGATGACATCACTCATTTACGTTGCGGTGATGAAGTGCCGACATCGACAACGCAGCCAGGAGAGCAGGCATGCAGGGAACACCGGTGCTATCCATGCGCAACATCGCCAAAGTTTTCGGCAAATTTTATGCGCTGAAAGGGGTGGATCTGACGGTCTGGCCCGGCGAGATCCACGCGCTGATGGGCGAAAACGGCGCGGGAAAAAGCACGTTGATGAAGATCCTCGCCGGCGCCTATACCGCCTCCAGCGGCGAGATCCTGATCGACGGACAACCGCAGACGATCAGAGGCCCGAAAGATGCGCTGGCGGCAGGGATTACGCTTATCTATCAGGAGATGCAGCTGGCGCCGAATCTCACCGTCGCGGAAAACATTTTCCTCGGCAGCGAGCTTTCCCGCGGCGGTCTGGTACAGCGTAAAGAGATGGAGTCCCAGGCGCAGGCGGTTATCGACCGGCTCGGCGCGCAGTTCAAAGCCAGCGACCGGGTGATGAAGCTGACTATCGCCGAACAGCAGCAGGTGGAAATCGCCCGCGCGCTGCATCGCAACAGCCGCATTCTGGTGATGGATGAACCTACCGCCGCCCTCTCCTCGCGAGAAACTCAGCGCCTGTTTGAGCTGATTTTACGCCTGCGCGATGAAGGGATGGCAATCATCTATATCAGCCACCGCATGGCCGAAGTGTATGAACTCTCCGACCGGGTCAGCGTGCTGCGCGATGGCCAGTATGTCGGCAGCCTCACCCGCGACCACCTTAGCGCCCCCGAATTAGTGCGCATGATGGTTGGCCGTCCGCTTAGCGATCTGTTCAATAAAGAGCGCGATATCCCGCGCGGCCAGCCGCGCCTGCGGGTGCAGGATCTCAGCGACGGCGGCAAAGTGCATCCCAGCAGTTTGGTGGTGCACGCCGGGGAAATCGTTGGCCTCGCCGGGCTGGTCGGCGCCGGGCGTTCCGAACTGGCGCAGCTGATTTTCGGCGTCCGCAAAGCCACCGCCGGGGTGATTGAAATCGACGGCGAACCGGTGGTTATTCACTCGCCGCGCGAAGCTATCGACCTCGGGATCGGCTTTCTGACCGAAAACCGTAAGGAACAGGGGCTGTTTCTCGAACTGGCGGCGCAGGAGAACATCACCATGGCGACGCTTGAGCGCGACGCCAACTGGGGAATGCTCGACCGTAAGAAGGCGCAAACCATCTCCGATGACGCCATCCAGCTGCTGAACATCCGCGTCCCGCATGCTCAGGTGCGCGCCGGCGGGCTTTCCGGCGGCAATCAGCAAAAGCTGCTGATTTCACGCTGGGTGGCGATCGGCCCGCGCATTCTTATCCTGGATGAACCGACCCGCGGCGTTGACGTCGGCGCCAAAAGCGAGATTTACCGCATCATGAATCAGATGGCCCGCCAGGGCGTCGCCATTTTAATGATCTCCAGCGAATTGCCGGAAATCGTAGGCATGAGCGACCGGGTATACGTGATGCGCGAAGGCGCTATCGCCGGCGAGTTGCAGGTTGGCGAGATCAGTCAGGAAAGCATTATGACGCTGGCGACCGGCGTGAACGATTCTCACCTAAAGGCAGGACAAGCATGAGCATACCGAAAGAGACCTCCGCGCCGGCGGCGAAATCCGCCTCGGCAAAAAAAATGCTGATGGGCGACCTGATGCAAACCGTCGGCATCCTGCCGATTTTAATCCTGATCGTCGCGGTGTTCGGCTTCGTCGCGCCGAACTTCTTTACCGAAAGCAACCTGCTGAATATTACCCGCCAGTCCTCCATCAACATCGTGCTGGCGGCGGGGATGACCTTTATTATTCTTACCGGCGGTATCGATCTGTCGGTGGGGTCAATTCTCGGCACCACTGCGGTTGCGGCGATGGTGGTATCGCTCATCCCACCATTCGCGATGCTGTCGATTCCGGCGGCTCTGATGCTCGGCCTGCTGCTCGGTCTGTTCAACGGCGCGCTGGTGGCCTTCGCCGGACTACCGCCGTTTATTGTCACCCTTGGCACCTACACCGCGCTGCGCGGCGCCGCCTATCTGCTGGCCGACGGCACCACTGTGATTAACTCCGATATTAGTTTTGAATGGATCGGCAATAACTATCTCGGCCCGGTGCCGTGGCTGGTGGTGATAGCGCTGGCGGTCGTGGCGGTATGCTGGTTTATCCTGCGCCGCACCACCCTCGGTATTCATATTTACGCCGTTGGCGGCAACATGCAGGCGGCGCGGCTGACGGGGATTAAAGTCTGGCTGGTGCTGCTGTTCGTCTACGGCATGAGCGGGCTGCTTTCCGGGCTCGGCGGGGTGATGAGCGCCTCGCGGCTGTACAGCGCCAACGGCAACCTCGGCGTCGGCTATGAGCTGGACGCCATTGCCGCGGTGATCCTCGGCGGCACCAGTTTCGTCGGCGGTATAGGCACCATCACCGGTACGCTGGTGGGGGCGCTGATTATCGCCACCCTCAACAACGGCATGACGCTGATGGGCGTCTCCTACTTCTGGCAATTGGTGATCAAAGGGGCGGTGATCATCATAGCGGTGCTGATCGACAAATACCGTACCCGACACCATCAAAGTGCATAACAACAACATCTTACCTGCGAGGAAAAGCGAATGCGTTTAAAACCGATAGTGACCGCGCTGTGTGCCGGCGCGCTGCTGGCCGCCTCCCCTTTTGCGTCGGCCAAAGATCTACAAGCGATAGGCGTGACGGTGGGCGACCTCGCCAACCCGTTCTTCGTGCAAATCACCAAGGGGGCCGAGCTGGAAGCGCGCAAGCTGGCGGGGGATAAAGTGAAGGTCACGCTGGTGTCGAGCGGCTACGACCTGGGGCAGCAGGTAGCGCAGATCGATAACTTTATCGCCGCCAAAGTCGATATGATCATCCTCAACGCCGCTGATTCAAAAGGTATCGGCCCGGCGGTGAAGCGGGCGAAAGAGGCCGGGATCGTGGTGGTGGCGGTTGACGTCGCCGCCGAAGGCGCCGATGCCACCATCACCTCCGATAATACCCAGGCCGGCGCGATGGCCTGTAAATACATTAGCGATCGCCTGAACAACAAAGGCAACGTGGTGATTATCAACGGGCCGCCGGTTTCCGCGGTGCAGAACCGCGTTGAAGGCTGCGAAACCGAATTCAAAAAACATCCGGATATCAAAATCCTCTCTGCCAACCAGAACGCGAAAGGCAGCCGCGAAGGCGGGCTGGAGGTGATGACGTCGCTGCTGGCAGCTAATCCGAAGATTGACGGCGTGTTCGCGATTAACGATCCGACGGCGATTGGCGCCGATCTGGCGGCGAAACAGGCGCAACGTAATGAGTTCTTTATCGTGGGCGTCGACGGCAGTCCGGACGGCGAAGAGGCGCTGAAGCGTAAAAATTCGCTGTTCGTCGCCACGCCGGCGCAGGACCCGCAGGTCATGGCGGCGAAGGCGGTGGAAATCGGTTATGACATTCTGCAGGGCAAGCCCGCGCCAGCCGCGCCGGTGCTGATCCCGGTGAAAATGATCGATAAAAATAACGTCAGCAGCTACAAGGGCTGGACGGTGAAATAACGCGGCAAAGCGGCGCCGGGTCTCTTTTCGCCCTACGCCGCTTTGTCGTTATGGATAACGTCAGCGGCGAAAACGTAGCCCAGCCCGCGCAGGGTTTTAATCAAGGTGGGCTGATGCGGATTGACCTCAACTTTACGCCGCAGGCGCATGATCAGCACATCGATCGTGCGGTCGAATACCTCCATGCTCTCATTATGGGTCAGCGCCAGCAGCTGTTCACGGTTCAGAACCCGGCGGGCGTTTTGCGCCAGCGCCAGCAACAATCCATACTCCCCCTGGGTTAACGCCACGCTCTGCTGTTGGGGATTAAACAGCTCACAGCGGCGGGTATCCAGCCGCCAGCCGTTAAACAACAGCCCATGCTCCCCGCCCGGCACGAGGCTTTCCGCGCCGATCGCCCCGCTGCGCCGCAGCACCGCCTTGACGCGCGCCACCACTACACGGGCATTAAACGGTTTGGCGATGTAATCGTCGGCGCCCATTTCCAGCCCGACCACCACATCCGATTCGCTTCCCAGCCCGGAAAGCATTATCACCGGTAGCTCAGGCCGCGTGCGCTGCAGCTGTTGTAACACCAGCAATCCATTGGTATCCGGCAAGATCATATCCAGCAGCACCAGCGCGATATCTGCGCGCCGGGCGACCGTCGCCAGCGCTTCGCCGCCGTTCTGGCAGGCCACCACCTCGAACGCGTGGGCGCCGAGCACGTCGCTCAGCAGCTCGCAGATCGCGGCGTCATCATCAATCACCAAAATGACCGGTTTCATGGTTTACCTCTGCCAGGCGGGAATAGTGTCAGTCTGGTCGATTGTGCAAGCGGGCGACGACAAATCCATTTTTCGCTGCCGTTTTTATAATCGGCGTCACATCTCCAGGCTTTTCGTCACGTCAAAACTGACGATGACCTGTTTTTCGTCAGCATTTCGCCCAAAAAAGCCGCGTACTATCCGTCAATACCCACAATGAAAACATGGCATAGAAGATGCATAGTGACGGTCGATTGCGCGTCAGCGCTAATTGATTAACTGGAGCAAAACCGATGAAAAAAGTCGTCACGGTTTGCCCGTATTGCGCATCAGGTTGCAAAATCAACCTGGTGGTCGATAACGGCAAAATCGTCCGGGCTGAGGCGGCGCAGGGGAAAACCAATCAGGGCACCCTGTGTCTGAAAGGCTATTATGGCTGGGACTTCATTAACGATACCCAGATCCTGACCCCGCGTCTCAAAACCCCCATGATCCGTCGCCAACGTGGCGGCAAACTGGAAGCCGTCTCCTGGGATGAGGCGCTCGATTACGTCGCCACCCGCCTTGGCGCCATTAAAGAAAAATATGGCCCGGACGCGATCCAGACCACCGGCTCCTCCCGTGGTACCGGTAATGAAACCAACTACGTGATGCAAAAATTCGCGCGCGCCGTTATTGGCACCAATAACGTCGACTGCTGCGCTCGCGTCTGACACGGCCCTTCGGTTGCAGGTCTGCACCAGTCGGTCGGTAACGGCGCCATGAGTAATGCCATCACGGAGATTGATAACACCGACCTGGTGTTTATCTTCGGTTACAACCCGGCGGATTCCCACCCTATCGTGGCGAATCACGTCATTAACGCCAAACGCAACGGGGCGAAAATCATCGTCTGCGACCCGCGCAAAATTGAGACCGCGCGCATCGCCGACATGCACATTGCGCTGAAGAACGGCTCGAATATCGCGCTGCTCAACGCCATTGGCCACGTCATTATTGAAGAGGATCTGTACGATAAATCCTTCGTCGCCAGCCGTTCCGAGGGCTTCGAGGAGTATCGCAAAATCGTCGAAGGCTACACGCCGGAGTCGGTGGAAGAGATAACCGGCGTCAGCGCTCAGGAGATCCGCGCCTGCGCCCGGATGTACGCCAGCGCCAAATCCGCCGCCATCCTGTGGGGCATGGGCGTCACCCAGTTCTACCAGGGCGTGGAGACCGTGCGGTCGCTGACCAGCCTCGCGATCCTTACCGGCAACCTCGGCAAGCCGAGCGTCGGCGTCAACCCGGTACGCGGGCAGAACAACGTCCAGGGCGCCTGCGACATGGGCGCACTGCCGGATACCTATCCGGGCTACCAGTACGTTAAGTTCCCGGAAAACCGCGAGAAGTTTGCCAGAGCCTGGGGCGTCGACAGCCTGCCGGAACATACCGGTTATCGCATCAGCGAGCTGCCGCACCGCGCCGAACACGGCGAAGTCCGCGCGGCGTACATTATGGGCGAGGATCCGCTGCAGACCGATGCCGAGCTTTCTGCGGTGCGCAAGGCGTTTGAACAGCTGGAACTGGTTATCGTCCAGGATATTTTCATGACCAAAACCGCCGCCGCGGCCGACGTCATCCTGCCGTCCACCTCGTGGGGCGAGCACGAAGGCGTGTATACCGCAGCGGACCGCGGCTTCCAGCGCTTCTTTAAAGCGGTGGAGCCGAAGTGGGACCTGAAAACCGACTGGCAGATCATCAGCGAAATCGCCACCCGGATGGGCTATCCGATGCACTACAACAACACCCAGGAGATCTGGGATGAGTTGCGGCATCTGTGCCCGGACTTCTACGGCGCCACCTATGAGAAAATGGGCGAACTCGGCTATGTCATGTGGCCATGCCGCGATGAGTCCGACGCCGACCAGGGGACGTCGTATCTGTTTAAAGAGAAGTTCGATACCCCGAACGGGCTGGCGCAGTTCTTCACCTGCGACTGGGTCGCGCCGATCGATAAGCTCACCGACGAGTATCCGATGGTGCTCTCAACGGTGCGCGAGGTCGGCCACTACTCCTGCCGTTCGATGACCGGCAACTGCGCGGCGCTGGCAGCGCTGGCGGATGAACCGGGCTATGCGCAAATCAACACCGCCGACGCCGAACGGTTAGGCATCGAAGATGAAGCGCTGGTGTGGGTCAATTCGCGTAAGGGCCGCATCATCACCCGCGCGCAGGTCAGCGATCGACCGAATAAAGGCGCGGTGTACATGACCTACCAGTGGTGGATCGGCGCCTGTAACGAGCTGGTGTCGGAGAACCTGAGTCCGATAACCAAAACGCCGGAGTACAAGTACTGCGCAGTTAACGTTGAGCGGATTGCCGATCAGCGCGCGGCGGAACAGTACGTAATCGAGGAGTACAACAAGCTGAAAGCCCGCCTGCGCGAAAGCGCGATGGGTTAAGGTTCGACGGCCTTACCCGATATCCGGGCCCTTCCCCGGTGGCGCTTACGCTTACCGGGGCTACCAACCGAATACCGAACCGTAGCCCGGATAAGGTGCTATGCGCCGCTATCCGGGTATTCACCCCGCTAATTCCCGCCATTTTCTTCTTTTCCGCCGCCCTTTATACTGCGGGGGTCTCCCTTACTGATAATAAAAAAATGAAATACCTCTATTTACTGCTGGCGCTGACAAGCTTCGCCGCAGACGCTGCGGATCCGGGCAGCCAATACCAACAGCAGGCCGAAGCTGGCGACCCACGCGCGCAGTTTTATCTGGCGGATACCTGGGTTAGCTCCGGCAACTATCAACAGGCTGAATACTGGGCGCAGAAAGCGGCGGCGCAGGGCGATGGCGACGCGATGGCGCTGCTGGCTCAGCTTAAAATCCGTAACCCGCAGCAGGCCGACTATCAACAGGCCCGACAGCTAGCGGAAAAATCCGTGCAGGCCGGCAGCAAGGCTGGCGAGATTATCCTCGCCCGCGTGCTGGTCAATCAGCAGGCTGGCCCCACCGATTATGCGCACGCCATCAGGCTGCTGCAGGATGCGGCCAAAGATGAAGAGAGCGACTCAGCCGTCGATGCGCAGATGCTGCTGGGGCTTATCTACGCCAGCGGCGTGCTGCCGCCGGAAGATGACCTCAAGGCCGCGCAGTACTTCAAAGGCAGCTCGGCGCTTTCACGCACCGGCTATGCCGAATACTGGGCAGGGATGATGTTCCAGCAGGGAGAGAAAGGTTTTATCGAACCAAACCCGCAAAAAGCGCTGCACTGGCTTAACGTCAGCTGTCAGGAGGGGTTTGATACCGGATGTGAAGAGTTCGACAGGATAACCAAAGGCTAAAAAAAGCCCGGCGCGAATGGCCGGGCTCTGACATCTTATTGGGCGGTTTTATCAAACTTGCCCAGCACTTCGCGTTCATACGCCAGCGCTTTCTTGCGATCAAACTTATGTTCCCACTTGGCGATAACCAGCACCGCCAGCGCGTTGCCGACCACGTTCAGCGCGGTACGCGCCATATCGAGGATACGGTCGACGCCGGCAATAAACGCCAGCCCTTCCAGCGGGATCCCCACGCTACCCAGGGTCGCCAGCAGCACCACGAAGGAGACGCCCGGTACACCCGCGATGCCTTTCGAGGTCACCATCAGCGTCAGCACGAGAGTGATTTCCTGCCACAGGGAGAGGTCGATACCGTACAGCTGGGCGATGAAGATCGCCGCGATGCTCTGATATAGCGTCGAACCATCGAGGTTAAAGGAGTAGCCGGTCGGCACCACGAAGCTGGTGATGGAGGCCGGCGCGCCGTAGGCTTCCATTTTCTCAATGATACGCGGCAGCACGCTCTCGGAGCTCGCCGTGGAATAAGCCAGAATCAGCTCATCTTTAAGGATACGAATCAGGATCCAGATGCTCAGCCCACATACCCGCGCCACGATACCCAGCACCACCAGCGCGAAGAACAGAATCGCGAAGTAAACCAGGATAACCAGCTTAGCCAGCGGCCACAGCGAAGCGAAGCCGAAGGTGGCGACGGTCACCGAGATCAGGGCAAAGACCCCGACCGGCGCATAGCGCATTACCATGTGCGTCACTTTGAACATGGTTTCAGAGATAGAACGGAAAACGGTGACCAGCGGTTCGCGATGGGTCGCCGGCAATGAAGAGAGGCCCAGACCGAACAGCACCGAGAAGAAGATAATCGGCAGCATATCGCCTTTCGCCATCGAGGCGACGATATTGGTCGGCACCAGCGACAGGATAGTCCCCATCAGGCCATGAGCGTGGCTCTGCACCTCTGCGGTGGTGTTCTGATATTTCGAGATATCGACCGCCGCCAGCTGCGACATATCAATGCCGCTGCCCGGTTGGAAGACGTTCGCCAGGGTGATCCCCAGCACAATCGCCACCGTGGTGATCACTTCAAAATAGATAATGGTCTTGGCGCCGATGCGGCCCAGTTGCTTGGCGTCGCCTACACCCGCAATGCCCACCACCAGCGTCGAGATGACAATCGGGACGACAATCATTTTAATCAGGTGGATAAAGATATCGCCCGCCGGGGTCAGGAGGTTTGAGATTAACCAATCACGGCTTTCGGCGTGGTAATGCAGGTAGCTGCCCAGAAGTATGCCAAGCACCAGGGCTAGCAAAATCTGCCAGGCCAGGCTGACTTTTGTTTTTTTCATCACTACTGACTTCCTCAATGAAAGGCACCATTCCGGGAGGTAATGGCACCCACTGAAAGGGGTATGAATTGTGTTGCGTTGCTTTATGGGGTTATTTAACGCGCAATATCAGTATCATTTGCACGGCATGCTGCGCAAGCCTTTAAGAACAGGGCTTTCCTCTGGTTTTCTGCATAAACCCGCCCATTTCAGCGCATTACATTGCATAAGTATTTGTTATAAAAAATATTTAACACATTCAGTTTCTATAAATCCACGCTGTAAATTATTTCACTTCAAAGTTTCATTTGATTGAATTTCATTCAGTTTAATCAATGCGTGATCTGCCCCCCAAATAGTAAACAAAGCTCATAAAGCCCCTATTCTTAACGGTTATTTGACATATATTTAACAAGTTAAAGGAGAAAAAAAGCCATGAGCCAAATACATAAACACCCTATTCCCGCAGAGATTGCGGAACATTGCCTGATGAATCCGCAACAGTACCAGGTGAACTACCAACAATCCATCAGCAACCCAGATGCCTTCTGGGGTGAGCAAGGCAAAATCCTCGACTGGATTAAGCCCTATACGCAGGTAAAAAATACCTCTTTCGCCCCGGGAAACATCTCCATCAAATGGTATGAAGATGGCACCCTGAACCTCGCGGCCAACTGTCTCGACCGCCATCTGCACGAGCGCGGCGACCAGACCGCGATCATCTGGGAAGGCGACGACGCCAGCCAGAGCAAAAACATCACTTATCGCCAGCTCCATCGCGATGTTTGCCGTTTTGCCAACGTATTGCTCGATCTGGGCATTAAAAAAGGCGATGTCGTTGCTATCTATATGCCGATGGTGCCTGAAGCCGCCGTCGCCATGCTGGCCTGCGCGCGCATCGGCGCTATCCATTCGGTTATCTTCGGCGGCTTTTCGCCGGAAGCGGTTGCCGGACGCATTATCGACTCCAGCGCTCGCCTGGTGATCACCTCTGACGAGGGGTTACGCGCCGGTCGCGCCATCCCGCTGAAGAAAAACGTCGATGATGCGCTGAAAAACCCGCACGTCACCAGCATCGAGCACGTAGTGGTACTCAAACGCACCGGCGGCAAAATCGACTGGCAGGAAGGTCGCGACCTGTGGTGGAGCGATCTGATTGAAAAAGCGGATGACCAACATGAAGCGGTGGAAATGAACGCCGAAGACCCGCTGTTCATCCTCTATACCTCCGGCTCGACCGGCAAGCCGAAAGGCGTGCTGCACACTACCGGCGGCTACCTGGTGTATGCGGCGACTACCTTCAAATACGTCTTTGATTATCATCCGGGCGATATCTACTGGTGCACCGCCGATGTGGGCTGGGTCACCGGTCACAGCTACCTGCTGTACGGCCCGCTGGCCTGCGGCGCCACCACGCTGATGTTTGAAGGCGTGCCAAACTGGCCGACCCCGGCGCGCATGTGCCAGGTAGTGGATAAACATCAGGTCAATATTCTGTACACCGCGCCGACGGCGATCCGCGCGCTGATGGCGGAAGGCGACAAAGCTATCGAAGGTACCGATCGTTCCTCACTGCGCATCCTCGGCTCGGTCGGCGAGCCGATTAACCCGGAAGCCTGGGAGTGGTACTGGAAGAAGATCGGCAACGAAAAATGCCCGGTGATGGACACCTGGTGGCAGACCGAAACCGGCGGCTTCATGATCACCCCGCTGCCGGGCGCCACCGAACTGAAGGCCGGTTCCGCCACGCGTCCGTTCTTCGGCGTCCAGCCGGTACTGGTGGACAACGAAGGGACGCCGCTGGAAGGCGCGACCGAGGGCAACCTGGCGATCGCCGACTCCTGGCCTGGCCAGGCGCGTACCCTGTTTGGCGATCATGAACGCTTCGAGCAGACCTACTTCTCAACCTTTAAAAATATGTACTTTAGCGGCGACGGCGCCCGTCGCGACGAAGATGGTTACTACTGGATCACCGGTCGCGTCGATGACGTACTGAACGTCTCCGGCCACCGTCTGGGCACCGCGGAAATTGAATCCGCGCTGGTTTCGCATCCGAAAATCGCCGAAGCGGCGGTGGTCGGTATTCCGCATAACATCAAAGGCCAGGCCATCTACGCCTACGTGACGCTGAATCACGGCGAAGAGCCGACGCCGGAGCTGTATGCCGAAGTACGTAACTGGGTACGCAAAGAGATTGGCCCGCTGGCGACGCCGGATGTACTGCACTGGACTGACTCGTTGCCGAAAACCCGCTCCGGCAAAATCATGCGCCGTATTCTGCGTAAGATTGCTGCTGGTGATACCAGTAATCTCGGGGATACCTCGACGCTGGCCGATCCGGGCGTAGTGGACAAACTGCTCGAAGAGAAGCAGGCCATTGCGATGCCGTCATAACCTTAACCTATTCCCTACCCCCTCTCCCTCTTAGGAGGGAGAGGTTAAAAACATAAACTCCCCCCAAGGATTCTATTCAGCAGGAAAGCGGTAAATCAGCGACGACTCGACGCAATAGCGTCGGGCGAGTCACTGTTGCCGACGGATAGCCGATGGATGACATAAGGGTTACCTCTGGAGACGCGAAGATGAATGAACAAATTTGTCAGCGGATAGAAAATAGTGCGCATTTCAGGGAGTTAGTTGCATCACGGCAACGGTTTGCCGCCATTCTGTCAGTCATTATGTTGGTCATTTACGTAGGCTTTATTTTGCTTATCGCCTTCGCGCCCGGCTGGCTGGGGACGCCTCTGCATGAAGGCACCAGCGTGACCCGCGGCATCCCTATTGGTATCGGCGTCATTATTGTGTCCTTCGTCCTGACCGGGATTTACGTCTGGCGGGCAAACGGCGAATACGACAAGTTGACCAAAAGCGTGATCAGCGAGGTGCAAGCATCATGAAAAAAGTCCTGACGGCGCTTGCCGCCACGCTCCCTTTCGCCGCTAACGCCGCCGATGCCATTACCGGCGCGGTGCAGCGTCAGCCGACCAACTGGCAGGCGATTATCATGTTCGTGATTTTCGTCGCCCTGACGCTGTACATCACTTACTGGGCGTCAAAACGCGTACGTTCGCGCAGCGATTACTACACCGCTGGCGGCAATATTACCGGCTTCCAGAACGGGCTGGCGATTTCCGGCGACTTTATGTCCGCGGCCTCGTTCCTCGGCATTTCGGCGCTGGTCTACACCTCCGGCTACGATGGACTGATCTATTCGCTCGGCTTCCTCGTCGGCTGGCCGATTATTCTGTTTCTGATCGCCGAACGCCTGCGTAACCTCGGCCGTTACACCTTTGCCGACGTAGCATCTTACCGCCTAAAGCAGGGGCCGATCCGCACCCTCTCCGCCTGCGGTTCGCTGGTGGTTGTGGCGCTGTATCTGATCGCGCAGATGGTTGGCGCCGGTAAGCTCATCCAGTTGCTATTCGGCCTCAACTACCACGTTGCGGTGGTGCTGGTCGGCGTGCTGATGGTGTTGTACGTGCTGTTCGGCGGCATGCTCGCCACCACCTGGGTACAGATTATCAAAGCGGTCCTGCTGCTGTTCGGCGCCAGCTTTATGGCCTTTATGGTAATGAAGCACGTCGGCTTCAGCTTCAATAATCTGTTCGCCGAAGCGATGGCGGTGCATCCGAAAGGGGCGGCGATCATGAGCCCCGGCGGGCTGGTGAAAGACCCCATCTCGGCGCTATCGCTCGGTCTCGGCCTGATGTTCGGTACCGCGGGTCTGCCGCATATTCTGATGCGTTTCTTCACCGTGAGCGACGCCAAAGAAGCGCGTAAGAGCGTGTTCTACGCCACCGGTTTCATGGGCTACTTTTATATTCTTACCTTTATCATCGGCTTCGGCGCCATCATGCTGGTGGGAGCGAATCCGGCGTTTAAAGACGCCGCCGGTCAGCTTATCGGCGGCAATAATATGGCGGCGGTGCATCTGGCGGATGCCGTCGGCGGTAATCTGTTCCTTGGCTTTATCTCGGCGGTGGCTTTCGCCACGATCCTGGCGGTAGTCGCCGGGCTGACGCTGGCGGGGGCATCGGCGGTCTCTCATGACCTGTATGCCAACGTGTTCAAGAAAGGGGCGACCGAACGTGAAGAGCTGAAAGTGTCGAAAATTACCGTGCTGATCCTGGGCGTGGTGGCGATTCTGCTGGGGATTTTGTTCGAAAACCAGAATATCGCCTTCATGGTCGGCCTGGCGTTCTCTATCGCCGCCAGCTGTAACTTCCCGATTATCCTGCTGTCGATGTACTGGTCGAAGCTGACCACCCGCGGCGCGATGATCGGCGGCTGGCTCGGCCTGCTCACTGCGGTGATTTTAATGATCCTCGGCCCGACCATTTGGGTGCAGATCCTTGGTCACGAGAAAGCGGTCTTCCCGTATGAATACCCGGCGCTGTTCTCCATCGCCATCGCTTTCATCGGCATCTGGCTGTTCTCGATTACCGATAACTCCGCCGAAGGGATGCGCGAGCGCGAGCAGTTCCGCGCTCAGTTTATCCGTTCGCAAACCGGTATCGGTATCGAACGCGGTCAGGCGCACTAAGTGTATCAGCCTCTTCCTCGCCTTGAGGAAGAGGCTGTGTTTTAGTTATAGGTAAAGGTTATCACCCCGCTCGCATTTGCCGGCCCCGCCGTCACCTCAGCCCCCGTCTTATAATAGTTGGCGGAAAACGATAATGTCTGCAAAGCGGTAGCTCCGCCGGGGCTATCAGGGTTGGTAAAGACGGTATAACCGGCATCCGCGTCGCTATTGGTCACCGTCGTGCGGCTTGAAGAATACAAACTGATATCCGTATTCAACGGTAGCGCCTCGCCATTCAGATTGAGCTGGACGCCAACACCGGTGGCGACATTGCTATCTGCTGTCAGCGCCATCACCGTGTTATCAGGATTATCACCGCCCGCTTGTGCCGCCGTCACCCGCATCGAGACGTTAGTGCCCGGTTCGCAGGAGAGCGTGACCGACTGCCGAGCTGAGCCCACTTTCGTCGCTGAATTAAACGCCGAAGCGCTGACCGTACCCATCTCGAAGTTCAGCCCCGAGCTATTGGTTACACAGCCCATCGGGGTCAGTTGAATCGTGGTGGTGCCGCTAATATGCAGTTGCGAAATCACGATAGTGCCTGTGCTATCTTTCGCAGAAACCGTAGCGATCGGATCGGTCAAAGACAGTTTACTATTTGTCGCTATTGGACCGCCTGTCGCCACTAACTGCAGCTGGTAAGCGGGTGAATAACTGGTTGAAGCATAATAATCCAGTACCCCGGAAGGTTTACCAAGATAGTAATTAGCATCACCAATAAAATGCGTCTGATAGTCACTACTGAAATCACCACTATCGCCGTCATATTCCCCGGTAATGTTTAGCCAGACTTTGACTCTCAATCCAACGCCTTGTAACGAGGTGGTATAGATATTATCACCGATTAAACTACCTGCATTATTTGAGGCCCACTGAAAGAGAGCGTAGATATCTCCTTTACAATTAGTTAGAGCGGTTGACGAATGAGTTATTTTTCCTGAGTCATATAATACTGTTCCGGCTGAGTAATTCCCGGCACTAACTAAAATCTTCTCAGGTAAATTAGTCATGGATATATCACCGTAATTTTCCCCGCCACACCCCCAGCTAAACTCAGTAAACAGGAACAGAGCTAGCCAGATAAATTTTTTCATGCATCCTCCTGCATGTAATAGTTATTTATAGGTGACATCAAAGGTCGCGGTAAATCCCACAATGCCAGCACTAATTTTTCCGTAGGGCGAATACATTCTGGCGATCATGTTAAATGTATGAGCGCCAGCACTATCATCAAACGTATAAACATACCGATCGTTCGGCCCTAATGGCTGGTTATCCGCCTGGCTTAGCAGTTGCATTCCGACACCGCTGGCCCCATCACTACCGGTTTGATAGTTTTTATAAATTGAAGCATGGGCATCATCAAAATAGGAGCCACTGAAGGATAAGGTGACCGTAGAGATTCCCGCGGAGCAGTTACTAAACTCAAGCTTAACCGGCGTGCTTTCCCCACTAGAACCCGCTTTACCGGTAAGCGTTTGATACGACACCGTGCCTAGATCAATGGTGGTAGAGGGTTTTATTTCAACGTTACAGGATGGCTCCTCAATGTTTCCGGAAACATTAAAATTGAGCGTACTTGAATCCTCATAGGCGAAAACTGGTGGCGAAATAACAAACAACCCACAGATTAAATAACCTAATAAACAGATCAAGATACCGCCAATATTTTTAACATCACCCATTATAAAACCCCATTGCTTTGAGCAATTGCATAAATTAATGACACAGTGTTTGATAAAAAATAATCTCCTGGCTTTTTTCTCTACCCGTCAAATCATAGTTTGCGCGGCATTGTTCATTGTCTCCCTCACCCCATTTCACCAGCATGGTTCCTTTTTGCTGAAGCCCTGTCATATAAACCTGCCCGTCATCACCAACAATATTGCTGCGAATATCCTGGCGCCGTTGCGGCTGTTTTTCTAAAGTCACAATAGCGCCGAACGGCGCGACGCCGGTCCGCGTCTTTAAAGTGACCATCGCTTTCGCTCCAATATAAGTATCGTATTGCACTCTCACTATCGCGTTGCGCGTCGGTACCACGTTTTTCACCACATTATCGATCTCCGCACCTGCAATCTGCTGTTCATCCAATGACAGGTTATTAATATGGTACGGCCGAATATATGGCACAATTGCGTAACCTGTGGAATCGGTAGTGACATTGGTTTGTCCGCGTACCGCCACATCACCCACACCGGGCGTGGCAATCAGGGCGGAACTCTCGCCGAGGAATCGGGAAAGCGTGAGTCCACCGGCGTGGGCGATCATGCCCCCGCGTAATGAATAGTTATAATGGTTGCTATAATGGTCATAGCCGTAACCGCCGGAAATATCCCCTCTGGAACTCTGATAATCCACGCCAATATTTCCGGAAGTGCTTTTATTACTGGCGTTATAACCTTGCTGAATATTCCAGTTAAGCGATCGATCCGCCAGCATCATACCGTTCAGTCCTACGCTGTGGGTAGTGTCGCTGGTACGGCCGGAGCTCATGCTGTAGTTAGATGAGAGACTCTCGCCGAGCGGCAGAGACAGCGTTAAAGACACAAGGGTATCGCTGTCAGGTTTAGTCTCGGTACTATTTTCGCTACTTTGCACGTTTCGGTTATATGAGTAATTAATAAAATACGAGACTTTTCCCACAGACCCGCTATAGCCAATACCCAGGGACTCCATTCGCGAACTATCCCAGTAGGTTTCATTGACTAAAGAAAGCGACAGAGAACCGTGTCCAAATAGTGATTGCGATATTGAGGCATCAAAGCGCCCTTTTTTCCGGCCATTTAAGGTACAACAATCGCGGTCATTTGAGGCATTATCGATAAAATCCTGAAAGGAGTAATATCCCGCGGTAGAATAGCGATAACCCGCAACCGAAAAATTAGTTCCCGTCTGTATAAAGCTCTTACTAAAGCGCAGACGTAAGGATTGTCCTTTTTTTTGCGATAACGTAGAACGGGTTTCGTTTTGTTTAATATCTGCCAATGACTGAGAAGCGTCAAACGACAACGCGCCAATACTGCCTAAGTTAAAACCAGAACCCATTAATATATTAGTATATTTATCTTCAGCCTGTTGCAATCCAGCATATAACGTAATATTGCTTGAAACGCCGTATGCCGCTGTCGACTGGATAAAATTATATTCTTTATCGCCAGAACTGGTCGCGCGCGTTTTTCCGCTACTAAAGGCATAGTCCAACTGCCCCTCTCGCTGCAAAATGGCAAGCGACGCATAAGGCACAATAAAATTTTGCTCACTACCATCGGACTCTTTAATATTAACGTTGAGATCGCCTGCGCTCCCCGTTGAATAAAGATCCTTAATCTCGAAGGCCCCGGGGGCAACCGTTGTTTTATAGATACTGTAACCATTCTGATAAACGGTGACCTCAGCGGTAGTACGCGCGATACCTTTAATCGTTGGCGCGAAACCATGCAGACTGTCCGGCAGCATTTCCTTATCAGAGCTTAGTTGCAGACCAGTAAAATTCATACTGTCATATATACCTGATGAGGTATACGTATTACCCAGAACGAATTGGCTTCTCAAGGTATGAATATCGCGAGCAAGATAGCTATACACCGATTGCCAGTGGCTGCCGCCATCGCCATGATCAAACGAGCTATAGTTGCGAAGACGCCACGGCCCCAGATTTATACCAGGCTGTAAACTCGCAAACTGACTTTCGGTGGCGCTACCGCCGTGCCGCGGTGTATTCCATTGCCCCGACAAACTGTAGTTAAGCAAACCCGCGTTTATTCCTTGCTGCCACTGTTCTTCCGGAACATAGTCTCCAGGGCGATTAAGCAACGCCGCCTGCGGCACGGAAAGTGCGAGGCGCTGCTGCGATAACGATACGGAGTATTCAAGGCCAGGAATAACAGACAGACGGGCACAATGCGTTGCCATATCCGTTAACTGCGGATAACGCTCGGTATTAATCGACCATGATCTTAACAGCTCAACGCCAATGCAGGGTTGAACCTTTATCTGCTGGTTATCCGTGTTTTTTTTAAATTCAACAACCTCGGAAGATATATATTTATCATTAATATAAATATCCAGATTATAACTACCGGGAGGAATCGTATCCTGAGATAACCAGGATAAATCCACAGCGGTAGCACTACTTTCAGTCACTTCCAGTAAATGAGGGTTGAAGTATTCTCCGGCTTGCGCGCCAGAACTTAGGGTAGTAACGTATAGCAGAAATGCTACTCCGATATACCCCGGAGTCTGAAACAGAGCAATGCTACTGTATGATTGCGGAATATTTTTTCCCTGCCATGCCATAATCATTAATCACGCTCCATGTGATTTCTTTACTTCCCGCAGAGGATAAAACAGCTTTTGCCGGTATTTTTAACGTAGAAAATGGTGCAACGAACCATATTCCAGATATATTCTGACCACTAATCTTTATTTGTGAGAAGTTCATATACAATGGTGAATAATTTATAACACTATAAAAATTGCTATCGCGGCGCCATTGTAATTTATCCGCATAGTTTTCTGGTATTTGGCCCTGTAGTTCTTTTGGACGATAAATAAGTTTAATTTTAGAGTTAATGGCAAACTGCACCGTATTTTTATCTGGCACATTGTCCATCGCGGGTATGCCTTTAACATTTAACCAGAGCATAGACTCGCGATCTGTTGGCAATGGTTTCCCTGAGCGCACGATCCGGACAAATCCTTTCTCTCCCGAATTTAATCGAAATAGCGGTGGTGTAATAATAAAAGCGTCTTTTACTGGCGATGACGTATCAACGACAGAAAGCCAGGACTGAACAATATTAGTAGTATTATCTTTATTATCAACACCAACCACCGTACTCTCTTTGGCGCCATCAAATATCACACGAGTCGCGCCCACCACCACGCTCGCTTGTGCATTCGAAAAAGTTAGCAATAAGCTAATAAAGAATAAACAATTTCTCATATATCCATAATAAAGGGGAATCGACACCCAGCTCCCCTTTCTCCGTATAAAATAAATTAATAGTAAGTCACGTTATAGGTAACTGTCGTATTTACCGTACCTTTCGTAGGATCAGAAGCGCCTGACTTGACCATTTTCACAGTAAAGGGAATAGTCGCTGCCCCGGATGAAATATCGACATCGGCACCTTCTTCGTTATTTTTCAGCAGATTACCCTCGTTATCAAAAATGGCGACCGCAACGCCGGAAGCAGCAGAACTCGTGGCCTGGTTTTTGAAGTAATCACTGTTCGCAGCATCTGCCTCGCCACCGAAGGTGATGCGGGCGACAGCGTTGCCCCCTTCTTCAGTAGCAGGACAGTTAGCGAGTGAAAATGAAAAATTCTTCGCCGCACCAAAGGTATTCGCTTTCAAGTCCGCTACTGAAGTGGTACCCATTTCGATAGATGTCACTCCACCATCAATTGTTGCGGTACAGGTGGTATCAGAAACGGTACCGTTGAAAGTAATAGTATTCGATGCAGCTTGTGTAAAAGTCGACAGCATGCAGGAGGCAGAAATTGCCAGCGCGCTTAACGCATATTTCTTACTAATTTTCATATGAATTCCCATATCCATTTTAAATGACAATCAATCCGTCAATTGCTTCATGCAGGTATATTAGAGAATGGAATTCAATATTCGCATTACAAATGCGTCATGCAAATAATGATAAGATCAATTTATACCCGTCATACTTCAAGTTGCATGTGCGTTGGCTTTCCTGCAACTCGAATTATTTAGGGTATATTTCACTACGTGGTCACTCATAGAATCCATTCAATAATAATAGCCCACGTAAAAAGAATATCGTGCAGAAAATATTTTTCAATAAGAAGAGCTAACATCACTTATTAGCTGAGATTCATCACCTGTCATCACACAATATAAAACCATAAACATCAACCAATTAGATACACTTTCAGCCATAAAGAAAGTTAATGCATTTTGATGGATTCGGAATAAAGCCTAAACACTTTAAATATCAATTAAGCCAAACGTCTTATATATACGTAGTTTCTTAAATCATTCTAATATCAGCAGCCTTACCTGCTGCACTTTGAGGTAAAACTGCTGAATATTAAAATATTGCCCAGCGTACTAGCGGCGCCGCCAGAACCATTACCACGCCGGAGAGCATCATTACCAGGCTGGCGACCACGCCCTCCTGCTGGCCGAGTTCGTAGGAGCGGGCAGTCCCGGCGCCGTGCGATGCTGCGCCGAACCCAGCCCCTTTCGCCATTCCGGCGCTGATCGACAGGCGTAAGAACAGCACGTCGCCAATCGCCATGCCAAAGACTCCGGTAACCACCACAAATAACGCCACCAGATCCGGTTGGCCGCCGAGCGGTTTCGCTGCCGCCAGCGCAAACGGAGTGGTCACCGAGCGTACCGCCAGGCTTCGCTGGATCTCATCAGAAAGAGTAAATAGACGCGCGAGCCAGACGGAAGTGGTCACCGCCACCACCGAAGCCGTCACGACACCGGCGGTCAACGACATCCAGTGACGCTTAATAATCGCTATGTTGTCATAGACCGGTACGGCGAAGGCGATGGTGGCCGGCCCCAATAACCACAATAGCCAGTGCGACTCGCCCATATAGCTCTGGTAGGAAATATGACCAAAGACGAGGATCAGCACCAACAGTACCGGTGTGAGCACCAGCGGCATCAACGGCAGTTTGTGGAAGCGGCGATAGAGGCGTTTATTGGCGAAATAGAGCCCGAGGGTGACCGCCAGGCACAGCACGCTCAGGGTAAAATCACTCATCTTTCAACCTGCTCACTTCATAGCGATAGACCTTATCCACTACCCAGGCCGTGGCGCCCAGTACCATGGTGGTGCTTAGCCCGATGACGAGGAAGATGCGCCAGCCGTCTATCATCAGCAGTTGCGCATAGTTAACGACAGCAACCACCGCCGGGACGAAAAACAGCAGCATCTCCGCCAGTAGCCAGCGCGCGCCTGCACGCACCCAGTTTAGCGGTATCACCCGGCAGACGATAAGCATCAGCAGCATCAACATGCCGACAAGATTGGCAGGAAGCGGGAGATGTAGCCAATTAACCAGATATTCAGCGCAGACAAACAACCCGGCATAGAGCAGTACCTGAACCGGTACCTGAAGACGTTGCATCACGAAAGGCGCAACACGTGCTGGCGCGAAGGCCATGAGCGGAATTCCCTAAAAATAAGTCAGGGGTGCAGTATAGAGAGCCGCCCTTGCGGACAGAAATGAATTAAAATCATCACAGGTATAGTCTCAGGGAATAATCATGGATATACGTACGTTGCGGTATTTTGTCGAAGTCGTCCGCCAGCAAAGCTTTACCCGCGCGGCGGAGAAGCTCTTCGTCACGCAGCCCACCATCAGCAAGATGCTCAAAAATCTGGAAGACGAGCTCAATTGCACCCTGCTTATCCGTGATGGCCGTAAGCTGTTGTTAACCGATACCGGCCGGGTAGTGTTCGAACGCGGGCAGGCGATACTCGGCGAATTCAGCCAGTTAAAAGCCGAGCTCAGCGACATCAACCATCTAAATAAAGGCGTGCTGCGCCTGGGGATCCCGCCGATGGTCGGCATGTTGATGGCCGAGCCCATCAGCCGCTTTCGCCTGCGTTATCCCGGCGTGGAGCTGAAAATTTCCGAGTTCGGCGGGTTGACGGTGCAGCAGGCGGTTAGCAACGGCGAACTCGATCTGGCGATGACCGCGCTACCGGTCGATGAGGCCAGCGCTCTGACCACGCTATCGCTCTTCAGCCATCCGCTCTGCGTCCTCGTACCGAAGACGGCGCAGTGGCAGGGTATCACCTCGATCTCGCCGCAAAAGCTGGCGCAGCATCCGTTGGTTATCTACAACGAAGATTTCGCCCTCAGCCAGCAACTGATGCGCCTGTTTGCCGAGCATGACGTGAAGCCGCGTATCGCCGTGCGCAGCGGCCAGTGGGATTTTCTGGCGGCGATGGTGCAGGCAGGCATTGGCGTGGCGATTTTGCCGGAGCCGATTTGCCAGCGTCTTGACGCTGAGGATTTTTACTGGATCCCGCTGGAGAGCGAATTACGTTGGGAATTAGGGATGATCTGGCGGGAAGGAGTGTATATGTCGCGCAGCGCCCAGGCGTGGCTGGAGTGCAGTAAGTCGTTTTGGCTGGAGTAACTCCCCGGTCGCGCTAACGCTTACCGGGGCTACATATAGACTGTCGATACTGTTATCGGTTGGCAACTTTTTAAGGATTTTTCCCGGAGGCGGCGCATTGCGCCTTCTCCGGGCTACCAAATCGCACAGCGCTGTAGCCCCGGTAAGCGGCAGCGCCACCGGGGGATTTTGAGGCCATTGGTACCGGCAGTTTCAGCCAGCATAGTGAATAAATTAAAGGCAGGCCGCACGGACCGTAGGACCGAAGGTCGGGTAAGGCGTTAGCCGCTACCCGACAAAAAACGGCACCGCGAGTAGTCCCGATAAGCGTCGCGCTTACCGGGGCGAAGGTTACTGATCTTCGATTAACAGCGCTTCTAACAGGTCGAGATCGTGCAGCAGTTTCTGCAACGTCTCGTTGCTGATTTGCCGCGTCGCGCGCAGGTGGTACAGCTCGCCGCGTTCCGAACGCAGCGCCGCCAGACGGAAACGGCGCTCAAGGCTCTCTTCCAGCATCGAGGTTTCGACATCGTTACGCCCATCTACGCGGCGACGCAAATTACCGATGACACGCGAACTCACCTCGGTCAGCAGTTGGTTGTCGATATTCTCTTTGGTATCCGCCGCCAGGCGTTCTTCCATTTTCTGAATCGCGACAATCGCCACATCCGCCGTCGCGGCGCGCGCCAGACGCTCTTCTTTGCGCTGCTGTACGTGGTCGGTGGACTCAATACGCCGCAGCAGAATCGGCAACGCGATCACCCCGACAAACAGGGAGAAAAGAATCACCCCGGCGGCAAGGAAAATAAGCTCGTAACGCGCCGGGAAGACGTTGCCGTCCGGCAGCAGTAGCGGAATCGATAGCACACCGGCGAGGGTAATCGCCCCGCGCACCCCGGCGACGGAGGAGATCAGCAGCTCGCGGGTGGTCCAGGAGCCAAACTCCATCGGTTTCTTCTTCAGGAAGCGCTGGCTAAGCTTACGCATCGTCCACAGCCAGCCGAAACGCACCAGCATCAGCGCGGCGTAAATCAGCACGATATCGGTGAACAGCATCCAGGTTTCAACGTTCGGATCGGCTTCCGCCGCTACCAGCGAGCTCGACAGGATATCCGGCAGTTGCAGGCCCAACAGCAGGAACACCATGCCGTTAAACACGAACTCCAGCATGGCCCAGGTACTGTTGGCGCGCAGGCGCATAGCCAGCGGCGCGGTACGCATCACCCCGGAACGGGTGATGGTCATACCCGCGGCCACCGCCGCCAGGATCCCGGAGAAACCGATATGTTCGGCAATCAGGTAGGAAGCGAACGGCAGCAGGAACAGCAGCACAATTTGCGTTGCCGGTTCATCGCCGCCCCAGCGGCTGAGGAAACGCATTGAGCGGCCATACAACCAACTGACCACAAAACCGGCCAGGATGCCGCCAATCGCCACCTTCAGGAACTCAACGGTTGCGCCGCCAATGGTGAACACCATCGTCCCCATCGCCACGGCAACGGCAAATTTTAACGACACCAGGCCAGAGGCGTCGTTCATCAGCGCTTCGCCCTGCAGGATGCCCATGATTTTCTTCGGTATCCGCCCTTCGCCGACAATACCGGACAGCGCCACGGCATCGGTCGGCGACAGCACCGCCGCAAGGGCGAACGCCGGAACCAGCGGGATCCCCGGCACAATCCAGTAAATCAGGAAGCCGATACCAACCACGGTAACCACCACCAGAGCCAGCGCCAGGCCGAAGATTTCCCGCCCGTGCTCGATAAATTCGCGGGTCGGCGTTTTCCAGCCATCGGCAAATAGCAGCGGCGGAATAAACAGAACGAGGAAGAGTTCAGGGTCGAACTCGACGTGCAAACCAAAGGTTGGCCAGGCTAACAGCGCGCCGATGGCGATTTGCATTAACGGTAGTGGAACCTGAAAGGGCAGTACGCGTGTAACCACCCCGGAGAGTGAGACCACAAGGGTCATGATGAGTATGGTGAAGAATATTTCCATGTGTTCCCTGTTTGCTGCGTTTTCTTTTTTTACATCTGAGGCGTCATGTCTCGAAATGATACGCTACTCAGATTAACGCAAAAGGAAACAGGATGTGGCTTAAAAATTAAACGGGCGGCCAAAGCCGCCCGTCGTTAGCAGGAAAAGTTAAATCGCCCAGCCGCCGGCATAGAAGATAACCAGCGCCGCCGCGATGATCACGGTGCCCGCATTGAGTTTACGCCACTCGCCGGATACCACGCGGCCAATCACCAACGATGCGAAACCGATCATGATGCCGGTCACGATGTTGCAGGTCAGCACGATGAACACCGCGGTAATCAGCCCCGCCATCGCATCAACGAAGTCATTGAAGTCGATTTTCGCCACGTTGCTCAGCATCAGCAGGCCAACGTACATCAGCGCTGGCGCGGTCGCGTAGGCCGGCACCAGATAGGAGAGCGGAGAAAGGAACAGGATCAGCAGGAACAGCACGCCAACGGTGACGGCCGTCAGGCCGGTTTTACCGCCCGCCGCCGTACCGGCCGCCGATTCGATATACACCGCCGCAGGAGCCGCGCCCACCACGCCGGAGAACACGCTGCTCAGGGAGTCGGTAGTCAGCGCTTTACCGCCGTTGATGATCTGCCCGTCTTTATCCAGCAGATTAGCCTGGCCGGCCACCGCGCGAATGGTGCCGGTGGCATCGAATACTGCGGTCATGACCAGCGCCAGTACGCTTGGTAACACCACCGGGTTCAGCGCGCCGATGATATCAAGGCTGCCAATAAGCGAATTGCCTTTGTCATCGCTCAGCGACGGCATGGCGAAAATCCCGGAGAAGTGGACGTTCGGATCGAAAATCAGCCCGATAATTGATACCCCGATGATGGTCAGCAGAATGCCGCCCGGCACTTTCAGTTTTTCCAGACCGATAATGACCGCCAGGCCAATCAGCGACATCATCACCGGGAAACTGTCGAAGTTGCCCAGCGCAACCGGCAGGCCGTCCAGCGGGTTTTTAATCACCAGGCCGACGCCGTTGGCGGCAATCAGCAGCAGGAACAGGCCGATACCGATGCCGGTGCCGTGCGCCACGCCCTGCGGCAGGTTGCGCAGGATCCAGCTACGAATACCGGTAGCGGAGATAATGGTGAACAATACCCCCATCAGGAAAACGGCGCCTAATGCTACTGGAATGCTGATGTGCTGCCCCAGCACCAGGCTAAAAGCGGTAAACGCGGTCAGCGAAATCGCGCAGCCGATAGCCAGCGGCAGGTTGGCCCACAGGCCCATGACTAATGAACCGACGCCCGCCACCAGGCAGGTCGACACGAACACCGCTGCCGGCGGAAAACCCGCTTTCCCCAGCATTCCCGGCACCACAATGACCGAGTACACCATCGCCAGGAAGGTCGTTAACCCGGCAACGATTTCCTGACGTACGGAACTGCCGCGAGCTGAAATTTTAAACCAGGCGTCTAAAGAACCGCCGGTACGCGCTGAAGGCGTAGACATAGAAAACTTCCCCTGAAAATTTTGATCGTTCGCGTGTATGCGTGATGGACCGTCCACTGCCAGTTAAACGCCATCTCCTTGTGCTGTTTCCCGGCGCCAGGAGGGAGGCTGAGAAAAAGCAAACGTTTAACTCCGCGCATACAATGCGGTATATGGAATGTCTTTGCTCCCCCTGTAGGCAGGGGAAAAAACGAGCAAAGTAAAAAGGCAAACGATTATCCTGTCTTTAGACGGCCCTTTTCAACTGAAGTTTGTCGTATTTTGCCAAATTTCGCCGCCAAAGCTCAGGAAATAGACAAACGATGCGCAAACGTTATCGTCAATGCGCAAAGCATTAACATTTTTATATGTTTTAATCCGCTTTCAGGCGCATTAACCGCCAGGTAGGGTAAACGGCCCGCCGCGCTCAATAGCGCTAATCCATGCCGGACGTGACTCAACCTGCTGCTGCCAGCGCCGTGTATGCGGCAAGTCTCCAACACCGCCGCGCGCCAGTAACGCCATCACCGGGAAGCTCATCTGGATATCCGCCATACTCAACGCACTGCCGGCAAACCACGGCTGACGGGCCAGATGCTGTTCTATATACGCCGCGTGGGTCGCCAGCTGTTTGTCCAGCCACGCTTTTTGCACCCCTTTGCCCAACGCCCCGCCCAGCGTGCGCATGCCAAGCGGCACCGGCGGCTTGCCGAGGCTGGCGAAGATAAGCTTCATCAACAACAAAGGCATTAACGATCCCTCGGCATAATGGAGCCAGAAACGATATTGCAGTTTCTCTTCCCGCCCCAGCGGTCTGAGCTGCTGGGCGCTATCGTAGGTCTCCTGCAGATATTCCAGAATCGCGCCGGACTCCGCCAGCACCACGCCTTGATCCTCAAGCACCGGCGATTTACCCAACGGGTGAATTTTTTTCAGTTCCGCTGGCGCCTGCATGTTTTTTTCACGCTGGTAGCAGACTACCTGATAGGACAATTGCAGTTCTTCCAACGCCCACAGCACGCGCTGCGAGCGGGATTGGTTGAGGTGATGGACCGTCAACATGGCGCTCTCCTGTTGTTCGTTCAAATTAACTATAGAAACAGGCGGCCAATGACGGAAAAATTTCGGCAACGTCAACAGGCAAAATCAGCAGGCTGTGCCACAATTACATTGTCGACGCAATCCGGAACCTCCTTCAACACATTGCGCAATACCTGAGGGGAGTCGACGTCGGGGGAAACCCTCCCGTGAGCCAGCGGGATAATGCGAAAGACAAAGACCGGAAAACAACTAAAGCGCCCTGTTGTGGCGCTTTAGTTTTTTGCAGGCATCACCATTAATCCTCTTCCAGCAGGCGTGCGCCGGTCCCCTCTTCACCCAACTTATCTCCAGGGTTGCGTAACGGACAATCGCGGCGCGATAAACAGCCGCAACCGATGCAGCCGTCGAGCTGGTCGCGCAACGCGGTCAGAGTGTGAATACGCCGGTCCAGCTCCTCCCGCCATTGCGACGACAGCTGTTTCCACTCTTTGGCGCTCAGATTATGCCCTTCCGGCAGGACGCCGAATGCCTCGCCGATGGTCGCCAGCGGAATACCAATACGTTGCGCAATCTTGATGATAGCGACCGCACGCAGCACATCGCGGCGATATCGCCGCTGATTGCCCGCGTTGCGCTGGCTGCGGATAAGCCCTTTGCTTTCATAAAAGTGCAGCGCCGAGACGGCGACGCCGGTTCGTTTCGCCACTTCCCCAGGGGAGAGCAGCATTTTGATACGGGTTGGTTTCTTTTCCATAAAAGCGCTTTACCTCAAGTTAACTTGAGGAATTATACTCGCCAGCAGACAAAACGACGAATCGAGAATTGAGAGAGGCCGCTTTATGTCCCATCAGGATATTATCCAAACGCTTATTGAATGGATTGATGAACATATCGATCAACCACTTAACATTGATGTAGTCGCTAAAAAATCGGGATACTCGAAATGGTATCTGCAGCGGATGTTCCGTACCGTCACCCACCAAACGCTGGGTGATTACATTCGCCAGCGCCGGCTACTGCTCGCCGCTGAGGCGCTAAGGACCACGCAACGCCCTATTTTTGATATTGCGATGGATTTGGGATACGTCTCGCAACAGACGTTCTCACGGGTGTTCCGCCGGGAGTTCGATCGCACTCCCAGCGACTACCGTCATCAGATTTCCGCCTGACGACCGTCGTGCGGCGGACGCAGTAAGATCGGGGATTTCGCCAGCCACTGGATAAACTCCTGTGGCGGCATTGCCCTGGCAAAATGCCAACCCTGACAAAACTGCACGCCGCGCTTAAGCAACCAATCCACCTGATCCAGCGTTTCTACCCCTTCAGCGATGGTTTTTAAACGCAGGCTACGCGCCATGTCGATGATATGCTCGGCAATCAGGTGGCTGGTGCTATTAGTCGTCAGCGTATCGATAAAAGATTTATCAATCTTCAGAATATCGACGTTGAGCGAATAGAGGTTGTGCAGGTTGGAATAACCGGTACCGAAATCATCAATAGCTATCTCATAGCCCGCTTCGCGGAAAGCCTGGATCACCGGCGTGGTTTTCGGCACATCGATAAACCCCCTTTCGGTGACTTCAATTTTGATTTGCTTCACGCAAACTGCATAGCTGCGCGCTTTCTCAGTGATCTGCGCAATCAACCTCGCGGAGTGGAAATCCGAGGCCGAAAGATTAATCGCGATATAGAGCTGCGGGTGTCGGGACAAATATTCGCCAAGATCGTTGAACAACTCGTCAACTACGTAATCTGTGACCTGAGCAATCATGCCTGAGTTTTCCGCCAATGGAATAAACTCCGCCGGACTCATAACCGGACCATCAAATCCCGGCCAGCGTAGCAGCGCCTCGGCGCCGACGCAGCGATTATTCTTAATGTCGATAATGGGTTGATAATGCAGACATAGCTGGCGGTGGCTTAACGCCCGCAAGAGCTTATTACGCGGTGAATGATACTGCTGACGGCTGCGCGACCATACCATCAGAATCAATATGCTGCAGATGATCCCTAACGGCAGGGTCAAGGTGACCTGATCGTACAGGCTGGCATAATAGCTGGCGCGCGAGGTGGACATGATGACCGCAATCGGCCGAATCGAGGAATGAGCGACGGTATAAACCCGGCCATCCTGATTAAAAAAAGCGTCTTCGTGGCGGATAAGGCGGTGTAGTTCCCTGGCATCAACGTTTTTACTCACCGAGAAAAACATGTTCGTTTTGGTATCGAAGACGCCGTAGGCTAAGTCTCTATCACTGGAAATGACCGAGCTATAAGAGAGAGGATTAACCACCACGGCATAATGGCCGCGCTGCATATAATTCATGTCATAGCCCGGATAAAACGGCGTATCGCGGTAGTAGTAAATAGAGACGTCGGGTTGGCGGGTGTAATTCGCCGCGGCTATTCTCCACCCCTCTTCGGGATGAACTGCAGTAGAACAGATGAATTTGTTACCGTTCGCGTAAATCAAGTCATCGACATACAGCAACCCACGGACAATATTCAACATGTAATGCTGATGCTGCGGGGAACATAATACCCCTTCAAATTGCATGGCTTTTTCGCGCGCCTGCTCGGATTCATGAATGACCATTTCCGTTTTTTGCAACGCCAGCTGCGAAAACGACTGCAATCTATCTGAGATTTCTTCCCGGGCTCTAATTTGCGCGAACCACAACGCCAACACCACCGGCAGCACAACCACCAGTATGGTGAAGAATATTTTGAACGCCTTATGCGGCGCGCTACGACTCATTTCCGCTTTTTATCCATGCGATACGCCTCAATCACGGTATAAGGGCAAAAACCAGGCATTACCGACTGTTATAAAAAACAGCGAATTTCAGCAACGAACACGTTTATGTAAAAACCTCACACCTAATAATGATGAATCATACTTACTTATAGATGGATCGAGAAACATTCTCGTAATAATTAAGACACTAGCCACTTACTAATTCGGTTTCTCCGTACAATTACTCGTAATAAGTAACAAAACCCGTAGAACAATTATCGGCAGTCTACGCCCAGCCCTTAGCAGCGTCGAAAAACAGACGCCAGACAAGCTGGCGTACATTCCCCCGACATTAACCACATTTATTTTGTGGTTTTAAAATGTCAAAAAAGGTCATTTTTTGTCTGGCGAATAAATCAGCAAATGTGATATAGTTCACACAAGTTGATGAAACAAAACTTTCGTTTCATCACTCCCTGAAGTGCCCCCAGATAGCCAGAGCGTCTCATTAATTGATAATCGCGCCAGGTTGTCTAAGGCCCCCGACTTTCATTGAGAGATAGGATAAGTTAATGGCTTCCATTACTACCAGTGTCGTTCTTTTGCGCTGGCCCCTGGTGAGCGCAGTATTGATGTTCCTGGCCAGCTCGCTGAATATTCAATTACGTAAAAGCGACTATGCCGGTTTAGCGATTATTTGTAGCTGTCTGGGCCTCGCTGCCGCCTGTTGGTTTGCTACCGGCTTGTTAGGCATCACCATGGTGGATGTCGCCAAAATCTGGGGCAACATTAAAGACGTCATGGTTGAAGTCATGAGTCAGACGCCACCAGAATGGCCAATGATGATGACCTGATAAAAAAGCTTCCTACGGGAAGCTTTTTTATTTTCAGCAACAGTGAGAACCTTCCCCGCGCCCCCGGCTAATATTGTTCGCATAACTGCGGCCGTAGACGCTCGTTTGGGCAGCGCTTAACTGCACAATATGATTGATAAAGACAAGATTCTGGTTCCGCGGCTTCAAAATTGTACGGGCAGATTGGCCGCTCTCTTAACGTTTCCCACTGTTTATCGTCATAACGCGTAATGTTATAAATTTTTAATGAATGATATTGATCATTAATTAAAACTTTAGAGGAAAAAAGTTTCATTGTTTCACCGGGAAGCAATAAAAGATCGGCTTCATACCAGATAATAAACTTCAGAAACCGCAGCCCCGATATTGACGAGAACGCAACGCCGGTATGCGGGCAGATAAGGGTGTTAAGAATAGTCCATTTCATCTTCCATCCTTGTAAGTAAAATCTGTGACGGGGAATTTAGTGATAGCACTCCTGGTCGTTATCTGCAAGGTAGCTTATTAATAGTGTGATATAGAACGAGGCTGGTACACATCGGTTATACCACTCATGAAGTAAGCTAATCCGGGCTTTATACGAATTATGTATTAATACTAAAAAAACATAACCATGCAGAGGCTATAAATAACCTTACAATAGATTTTAAATAACAGACAAAAATATCATTTTGATAGTCCATCAGGTTAAATAAGTGATTAGCGATCACAAATAAAAAAATATTCTACAGGGAGGGCTGTACCTCCTTCTTTTGTATTATAGCGGAAACGGTAATACCTCTTCCGCCGTACCGACGCAATGGAGGTAAGCAGAAAAAGACGCGGGAGAGCGTATGAATTGTCTAAAATATAACCATCTCCCTGCAGAGTGTCGCATCATGAACATCTTCGGTTTTCAGCGTCGCCTGGCGACGCTTTCCGCCTGCCTTCTCGCCTTACTGTTTGCCGTCTCAGCCCCGGTATCTTCGACGGAAAAACCGCCGCCGTTGCAAAATGATAAAACTGAACTGGCTATCAATATGGATCACATCATGCAGCCGCAAAAAGGCGATCTTCCCGACATGATCAACCGACGGGCGATCCGAGTGCTAACGACTTACAGCAAGACATTCTTTTTTATCGACAAAGGTACCCAACGCGGCGCTACCCACGATCTTTTCATCGCTTTAGAAAAAGATCTCAATAATCAGCTCGCAAAAGAGAAGAAGCTGAAGCAGAAACACCTCAAAGTGCGGATCGTTTTCATCCCGGTCACGCGGGATAACCTGTTCAAAGCGCTAAATGAAGGCAAGGGGGATATCGCCGCCGCCAATCTCACGATCACGTCGTCGCGTCAGGAGCAGGTCGCCTTTACCACCCCGCTCTATAGCGATGTCAAAGAACTGTTGGTATCGGGGCCATCATCGCCCGACGTGAAAAACCTGGAGCAGCTTTCCGGTAAAACCGTGTTTGTCCGCCGCTCCTCCAGCTATTACGAAAGTTTGCAGAGACTTAACGCCCGCTTCGCTAAAGCGTCGCTGCCGCCGGTTATTCTGCAGGAAGCGCCAGAGGCGCTCGAAGATGAGGATCTTCTCGAAATGCTCAATGCCGGCCTGATTCCCCTGATCGTAGTGGATCGCCATAAGGCGCTTTTCTGGAAACAGGTGTTTCCAAAAATTCAGGTGCATGACGACATTGTATTACGGGATGGCGGTAGCATCGCCTGGGCGGTCCGCAAAGATAACCCACAGCTTCTCGCGGTACTGAATAATTTCGTGAAAAATAATCGTCAAGGCAGCACCCTGGGAAACATGATTCTGCTGCGCTACCTGAAAAGCGCGACCTACGTTAAAAACGCCGCAGCCAACAGAGAGCGCGCTAAGTTTTTGCAGATGGTGGAAATTTTTAGAAAATATGGCGAACGCTATGATGTCGACTGGCTGCTGATGGCCGCCCAGGGATATCAGGAATCGCGGCTCAATCAATCGGTACGCAGCCACGTCGGCGCAATCGGCGTGATGCAGGTCATGCCCGCGACCGGCAAGGAATTGAAGGTTGGCGATATCAAAAAAATCGACCCCAACATTCATGCCGGCGTTAAGTATATGCGCTGGATGATCGATCATTACTATGGTGACCAACCGATGACGCCGCTTGATAAGGCGCTGTTTTCGTTTGCTTCTTACAATGCCGGCCCGGCACGCATCGCGCGTCTACGTACGGAAACCCAAAAACGCGGATTTGACCCGAATATCTGGTTTGGCAACGTCGAGAATCTCGCAGCAGAGAAGATCGGCGCTGAGACGGTGACCTACGTCAGCAATATCTATAAATACTACATTGCCTATCGGCTGATTATGGATGATATCGCCCGTAAACAAAAAGCTACCGCCGCGCCGCTACCCGAGCCTGGAACGGGTAAGCCGCAGCCAGACACAGTTCCGTCAACCGCTCCTGAAGCTTCGGCCCCGGCAACCTGAGAGCCTAAAACGAAAAAGCCCCGAACACTCGGGGCTTTTTGTTGGCTTACTGCATAGGCAGTAGGTAATAAGGAAAACCTTAGAACGGGATATCGTCGTCGAAGTCCATCGGCGGTTCGTTAGATGGCGCTGCCGGGGCCTGCTGCTGCGGACGAGACTGCGCGCCGCCGCTGAACTGGTTGCCGCCCTGCGGCTGCTGAGGCTGACCCCAACCGCCCTGCTGCTGGCCGCCGCCTGCCGGTGCGCCGCCGCCCTGACGGCCGCCCAGCATCTGCATGGTGCCGCCGACGTTTACCACGATTTCAGTGGTGTACTTGTCCTGACCGGACTGATCGGTCCATTTACGGGTGCGCAGCTGGCCTTCGATATAAACCTGAGAACCTTTACGCAGGTATTCGCCAGCGACTTCCGCTAGTTTGCCGAACAACACAACGCGGTGCCATTCAGTCTGCTCTTTCATTTCGCCGGTTTGCTTATCGCGCCAGGATTCGGAAGTTGCCAGCGTGAAGTTGGCGACAGCGCCGCCACTTGGCATGTAGCGTACTTCCGGGTCCTGCCCCAGATTACCGACGAGAATCACCTTGTTTACGCCTCTGCTGGCCATGATCGAATCTCCTGAATAATACGTTTTGTATAAGTGTAAACCGGGAATTCTAACACCACAAAGGGGCAATTTGATAGCTACGAAGCCAATTCCAGAAAACATCCCGCCGCTATGCAATTTTTCACCCTCTTACTGCAGCGCCATTCCAATACTGTATATCCAGACAGGTTAAGTTGTGTCATAATTAGCCGTTTCTGCCGTTTGTCCTTCAAACAAACCAGGCAATCCGTGTATCTACCTACCGGGAAAGGTGAATGGATAAGATCGAAGTTCGGGGCGCCCGCACCCATAATCTCAAAAACATCAACCTCGTCATCCCGCGCGACAAACTCATTGTCGTCACCGGGCTTTCTGGGTCTGGCAAATCCTCACTCGCTTTCGACACCCTGTACGCCGAAGGCCAGCGTCGCTACGTCGAATCGCTCTCCGCCTATGCGCGACAGTTCCTGTCTCTGATGGAGAAACCGGACGTCGATCATATCGAAGGGCTGTCGCCGGCGATTTCTATCGAACAGAAATCGACCTCCCACAACCCGCGTTCGACGGTAGGCACCATTACTGAAATCCACGACTATCTGCGACTGCTGTACGCCCGCGTCGGCGAACCGCGTTGCCCGGACCACGACGTCCCGCTGGCCGCGCAAACCGTCAGCCAGATGGTCGATAACGTGCTCTCACAGCCGGAAGGTCAGCGCCTGATGCTGCTGGCGCCCATTATTAAAGAGCGTAAGGGCGAGCACACCAAAACGCTGGAAAACCTTGCCAGCCAGGGCTACATTCGCGCGCGGATCGATGGCGAAGTCTGCGATCTTTCGGATCCGCCGAAGTTAGAGCTGCAAAAGAAACACACGATCGAAGTGGTTATCGATCGCTTCAAAGTACGTGACGATCTGGCGCAGCGTCTGGCGGAGTCTTTCGAAACCGCGCTGGAGCTCTCAGGCGGCACCGCCATTGTTTCCAACATGGATGACAGTAAAGCGGAAGAACTGCTGTTCTCGGCGAACTTCGCTTGCCCGATTTGCGGCTATAGCATGCGCGAACTGGAGCCGCGTCTGTTCTCCTTCAACAACCCGGCAGGGGCCTGCCCGACCT
This sequence comes from Klebsiella sp. CN_Kp097, assembly GCF_040064495.1. NCBI lineage: Bacteria > Pseudomonadati > Pseudomonadota > Gammaproteobacteria > Enterobacterales > Enterobacteriaceae > Klebsiella > Klebsiella sp. CN_Kp097. Next base: position 57,658 of record NZ_JBEAIL010000019.1, on the reverse strand, counting down.
GCGACGGCCTTGGTGTTCAACAGTATTTCGATCCCGATCGGGTGATTCAGAATCCGGAGCTATCGCTGGCTGGCGGCGCCATCCGCGGCTGGGATCGCCGCAACTTCTACTATTTCCAGATGCTGAAGTCGCTGGCGGATCACTATAAGTTTGATGTCGAAGCGCCCTGGGGCACCCTCAGCGCTAATGTTCAGAAAGTCGTGCTGTACGGTTCAGGTAAAGAGAATATTGAATTCAAATACATGAACGACCGCGGCGACACGTCAGTACGCCGCCATCCGTTTGAAGGCGTGCTGCACAACATGGAGCGCCGTTACAAAGAGACGGAATCCAGCGCGGTGCGCGAAGAGCTGGCGAAATTCATCAGCAACCGTCCGTGCGCCAGCTGCGAAGGCACACGTCTGCGCCGCGAAGCGCGCCACGTGTTTGTGGAGAACACACCGCTGCCGACCATTTCCGATATGAGCATCGGCCACGCGATGGACTTCTTCAACAACCTGAAGCTGTCCGGGCAGCGGGCGCAAATCGCTGAGAAAGTGCTGAAAGAGATTGGCGATCGTCTGAAATTCCTCGTCAACGTCGGTCTGAACTACCTGACGCTCTCTCGTTCGGCGGAAACGCTCTCCGGCGGTGAAGCGCAGCGTATTCGTCTGGCGAGCCAGATTGGCGCGGGGCTGGTTGGCGTGATGTACGTGCTGGATGAGCCCTCCATCGGCCTGCACCAGCGTGATAACGAACGCCTGCTCGGTACGCTTATCCACCTGCGTAACCTCGGTAACACGGTCATTGTCGTTGAGCATGACGAAGACGCTATTCGCGCCGCCGACCACGTGATCGACATCGGCCCCGGCGCTGGGGTTCACGGCGGCCAGGTGGTGGCCGAAGGGCCTCTGGACGCCATTATGGCGGTACCGGAATCCCTCACCGGGCAGTACATGAGCGGTAAACGCAAAATCGAAGTGCCGAAACAGCGCGTCGCCGCCGATCCGGAAAAAGTGCTGAAGCTCACCGGCGCGCGCGGCAACAACCTCAAGGATGTGACGCTGACGCTGCCGGTCGGCCTGTTTACCTGTATCACTGGCGTTTCCGGTTCCGGTAAATCAACGCTGATTAACGATACTCTGTTCCCCATCGCCCAGCGCCAGTTGAACGGCGCGACGATTGCCGAGCCTGCGCCGTATCGCGATGTTCAGGGGCTGGAGCACTTCGATAAAGTCATTGATATCGACCAGAGCCCAATTGGCCGCACGCCACGCTCAAACCCGGCAACCTATACCGGCGTCTTCACGCCGGTGCGCGAACTGTTCGCCGGAGTACCGGAATCACGTTCACGCGGCTATACGCCGGGCCGCTTCAGTTTTAACGTCCGCGGCGGCCGCTGCGAAGCCTGTCAGGGCGACGGAGTGATCAAGGTTGAGATGCACTTCCTGCCGGATATCTACGTGCCGTGCGACCAGTGCAAAGGCAAACGCTATAATCGCGAAACGCTGGAGATTAAGTACAAAGGCAAAACTATCCACGAAGTGCTGGATATGACCATCGAAGAAGCGCGCGAATTCTTTGATGCCGTTCCGGCGCTGGCGCGCAAGCTGCAAACCCTGATGGATGTTGGCCTGACCTATATTCGTCTCGGCCAGTCGGCGACCACGCTCTCCGGCGGTGAAGCCCAGCGCGTGAAGCTGGCGCGCGAACTCTCCAAGCGCGGAACCGGCCAGACGCTGTATATCCTTGATGAGCCGACTACCGGCCTGCATTTCGCCGATATTCAGCAGTTGCTGGACGTACTGCATCAGCTACGCGATCAGGGCAATACCATCGTGGTCATTGAGCACAACCTCGACGTGATTAAAACCGCCGACTGGATTGTCGACCTCGGCCCGGAAGGCGGTAGCGGCGGCGGGGAAATTCTCGTTTCCGGCACGCCGGAAACCGTTGTTGAATGTGAAGCCTCGCACACGGCGCGCTTCCTGAAGCCCTTGCTGAAGTAACCTCTCAGGCCTCTTCCTTCGTGGAAGAGGCCTCATTTCATCTCATTTCATCTCATTTTTTTACGCTGAGACTTCGTGATTTGCCCGGTGCGCTCACTCTGGCGTCTGATAGTCGCTATCGTCCACCGATGCCGGGAAAACTATGCGAGTACCACGCCTCATTCCGTTATTTGTTATCGCCGCCGCGCTATGTACGTTAAGCGCCTGCTCATGGGTTGGCCGCTACAGCGATACGGCCTATCAGCAATTGCTCACACTCAAGCAGTTGCATTTGCAGTTCATCGCCACCGCAGCGACGGAGGACGATCAACAATTGAACAAGGAAGATGAACAGATTCGCCAGCAGTTCACGCAGGCGATCGCCCAAGGCGACGCGCTGCGCCAGGAAAATTTCAGGATACTTGAAGGTAACTATTTACGCGTTTACGCCCATCGCCAGATGCTGGGCGCGCCCTTTACCCCTGCCGAAGCGCAATATTTAACGCGGCAGACCATTTATCTCTATCAACAGGCTATCGCTGGCGAATGTCAGCGTACAGGGAGGGAATAATGCCGACAACCATGGAGATTCGCGCACTGTTGTCCGCTTGCGCGATTGATAGCGCCGAATGGATGCCATTACTGAATAGAGTACTTGGCGATGAGCAGCGCGAAGTACGCGATAGCGCCATCTTTTTGCTACAGGCATTGCAGCAAAAAGCTCAGGGCTGGCTGACCGAAGACGATCTACGGCTACTGCTGGAAGGTCAGCGCGATATTGCCCGCATTCGCGCCAACAACCAGAGCATCGCGCGCCAGGCGCAGCTGAAGGCGACGTTGTTACGGCTGCTCGATATCACGCTGCTGGCGCTGGCTGGCAGGCTATAAGCTAGGCCAACTGCCTCCGCTTATCCTCCGACAGCAGGTCGACCGCCTGTTGATAGGAAGCATCCACCAGGTAGTAAATCTGCGAGTCTGGCAGAGAGCCATCGAGGAAAACCGTGCTCCAGTGAGCTTTATTCAGATGCCTGCTGGGGCGAACATCGCGATGTTGTTCGCGCAGCAGCTCGGCAAGCTCCGGGCTGGTCTTTAACGCAACGGCCGGCCGCTTATCCTCCACCTCTTTCACCATGGCGAATAACACATCCGCGACCTTGATTTGCGTCGCTTTCCAGTCGCTATGAACACTTTGCTCCGCGCCCGGCTTCGCCATGCAGTACTGCAGTAGATCCGATATGGTCATTTTTTATTCTCCCATGAGCGTTGCGACAATATGCCGCGAATCGCCGTGAATACGATGCTCCCCCAGCCAGATCCCCTGCCAGGTCCCTAACATGACGTTGCCGTTCTGCACCGGCAACATCAGGGAAACGCCCAGCAGCGATGATTTAATGTGCGAGGGCATATCATCAGGACCTTCATAATCGTGTTCATACGGCGCGTTGTCTGGTACGGCATTGAGGAAATGCTGTTCCATATCAAAACGGACCGTAGGATCGCAGTTCTCATTCAACGTCAGGGAAGCGGAAGTATGCTGGAGTAACAGATGCAGCAGGCCAACCTTGATATGCGAGAGTTCGCGGATTTGACCAATAATTTCATTGGTTACCAGATGGAAACCACGAGATTTCGGGCCTAATGTCAGGGTTTGCTGATGCCACATAAACGACTCCTGTAATGTGTGAATCCTTCTAAGTTTGCAGCAAGAAGCGAAAAGGTAAAACCTCAAAGGCTGAAATTCGTACAAAAAAAAGACAGCCTGCGGCTGCCTTCTCGTATTCAGATGCGTTGCGTTTTACACGCCTTAATATTCTGAATTCACAATCACCTCTTCTCCTTGCGACCCGGCCATCGGCAGCGGTTTATAGGAGGAGTTTGCCGCACGCAGCACGCGAATTCCTCGCGCATCGGCATCGCGGGCCGCCGAGATATCGTTGTCAGAGTCACCGTAGAAGACTTTGATATTCTTCTCGCGTAACCACTGAGTTTTCGTGTTCTGGCCGGGCTTATCGCCGGCAAAAATCACCGGGTTCATGTTAGCACCGGGGATCAGGAAATCATCCTGCAGGGTTTTGGAGACGGTCTCAGTTTTGGTCTGGCTGCGGCCGGTGACGAAATAGATGCTGTCGCCGCGCTTAATATGCATCGCGATCAGCTGGCGGCCCACTTCTTTCGGCATACTGAACTCGTCCCAGCCGTTATTCATCTTTTCCCAGAACTCCGGGTTCTTCAGATAGGCTTCGCTGCCGGGAGAATAGGTTTTTTGCCCGCGCCAGAAACCGGGGCTGGAAAATAACACGGTATCATCGATATCGAAACCCACCGCCATCGGCGCGCGACCCAGCAGGCTATTTTCGATTTGCGCCACCGATACCCAATGGATCGGCGCCTGTTCGGCGAGTTTCGCAACATTCGTCCCTTCCCAAATGGGCTGTGGAGTGGACGCGCGAGCGACAACGGAGCTATTTAAAGCAAACAACAGACAAGTGGCGCTAATGGCCAAAGTTAACTTACGCATATTTATCCCTATGCCCCTCATGCGCCAGGCCGCTTAGCGGCAACCTGAGTTATTTTGGGTCTAAATAATCGATTCGTTATTATTTTTAATAATGAGTGAGCGCATTAATGCCCCAAAACCTTAACGCCTGCCCACACAGATAGAAAGGACTTTCTGCTCAGATGTCATATAAAAAGAGCATGATCACACTTCGGAGGTAATACTACCCTCGCCTTAACGCTGGCGAGGGCAAGTTAGTAAGTAAGCACTTACATTACGACAGCAAACGCCTGAGCGACGCGCTGGACGTTACGCGAGTTAAGTCCCGCCACGCACATCCGGCCACTGGCAATCAGGTAAACGCCAAACTCTTCGCGTAGACGCTCCACCTGTGCCGCGCTCAATCCGGTGTAGCTAAACATGCCGCGCTGCTTCAGCAGGTAGTCAAAGTTTTTGCCGGGAACGGCCTCTTTCAGCGCATCCACCAGCGTCTGACGCATCACCAGGATGCGGGTACGCATCGCTTCCACTTCCGCCAGCCATGAGGCTTTCAGCGCCGGGTCGTTCAATACTGCCGCCACCACCTGCGCGCCAAAATTAGGCGGGCTGGAGTAGTTACGACGCACCGTCGCTTTCAACTGGCCCAGCACGCGGCCAGCGGTTTCCGCGTCATCGCAGACGATTGACAGGCCGCCGACGCGTTCGCCGTACAACGAGAAGATTTTGGAGAATGAGTTGCTAACCAGCATCGGCAGGCCGGCGCTGGCAATCGCGCGGATAGCGTAGGCATCGTCTTCCATGCCGGCGCCAAAGCCCTGATAGGCGATATCGAGGAAAGGAATTAAATTACGTGCTTTCAACACTTTAACAACTTCATCCCACTGTGCGTTACTCAGATCGGCGCCCGTTGGGTTGTGGCAACATGGATGCAGCAGCACGATATCCCGCTCAGGGAGCGTCTGTAGTTTGGCGAGGAAGGCTTCAAAACGTACGCCGTTGGTCTCATCATCGAACCATGGGTAAGTACTTACTTCGAATCCAGCCCCTTCAAATATGGCGATGTGGTTTTCCCAGGTCGGGTCGCTAACCCATACGCGAGACTGTGGGAAGTAGCGTTTAAGGAAATCGGCGCCAACCTTCAACGCGCCGGAGCCACCCAGGGTTTGAATTGACGCTACGCGGTTTTGTTTTAGCACCGGATGATCGGCGCCAAACAGCAGCGGCGCAATGGCGTGGCGGTAGCTATTGAGCCCTTCCATCGGCAGATACAGCGAGGCGCCGTGCGGCTGGGCATTGAGTCGTGCTTCGGCATCCGCCACGGCCTGTAGTTGCGGAATAATGCCGTCTTCGTTGTAGTAAAGACCGATGCTGAGGTTCACTTTGTCACTACGCGGATCTTCTTTGAAACGCTCCATCAAGGAGAGAATGGGGTCGCCGGCGTAGGCGTCAACTTTTTGAAACACGAGATGTATCTCCAGGTTTACGAAAGCAGGTATTTACACAATAAACCGGAAGTTGGGGAAGGTCGAGGGGATGTTGGTAAGTTATCGACAAAGATCGCTGCAAACCTGGGCGACGCCGCGCGCCGCCCCTGCTCATTACCCCGATAAGCGTAGCGTAATCGGGGAAATATGCCACTGACCGTAGTTAGTCGAGGTAACGGATAGCCAGCCTGGAGGTCAGGCGAGTGATAAGTTCGTAAGCACTCACTTTCGTTATTTCCGCGATGCGCTCAACGGGGAGCCCTTCCCCCCATAACACAACCGGATCGCCGGCTTGATCCTGCGCCTGAGGGCCGAGGTCGACGCAAATCATATCCATCGCCACGCGGCCGACTATCGGCACTTCGCGGCCGTTGACCAGCACCGGCGTGCCGGAGGGCGCGGCGCGTGGATAGCCATCGCCATAGCCCATCGCCACGACGCCGAGGCGGGTATCGCGCTCGCTAATCCAGGTGCCGCCGTAGCCCACCGGCTCCCCGGCTTTATGCTCGCGCACCGCAATCAGGCTGGAGGTCAGCGACATGACCGGCAGGCAGCCGAAATCCTCACCGGTAGAGTGGTTCTCCAGCGGCGAAACGCCATAGAGAATGATGCCCGGCCGCGCCCAGTCGAAATGCGACTGCGGCCACAGCAGGATCCCGCCCGAGGCGGCAATAGAACGCAGCCCCGGCTTACCTTCGGTAAAGGTGGTGAAAATATCCAGCTGACGCTCGGTCGCGCCGCATTCAGGCTCATCGGCGCGAGCGAAATGGCTGACGATATTCACCGGCTGGCGGACATTTTTGCACCGGCTTAGCCGCTGATAGAACGTTTCGGCCTGTTCCGGCAGTACACCAAGACGATGCATACCGGTATCCAGCTTCATCCAGACGGTAACCGGTTCGGCCAGTTCCGCTTGTTCGAGCGCCGCCAGCTGTTCCGGGCTATGTAACACGGTATGCAGGCGCTGCGCGGAAATCAGCGCCAGATCCGCCGCTTCAAAGAAACCTTCCAGCAGCAATATCGGTTGGGTAATACCCCCTTCACGCAGGCGCAGCGCCTCTTCCAGGCGGGCGACGCCGAAGGCATCGGCGTCGGTCAGCGTTCGCGCGGTCTCAAGAAGGCCGTGTCCGTAGGCGTTCGCTTTCACCACCGCAACCAGTTTGCTGGCAGGAGCCAGTTCACGCAGGCGTTGCAGGTTGTGTCGCAGAGCGCGGCGGTTGATAACTACAGTTGCCGCTTGCATTTGAATTCCTTAAAAAAAGACAGACAGAGGTTTACTCATCGTCATACTGAGGGCCGGCATAATTATCGAAACGCGACCACTGGCCGTTAAAGGTCAGTCGTACCGTACCGATCGGGCCGTTACGTTGTTTACCAATGATAATTTCAGCAATCCCTTTTAAATCACTGTTCTCGTGATAAACCTCATCACGGTAGATGAACATGATTAAGTCGGCATCCTGTTCAATAGAGCCGGATTCACGCAGGTCGGAGTTGACCGGGCGCTTATCGGCGCGCTGTTCCAGAGAGCGGTTCAGCTGCGACAGCGCCACCACCGGCACCTGCAACTCTTTTGCCAGCGCCTTCAGCGAGCGGGAGATTTCGGCGATCTCCAGAGTACGGTTGTCGGAGAGCGACGGTACGCGCATCAGCTGCAGGTAGTCGATCATGATAAGGCCGATACCGCCGTGCTCGCGGGCGATACGTCGGGCGCGCGAACGCACTTCCGTCGGCGTCAGGCCGGAGGAATCATCAATATAAATGTTCCGTTTTTCCAGCAAGATACCCATAGTGCCGGAGATACGCGCCCAGTCTTCATCGTCCAGTTGGCCGGTACGGATACGAGTCTGATCGACGCGCGATAGCGAGGCCAGAGAACGCATCATGATCTGCTCGGAGGGCATCTCCAGACTGAATATCAATACCGGCTTATCCTGCAACATCGCCGCGTTTTCCACGAGGTTCATCGCAAATGTCGTCTTACCCATCGAAGGACGCGCGGCGACGATAATCAGATCCGAAGGCTGTAGCCCAGCGGTCTTTTTGTTGAGGTCGTCATAGCCGGTATTCACCCCGGTGACGCCATCGTGCGGCTGTTGGAACAGCTGCTCAATACGGGCGACGGTGGCATCGAGCACATCGGCGATGTTCTTCGGCCCTTCATCTTTGTTGGCGCGGCTTTCGGCAATTTTAAATACCCGCGATTCCGCCAGATCCAGCAGATCCTCGCTGGTGCGCCCCTGGGGGTCGAAACCGGCTTCGGCGATTTCGTTGGCCACCGAAATCATTTCACGCACCACCGCGCGTTCGCGCACGATGTCGGCATAGGCGCTGATGTTCGCCGCGCTTGGCGTATTTTTGGAGAGTTCGGCCAGATAGGCGAAGCCGCCGACGCTATCCAGTTGCCCCTGACGCTCCAGCGACTCCGCGAGGGTGATCAGGTCAATCGGGCTACCTGACTCTTGCAGACGCGCCATCTCGGTAAAGATATGACGATGCGGACGGGTATAGAAATCTTCCGACACCACCCTTTCGGCGACGTCGTCCCAGCGCTCGTTATCCAGCATTAAACCGCCCAACACCGACTGTTCCGCTTCAATCGAGTGCGGCGGGACTTTCAACCCGGCGAGCTGCGGATCGCGTTCGCGAGGTTCTGTCTGTGGTTTGTTGAAGGGTTTATTTCCTGCCATAGTGAATGGAGTTACCTGTAAATGAGAGACACAAAATTATAAAGGAGTTCACATGGCAACACGAATTGAATTTCCCGCGCATGGAGGCCCCGAGGTGCTGCATGCGGTCGAGTTTACCCCCAACGATCCTGCCGAGCACGAAATCCAGGTAGAAAATAAAGCTATCGGTATCAACTACATCGACACCTACATCCGCAGCGGCCTGTATCCGCCGCCCTCGCTGCCGAGCGGTTTGGGCACCGAAGCCGCCGGTATCGTCAGTAAAATCGGCAGCGGCGTTAAACATATCAAGGTTGGCGATCGGGTGGTGTACGCCCAGGCCGCGCTTGGCGCTTATAGCTCGGTGCATAACGTGCATGCCGATAAAGCGGCGATTTTACCCAATGCGATTTCCTTTGAGCAGGCCGCCGCCTCGTTTCTGAAAGGGCTGACGGTATGGTATCTGCTGCGCAAAACCTACGAGATTAAAGCCAACGAGACCTTCCTGTTCCACGCGGCGGCGGGCGGCGTGGGGCTGATTGCCTGCCAGTGGGCGAAAGCGCTGGGGGCGAAACTTATCGGCACCGTCGGCAGCGAGCAAAAAGCGCAGCGCGCCCGGCAGGCCGGCGCCTGGGAAACCATTAACTACCGCGAAGAGAATATTGCCGAGCGCGTCAAGGCGCTGACCGGCGGCAAAAAAGTCGCCGTGGTTTACGATTCCGTAGGTAAAGATACCTGGGAGTCCTCGCTCGATTGTCTTCAGCGGCGTGGGCTGATGGTCAGCTTCGGCAATTCATCTGGCCCGGTAACCGGCGTAAATTTGGGTATCCTCAATCAGAAAGGCTCACTCTATGTGACCCGCCCTTCTCTGCAAGGCTACATCACCAACCGGGAAGAGCTGACGGAAGCCAGCAATGAACTGTTTTCGCTGATCGCCAGCGGCGTGATCAAGGTCGATGTCACGGATAATCAGAAATACGCCCTGCGTGACGCCCGGCACGCGCATGAGATTCTGGAAAGCCGGGTGACCGAGGGGTCGAGCCTGCTGCTGCCGTAACGGGGTGAGATCGCCAGAAAAGTTTAGGGCCTCCTGACGGAGGCCCTGACTTTTTTTGTTCGGCTGTATGTAGGGTACAGCGCGATGAATTCGTTATCGCGCTAATAGTGACAGATTTAATACGCAATGCCTACGCTGTTTTATGCAAAATTACTCAGGTTGTGACATACCGCTCAATACCCAAAATGTTGGCTTAATAGCGCCAGCGATCTTCACGACGATAGCGGGTGGTCGTCGGCGATTTCATCGCCCGAATGACCCATACGACAGCCACCGCCAGCAGCAGCCAGGGTAGCAGTTTAAACATTAATGCGAACAGGCCGCCGAAGAACATCAGCGCCGTGGCGACAACCAGCGCGGCAATAATGCCAAGCAGCGAGATGCCGGTGACCAGCAACATGACAAAAAAGCCAATAACAAATAAGAGTTCCAGCATGGTCTTCTCCCGAAAAAATAACCAGATAGCCGATTAGCTATTTCAAGAGTCATTTTCAAGAATCATGCCAGGTATAACTCATTGAATTAAAACAAAACGCCCTGCAGCAATAGCGCAGGGCGTGGCGAAAAAGACCAGGTTTTAGCGAAAAAATTAACGCTTATCGGCAACCAGCTTCAGCGCGTGCTCCAGCACGTTGATATCGGCGCCCGCTTTGTGGGCGTTTTCGCTGAGATAGCGGCGCCACTGACGCGCACCGGGGATCCCCTGGAACAATCCCAGCATATGGCGGGTGATATGACCCAGATAGGTACCGTTGCTGAGCTCACGCTCGATATAGGGGTACATTGCGCGCACCACCGCCACCGGATCGGCATCCGCGCCGTTGACGCCGAAAATCTCACGATCCACCGAAGCCAGAATGCCCGGATTTTGATAGGCTTCACGCCCCACCATCACGCCATCCATGTGCTCAAGCTGCAGTTTGGCCTCTGCCAGAGATTTAATTCCGCCGTTAATCGCCATCGTCAGATGCGGGAAATCACGTTTTAGTTGCCAGACGCGCGGATAATCCAGCGGCGGGATTTCACGGTTCTCTTTCGGGCTCAGGCCGGAAAGCCAGGCTTTACGGGCGTGAATGATGAACATTTCACACTCCCCTTTGCCGGAGACGGTCTCAATGAAATCACACAGGAATTCATAGCTATCCCGATCGTCAATGCCAATACGGGTTTTTACCGTTACCGGGATCGACACCACGTCGCGCATCGCTTTGATGCAGTCCGCCACCAGCGCGGCATTGCCCATCAGACAAGCGCCAAACATCCCGTTCTGCACGCGGTCAGAGGGGCAACCGACATTGAGGTTAATCTCATCATAGCCGCGCGCCTCGGCGAGCTTCGCGCATTGCGCCAACGCCGCAGGATCGCTACCGCCCAGCTGCAGCGCTACCGGATGTTCTTCCTCGCTATAGGCCAGATAGTCGCCTTTACCGTGAATAATCGCGCCGGTGGTGACCATTTCGGTATACAACAGAGTATGGCGCGACAGCAGACGCAGGAAGTAGCGGCAATGTCTGTCGGTCCAATCGAGCATGGGCGCGATAGAAAAACGGTGGGCGGCAAAAGCGGTAGACGTGGATTCTGGCATCATGGCGAATAAATAAGCATCCGGGTAAAAAGGGGCGCTACTATAGCACAAACACAAACCACGGCGCATAGCGTCGAACGCCACGCGCCATGGTCAAAATGTTGCCTATATTTTACGCGGTTTACCGTCGTGCGGGCCAAAGAACTGCGGAGGGTGATCCACCCAACGGTCCTGGCGAGTCGCTGCATAGCCCGGGTTCAGCGGATAGTAAATACGGTTGTGCTTTTTATTTGCCTCGCCAACGACCAGCAGTCGCACCTCCTGCTCGGTATTATTCAGGAAGGTATGACATACGCCAGTTCCCGCCGGAAAGCCGACGCTATCGCCCGGTTCCAGCTTCCATAGATAGCCATTGATCCAGACTTCCGGAAAGCCTTCCAGCACGTAGATAAACTCTTCTTCATCGCTTTCCGCGTGCGGATAAGAGGTTCTGCGTCCCGGCGGTAAACGTTCATGATGGATGCCCAGCCGATTTAGCCGTAGGCCGCGGGCAAGAGGCGCGCCAATAGAAAAAAGCTCGTGACTATCGGGGTAGGTGGAATCATCCGCACCTTCCAGTTCGCGCCAATGTCGAATGCAATCAGGTCGTTTCATCGTTTTCTCCCGAAAATGAGATACATCAGGTATAGCAAAGCTTGCAGGTTCTCGGCGTTTTACCTGGTTCGTGATAAAGTAACAGTTTCAACATCACGCAACCAGAGGATGCTCATGGATAACACCACTTCGCAAGAAATGTTAGCGCAGGCTGAAAAGCTTTGCGTGCAACGTGGCGTACGCCTGACCCCGCAGCGTCTGGAAGTGTTGCGTCTGATGAGCCTGCAGCAAGGGGCGATTAGCGCCTACGATCTGCTGGATCTGCTGCGTGAAAAAGAGCCGCAGGCGAAGCCGCCGACGGTCTATCGCGCGCTGGAGTTTCTGCTGGAGCAAGGTTTTGTGCACAAAGTGGAATCGACCAACAGCTATGTGCTGTGCCACCTTTTCGATCAGCCAACCCATAGTTCGGCGATGTTTATCTGCGATCGCTGCGGCGTGGTCAAAGAAGAGTGTGCGGAAGGCGTAGAAGATATTATGCATACGCTGGCGGCCAGAATGGGCTTCGCTCTACGGCATAATGTGATTGAAGCGCATGGCCTGTGCGCGGCCTGCGTGGAAGTCGAAGCCTGCAGTACTCGCGAACACTGCCATCACGATCATACCATCCAGATTAAAAAGAAAGCCCGCTGAGTCGGGCGACGTCAGCGGGAAGCTACGGCATATCACTATGCCGTTAGACAGGCATAAACAGGGGGTCAAAACCGCGTTCGCTACCAGCGCGTATCGTTCTTACGCTCCCAGTCAGACACCTCTTTTTCGGCCTGATCTTTCGCATAGCCGTAGCGTTCCTGAATTTTACCGACCAACTGGTCGCGCTTCCCTTCAATGACCGTCATATCGTCATCGGTCAGCTTACCCCACTGTTCCTTGGCTTTACCTTTCAACTGTTTCCAGTTACCGCTGATTTCGTCTTTATTCATCATTACGTCCTCATCATTCGGTGGGTTAACAGCCCGTTTTGTTCCGGACATGGTAATAACTATAGATGACAATGCTGGCACCGATTCGTTATTCGGAATTTTTAACCATCAGGTCGATTGAAAACGCTGGGGGGATTTTCCCGGCTCGCGCTACGCTGAGCCGGGCTTTTTACATTCAGGAGGGTGAGTTAAACCAGGTGCCACGCTGCCAGTGGCGGCGCCAGATGAGCGCCAGCGAAAGCCCACGCAAAGCCAGGAACACGGCCAGCGCCAGCCACAGGCCGTGATTGCCGAGCATGGGCACAGAGAGCAACGTCACCGCAAACCCCGCAGCGGCAACCGCCATGCTATTACGCATCTCCGCGCCGCGCGTCGCGCCGATAAACATGCCATCCAGCAGATAACACCAAACGCCAATCACCGGTAGGATCATCTGCCAGAACAGATAGCGGTCTGCCAGCTGCTGCAATGATGGGATAGAGGTCAATAGCGCGATGATATGCTCACCGGCCACGCTGTAGATTAACGCGAACGCCAGCGCTACCATTCCCGACTGCCGACAGGCAGCGCGCCAGACTTCCAGCAGTTGGCTACCGTCACGCGCGCCGTAGGCTTGCCCGGAATGAGCTTCGACGGCATAGGCAAAACCGTCCAGCGCGTATGCGGTAAAGGTCAGCATGGTCATCAGTACCGCATTGACCGCCACCACGTCGCTGCCAAGACGGGCGCCGAAGACGGTGATGGCGCCAAAGCAGAGCTGCAGCAGCAGCGAGCGCAGCATGATGTCGCGGTTAAGCGCCAGCAGGCGCCGCATATTGCCGCGCCACGCCTCCTTCAACATGGCATACGTCACGCCACGCAGCGCCAGCACCCGTTTCGCCATCAGCAGGCCGATGATAAAGGTGGCGTATTCCGACAGCGCCGTCGCCAGCGCCGCCCCCTGCACGTTCATATGCAGCCCCATCACCAGCCACAGATCGAGCACGATATTCAGCACGTTGCCGACCACCAGCAGGATGACCGGGGCGCGAGCGTACTGCACGCCAAGCAGCCACCCTAACAGCACCAGGTTGGCCAACGACGCTGGGGCGCTGAGCCAGCGGATTTCCAGGAACCGCCTGGCCTGTTCCAGTACCGCCTCGCTGCCGCCGACGATATGCAGCGCGAGGTCAATGAGCGGCATGCGGAACAGAACGATGAGCAGCCCGGCGGCCAGCGCCAGGATCAGCGGTTGCACCAGCGCGCGCGCCAGGCGCTGCGGATCTTTGGCGCCATAGGCCTGAGCGGTTAAGCCAGTGGTGCTCATTCGCAGGAACAGCAGCAGCATAAAGAGGAAACTGGTGGCCGTCGCACCGACGGCAACGCCGCCAAGATAGACGGGGCTATCGAGATGACCGACAACGGCGGTATCGACCAGCCCTAACAGCGGAACGGTGATATTGGAGAAAATCATTGGTAGCGCGAGGCGCCACAATGCTTTATCGGCGGCGTTGAGCAGCATGAAGAGGGACCAGACAGAGGAGGAACATCGCAGCGTCATGCATCATGCATCATGCATCATGCATCATGCATCATGATGACGCTGCGTTAAGACGGGAGTTACAGCCACTCACCGTTACGGATCACGCCGACGGCCAAACCTTCAATGGTGAAGCTCTGCTGGCGCAGATCGACGACGATTGGGGAAAACTCGCTGTTTTCCGGCAGCAGTTCAACGACGTTGCCCTGCTTTTTCAGACGCTTAACGGTCACTTCTTCATCGATACGCGCGACAACCACCTGGCCGTTACGCACGTCCTGAGTTTTATGCACCGCCAGCAGATCGCCGTCGAGGATACCGATGTCTTTCATCGACATCCCGCTTACGCGCAGCAGGAAGTCGGCATTCGGTTTAAACATCGCCGGATCAACCTGGTAGTGACCCTCAATATGCTGCTGCGCCAGCAGCGGCTCGCCGGCGGCAACGCGGCCAATCAGCGGCAGGCCATGTTCTTCTTCCGTCAGCAGACGAATGCCGCGGGAAGCGCCGGAGACGATTTCAATCGCGCCTTTACGCGCCAGCGCTTTGAGGTGTTCTTCCGCCGCGTTTGGGGAACGGAACCCCAAGCGCTGAGCAATTTCCGCACGCGTCGGCGGCATGCCCGTTTGGCTGATGTGATCCCGGATGAGATCAAACACCTCTTGCTGCCTGGTCGTTAACGCTTTCATTCCGCCCCCTGGGTGTATATACAGTTATGCTGTGAGTATATACAGCTAATGGTGATTTTGGAACCACATATCATATAAAAATCAGGAGATTCTTTCCGTTTTGCGAGCGTTGCCGACAAGACTTAACGGTAATGCGACCACAGCAGCATGGCCCAGGTGATCAGCGCGATGATTATCGCCAGTAGTACCGCTGCCGACCCCATATCCTTGGCGCGCCCGGAAAGTTCATGGTGTTCAGGCCCGATACGATCAACCACCGCTTCAATCGCGCTGTTAAGAATTTCGACTATCATCACTAACAGGACCGAGCCAATAAGCAGGACTCGCGTAATGACATCGACATCCAGCCAGCAGGCTATCGCCACGGCCACAATAGCGGCGACCCCTTCCTGACGGAAAGCGGCTTCATTAACCCATGCCGCGCGGAAACCTTTCCAGGAATAACCTGCTGCTTTAATGATTCTGGTTAACCCAGTGGTATTATTGGCCATCAAAAAGAACCTTTTAATGTAAATGACGTCGCTGAGTGTACGTGTTTGCCGTGTGACAACGGAAATTTTGTACGCTTTCTGTTATTCTTGCCGCGCATTTGCATGATTAACCAGAGGCTTCACATCGTTTATGTCCGGCTGGCAACGAATTTACTATAAATTACTGAATTTACCATTACGGGTGCTGGTAAAAAGCAAGTCTATTCCGGCAGAACCTGCTCAGGAATTAGGGCTCGATACCTCGCGTCCGATAATGTACGTCTTGCCTTATAACTCCAAGGCGGACCTGCTGACCCTGCGCGCCCAGTGCCTGGCGCATGATTTACCCGACCCTTTTGAACCGCTGGAAATCGACGGCACACTGCTGCCGCGCTACGTTTTCATCCACGGCGGCCCGCGCGTGTTTACCTACTACACGCCGAAAGAAGAGTCCATCAAGCTATTCCACGACTACCTGGATCTGCACCGTAACCATCCCGACCTCGACGTGCAAATGGTACCGGTGTCGGTCATGTTCGGCCGCGCGCCGGGTCGTGAAAAAGGTGAAGAGAATCCGCCGCTGCGGATGCTTAACGGTATTCAGAAATTCTTCGCCGTCTCCTGGCTTGGCCGCGATAGCTTCGTGCGTTTCTCGCCGTCGGTCTCTCTGCGCCGCATGGCGGATGAGCACGGGACCGATAAAATCATCGCCCAGAAGCTGGCCCGCGTGGCGCGTATGCACTTCGCCCGTCAACGTCTGGCCGCCGTCGGCCCGCGCCTCCCTGCCCGTCAGGATCTTTTCAACAAGCTGCTGGCGTCGAAAGCTATCGCCCGCGCGGTAGAAGATGAAGCGCGCAGCAAGAAGATTTCTCACGAGAAGGCCCAGCAGAACGCCATTGCGCTGATGGAAGAGATTGCCGCTAACTTCTCTTATGAAATGATCCGCCTGACTGACCGTATTCTGGGCTTTACCTGGAACCGTCTGTACCAGGGGATTAACGTGCACAATGCCGAGCGCGTACGCCAGCTGGCGCATGACGGCCATGAGATTGTCTATGTGCCTTGTCACCGTAGTCACATGGACTACCTGCTGCTCTCCTATGTGCTCTATCATCAGGGGCTGGTGCCGCCGCATATCGCTGCCGGCATAAACCTCAACTTCTGGCCGGCTGGGCCGATTTTCCGCCGCCTGGGCGCTTTCTTTATTCGTCGTACTTTTAAGGGCAACAAGCTCTACTCCACGGTATTCCGCGAATATCTTGGCGAGCTGTTCAGCCGTGGTTATTCGGTGGAATACTTTGTCGAAGGCGGGCGTTCCCGTACCGGCCGTCTGCTGGATCCGAAAACCGGCACCCTGTCGATGACTATCCAGGCGATGCTGCGCGGCGGTAGCCGCCCCATCACGCTGGTGCCGATTTATATCGGCTACGAGCACGTGATGGAAGTGGGTACCTACGCCAAAGAGCTGCGCGGCGCGACAAAAGAAAAAGAGAGCCTGCCGCAGATGATGCGCGGTCTCAGTAAGCTGCGTAATCTTGGCCAGGGCTACGTTAACTTCGGTGAACCGCTGCCGCTGATGACCTATCTCAATCAGCACGTGCCGGAATGGCGCGAAGCCATCGATCCTATCGAAGCCGTCCGCCCTTCCTGGCTGACGCCGACGGTGAATAATATCGCCGCCGACCTGATGGTGCGCATCAACAATGCCGGGGCAGCTAACGCCATGAACCTGTGCTGTACGGCGCTTCTGGCGTCACGTCAGCGTTCTTTGACCCGTGAGCAGCTAACCCAACAGTTGGATTGCTACCTCGACCTGCTGCGTAACGTGCCGTACTCCACCGATTCGACCGCGCCGACGGCTTCCGCCAGCGAGCTTATCGACCACGCGCTGCAGATGAACAAGTTCGAAGTCGAGAAAGACACCATCGGCGATATCATCATCCTGCCGCGCGAGCAGGCGGTGCTGATGACCTACTATCGCAACAACATCGCCCATATGCTGGTGATGCCATCGCTGCTGGCCGCTATCGTGACCCAGCATCGCCGCATCTCCCGTAGCGAAGTGCTGCGTCATGTCGAGATGTTCTATCCGTTCCTGAAAGCCGAACTGTTCCTGCGCTGGGAAAAAGAAGAACTGGCGGGCGTTATCGATGCGCTGATGGCAGAGATGCAGCGTCAGGGGCTGGTGGTGCTGAATGGCGATGAGATGAGCGTCAATCCGGCGCACTCTCGTTCCCTGCAGCTGCTGGCCGCCGGCGCGCGCGAGACGTTACAGCGCTACGCGATCACCTTCTGGCTGCTGAGCGCCAACCCGTCCATCAACCGCAGTACGCTGGAGAAAGAAAGCCGCACCATGGCGCAGCGTCTGTCGGTACTGCACGGTATCAACGCGCCGGAGTTCTTCGATAAGGCGGTGTTCAGTACCCTCGTGCTGACCCTGCGTGACGAAGGCTACATCAGCGATACCGGCGATGCCGAGCCGGCAGAGACCCTGAAGGTCTACCAGATGCTGGCGGATTTGATTACGTCGGATGTACGTTTGACGATTGAAAGCGCCGCTCAGGACGACGCATAACGTTGCGGCTTCTGTTCCCCGACTCGCGCCGCGAGCCGGGGAACAGAAGGATTTACTGCAGGTAACTCATCGCCAGACCGAGAAACAGCACCAGCCCAACGTAGTTATTATTCATAAACGCTTTGAAGCAGTTATCGCGTTCGCGCTTGAAGATAAGTTTCTGCTGCCAGACAAACAGTCCTGCCGCGATAAACAGCGACCAGTAAAACGCCCAGTTCAGCCCATTCAGCCAGCCTATCGCTCCCATCAATACCAGCACGGCAACCTGCAGAATACCGATAATCAAACGATCGTTTTCGCCGAATAGGATCGCCGTCGACTTAATGCCGATTTTGACATCATCGTCGCGATCGACCATCGCGTACTGGGTGTCGTAGGCTACCGCCCACAAAATATTGGCGAGGAACATCAGCCAGCAGCTGAGCGGCAGCGCTTCACTTACCGCCGAGAACGCCATCGGGATCGACCAACCAAAGGCCGCGCCCAGCACCACCTGCGGCAGATGGGTGTAGCGCTTCATAAAGGGGTAGACCCAGGCCAGCGCCAGCGCCGCGACCGACAGCAGGATGGTCATGGTATTGAGCGTCAGCACCAACAGGAAGGAGAGCCCCACCAGCACCGCGAATAATATGCGCGCCTCTTTTTCCGTGACCTCGCCGCTTGGTAACGGCCGGCGAGCCGTACGCTTAACGTGACCATCAAATTTACGGTCGGCATAGTCATTCACGACGCAGCCGGCGGCGCGCATCAACCAGACGCCAGCGACAAATACCGCCAGAATCCACAGCGGCGGCACCCCGGGCGAAGCCACCCATAACGCCCACAGCGTCGGCCACAGCAGCAATAGCGCGCCGATTGGTTTGTCAGTACGCATCAGGCGGTGAAACGCCAACAGCTTATTCTGCGTCAGACTCCACTCCATTTTCTCTTCCTCTTAATACAATGGCGATGCAGGCAGAAAAAGCTCTGTCAGCAGCAGCGGTTTGCCGCTCAGCCGGAGACGGGAACGTCGCCCCCACAGCTGTGCACTACGGCCAATCTCAATAAAATCACGGGTTAACGTCGACGACGTAAACAGATACCGGCCCAGCGGCGTCTGCCCCAACTGCTGCAGGGCTAATTCCGGGCCGCATAGCGTCGATTCCGGCACGAGAGTACGACCGGCAAGCCAGGGTTCGCCATCGGCGCAAAGAATGATCTCCCGCAGCCAATACCGCGCCTCTTCCGGCAGCAGGGCTTCTTCGCCCGCCAGCGCGTCGCGCCCGACGAAACCTTCGTTAATCATGGTCACGGTGACCTTTTTCCCTTGTTGCTCAAAGCGTTTGGTCATTGAGTCTTCCAGCAACAGCCAGTCGCGCAGCGGCGCGTCCAGCTCGGGTATGGCGGCAAAATAGCGCAGCGCACGCAGTTGCGTAAGCGCAGGATGTGGCATGCCTGATTCTCCGGTACAAAACGTGCAGGCATTGTATCGCAGAATAGCGTTTTGAGGGCGGGCAAACGTCAATATACGATCATCCGCGCAACAGGCATGCAACAGTTGCCGCTGCGCGATAAAAAAAAGTGCGTCCAGGCGGACGCACCTAAAGGCTGTGCCTAAACATCAGCATTGTGGGGAGACGGTCACCCCTTGCCTTTTACACTGCTGATAAAGGTGGAACGAGCAGATTTCGAGCCGAGGCGTTCAGCTTCGTTCATCAATTTCAGGGCTTTGTCGATATCACCTTGTTTCACCGCCTGCTTAATACCGTTGTTGAAGTAGGTTTCGGTATCGTCAAGCATCGGTTCGCTTTTGGCTGCTGGGGCTGGCGCGGCTACCGGCGCAGCGGCCGGGGCGTTATAGACCGGCGCCGCGGTATTGCCGACGGTCACCGGGCCCGGGCCGGAGGAGCCGAACAGTGGGCCCACCAGCACGCTGGAACTCGAAGACGTTTTCACCTTCAGGCTCAAGGTGCCGTCAGTGGTATGTTTAGCAATCGGATCCGGAATGTCCGGCACCGCGTTACCGGTGCCTTTCGCGTAGGCTTTCGCCGGGTCGATTAATTTGGTGGTCTGCTGCAGATCCTGCGGAGTGGTAAACACCAGCACATAAATTTTCTGCTGTCCCAGCGCCGGCGTCAGGCGCATTACCCCTTCCAGGCGGTCGGCGCTCATCACGCCCGGCTCCAGATAAGTGAAATAGCTGCTCGGGAAGAAGGCGGACGGCGTCATGCTCTGATCGAGGATCAGGACATTTGGCGCGTAGACGCTAGTCTGTTTGTCGACTTCGCTGGTCAGCGTCAGAGTTAACTCGCCGATATTGGCCGGTACGCTATAGGCCACCACCGGCCCGGCGATACCGGGGACATTCAGCGTTTGACCGGCGACCGCCACTTTAGAAGTTTGGGTTTTCGATTGATCGACAGGCGTCCAGGTCAACTGCTGCAGCGAGGAGGCCGGGATTGACGGCGCGGCAGAGGTATTCTGCGGCACGAAATTGACATCAGCAAAACTGACTGCGGGTACGCTGGCCAGCAGGCCGGCGGACAGGCAGAGGGCAACGAGACTTTTCTTCATATTCATTGTTATCACCTCAATTCCTATGGCCGAGCGTTAGCCAGGCAATAGCGCGCTGGGCCGAAAACAGAGGGGCTGCTGCCCCTCTTTTACTCATCATGATGCGGATTGCATTACCACCAGATTTCCATCTGGGCGCCGAAGGTCCACTCATCGTCGTCGCCGCGGCTGGAAGTGTTGATGCCGGTACCAGAGGTATCGCGCATGGCGACGCCGCTATCGGTGTAACCCCACTTCTCATCCCACTTCGCGTAGGTGGCGAACAGACGAATTGCCGGACGAGACCAGATGCTGTCGCCCGCCTGCCACTGTTGCGCCAGGGTAATTTTGTACTGGTTGTTGCTGTCGCCGGTTTTCTGCGATTTGACGTTGTCGTAGCCGACTTCCAGCAGGGTGCTCATGATCGGCGTCCATTTGTACATAGGACGTACGCCGACGGTCCACCATTTGGTACCGTTGTTGTTGTCCAGGTTGACGTCCTGGTACATGGCGACGTACATCATGTCCCAATCGTCCGCCAGAGAGACCGCGCCGTGGTCAAGCACACGCCACATGGAACCATCATTATTTATGCTGCCGCCCTGCGGTACGCCTTTACCGTTGGAGGTCATGGCGTCGGTCGCGTACTGCAGAACAAATTTGTTGTAGCCTTTCAGGATGCTCTGGGTATGTTCAGCGGTGAACATCCAGCCATCTTTCGATGCATCCGGCTGCAGGTAGTAGTCATCCGGCACGTTGGTGTGACCATAGTCCACGCCCAGCTCCAGCGTACCGCCTGGGTTGGTTTCCATCTGCGCTAAACGCACATCGAAGACGTCGTTCGGTACCAGATGATCATAAACGCGTTCGCCAGTCAGCGGATCGCGGTCAGCATAGGTTGCCGAGCCGCCGGATTCAGAAGAACGAGTGGCGGCCAGAGAGAGTTTACCGAAGCCCAGATCGATGTTTTCGATACCGGCGCCAGGACCGGAGATATCCCAGTAGTAGAAGTCGATCATGTGAACGTCATGACGCTGATAGAAGCGCTTACCGGCCCACAGGGTTGAACCCGGCAGCCAGTCGATCAGGTTCTTACCCTGCACGTTAACTTCACGGAAGGCCGGGCTGGTAGATTCCCAGTCGTTCTGCTGCGATACCGAGTAGGCAACGTTGGTATCGAAGTAGAAGCTCTTATCGCCCTCTTTCCACACTTCCTGGCCCAGTTTCAGTTCAGCGTAAGTTTCACATTCGTTACCGAGACGGTATTTACTTTGAGCGCCGGTGGCCTGGAAGCACTGCTGTTCGCCGCCGCTGCCGGTCCAGCCAATGCCGGAACGCGCGTAACCATGGAAATCGACAGCCAGCGCCTGGGCAGACATCACGCCCGCCGCAACGGCTACCGCCAGTGGAAGTTTGCGCAGAGTAATCATCATTCTATCTCCTGAGATCATTGCTTTTCTTTGAACACTTCCCCGTCGGCCGCCGCATGGTTGGCTGCGCGCTGGGTTCGCGTCTTCTTTTAATGGGGAACCTTATACGCCCGGCTCTTTATGCAACCGACGACAAGCGGTGCCATCCTCACGGAATAAATGGCAGCGCTCCGGCGGCAAACCGATGGCGAATGTGGCTCCCTCTTCTACCAACACCACGTCATTCTGGCGGTACACCAGGTTCTGACGGATGGCGGGGATCTGGATATGAATTTGCGTTTCGTGACCAAGCTGTTCGACCACCTGCACTTCGCCCTCAAGGGTGACATCGGCGATGTCGCTCGGCAGCAGGTGTTCCGGGCGGATGCCCAAAGACATATTGGCGCCGACCTGAACGTGGGCGCTGTCTACCGGCAGCCAGACCTGCTGGCGGTTCGGTAGTTCGACCTGTACCTGTTCGATAGCGGTCGCGGTGACTTTGACCGGCAGGAAGTTCATCTTCGGCGAGCCAATAAAGCCCGCGACGAAGCGGTCTGCCGGATAGTGATAGAGTTCCAGCGGTTTCCCGACCTGCGCGACGCGGCCGGCATCCAGCACGACGATTTTGTCGGCCAGGGTCATGGCTTCCACCTGATCGTGGGTGACGTAAATCATCGTGCGACCAAGGCGCTTATGCAGACGGGAGATTTCGATACGCATCTGCACGCGCAGAGCGGCATCGAGGTTGGACAGGGGCTCATCAAGCAGGAAAACCCGCGGCTCGGCGACCAGGGTGCGGCCGATGGCCACGCGCTGACGCTGGCCGCCGGAGAGCGCTTTCGGCTTACGCTCCAGCAGGTGCGCCAGCTGCAACACCTCGGCGACCTGAGTCACGCGCTGGTTAATCACCTCTTTTTTCGCCCCGGCCAGTTTCAGGCCAAAAGACATATTTTCGGCAACGGAAAGGTGGGGATAGAGCGCATAAGACTGGAATACCATGCCGATGCCGCGCTCGGCGGGCGGCACATCGTTCATTCGGGTATCGCCAATAAACAGATCGCCGCTGGTGACCGTTTCCAGTCCGGCAATCATACGCAGCAGGGTGGATTTGCCGCAGCCCGACGGTCCTACAAACACGACGAACTCCCCATCCTGGATCTCGAGATTGATATCTTTAGATACCACCACGTCGCCCCAGGCTTTCGTTACATTTCGTAGCTGTACGCTCGCCATGCCCTTCTCCCTTCGTTACAACCTGTCACTTAAAGACACATTCAAGATGGGCTGACTATGCGGCATTCATTACGTTGGCAAATCCTCCACCCCCCGGGTTTTTGATGGGGGAGGAGACGGGAGGATGAGAAATTGCCTCTCGCCGCCGGAAGTTCCCGGCAAAAGGTCATTTCGTGATCGAAGCGACAAAAACGGTGGCTTTTTTATGTGCTCCAGGGCCCATTACCGGCATTTCTGCAATACGGATCACATAAACGGCGGGCGGGGCGTAGACATAGGGAGGATGGAAAGAGGTTGTTAAAAAAGGAAACTCATCAGCGTTAAACCACTCAAGTGTATCCACGAGCACATCACCAAATAGGACGGGTATATGAAAATCAAAACTGGCGCTCGCATCCTCGCGCTGTCTGCATTGACGACGATGATGTTTTCCGCCTCTGCCCTCGCAAAAATTGAAGAAGGTAAGCTGGTTATCTGGATTAACGGCGATAAAGGCTATAACGGCCTCGCTGAAGTGGGTAAAAAGTTCGAAAAAGATACCGGCATTAAAGTTTCCGTAGAACATCCGGATAAGCTGGAAGAGAAGTTCCCGCAGGTTGCAGCGACCGGCGACGGCCCGGATATCATCTTCTGGGCGCATGACCGCTTTGGCGGCTACGCGCAGTCCGGTCTGCTGGCGGAAATCACCCCGGATAAAGCGTTCCAGGACAAGCTCTATCCGTTCACCTGGGATGCCGTACGTTACAACGGCAAACTGATCGCTTACCCGGTGGCGGTGGAAGCCTTATCGCTGATTTATAACAAAGACCTGGTCCCGAACCCGCCGAAAACCTGGGAAGAGATCCCGGCGCTGGATAAAGCGCTGAAGGCGAAAGGTAAGAGCGCGCTGATGTTCAACCTGCAAGAACCGTACTTCACCTGGCCGCTGATCGCCGCCGATGGTGGATACGCGTTTAAGTTTGAAAACGGCAAATACGACGTGAAAAACGTCGGCGTCGATAGCGCCGGGGCAAAAGCCGGTCTGACCTTCCTGGTCGACCTCATCAAAAATAAACACATGAACGCCGACACCGACTACTCCATCGCGGAAGCGGCATTCAACAAAGGCGAAACCGCGATGACCATCAACGGTCCGTGGGCGTGGTCTAACATCGACAAGAGCAAGGTTAACTACGGCGTCACTCTGCTGCCGACCTTCAAAGGCAAACCGTCTAAACCGTTCGTTGGCGTACTGAGCGCCGGGATTAACGCCGCCAGTCCGAATAAAGAACTGGCGAAAGAGTTCCTCGAAAACTACCTGATGACCGATCCGGGCCTGGAAGCGGTGAATAACGATAAACCGCTGGGCGCCGTGGCGCTGAAATCCTTCCAGGAGAAGCTGGAGAAAGACCCGCGTATCGCCGCCACCATGGCTAACGCCCAGAAAGGCGAAATCATGCCGAACATCCCGCAGATGTCGGCGTTCTGGTATGCCGTCCGTACCGCGGTTATCAACGCCGCAAGCGGCCGTCAGACCGTCGATGCCGCGCTGAAGGATGCACAGGGCCGTATCACCAAGTAAGACCGTCGCACACGTGCCGGATGGCGGCATAAATGCCTTATCCGGCCTACACGCTTTGTAGGCCGGATAAGCACAGCGCCATCAGGCACTCTTGTCGACAGATATTTAACGTTGTAGAGGATGATCCCCATGGATGCCGTTAAAAAGAAACACTGGTGGCAAAGCCCGCAACTCACATGGTCTGTGATTGGTTTGCTGTGCCTGCTGGTGGGTTACCTTGTTGTTTTAATGTACGCCCAGGGGGAGTACCTGTTCGCCATCATGACGCTGATTTTAAGCTCAGTTGGCCTGTATATCTTTTCCAATCGCAAGGCTTACGCCTGGCGCTATGTTTATCCGGGTCTCGCCGGGATGGGGCTGTTTGTTCTGTTCCCGCTGATCTGCACCATTGCCATCGCCTTCACCAACTACAGCAGCACCAACCAGCTCACCTTCGAACGCGCCCAACAGGTACTGATGGATCGTTCTTTCCAAGCCGGCAAAGCCTATAACTTCTCACTCTACCCGGCAGGCGATGAGTGGCAGCTGGCGCTGACAGACGGTGAAAGCGGTAAAAATTATCTCTCTGAAGCCTTTAAATTTGGCGGCGAGCAGAAGCTGGCGTTAAAAGAAGCCGATGCCCTGCCGCAAGGCGAACGCGCGAATTTACGCGTAATCACCCAGAACCGCGCCGCGCTGAACCAACTGACCGCCGTGCTGCCGGATGAAAGCAAAGTGATTATGAGTTCACTGCGCCAGTTTTCCGGCACCCAGCCGCTGTACGCGCTGGCTAACGACGGCACGCTCACCAACAACCAAAGCGGCGTGAAATATCGCCCCAACGCCGACATCGGCTTTTATCAATCCATCAATGCCGACGGCAGCTGGGGCAATGAGAAGCTGAGCCCGGGTTATACCGTCACCATCGGCTGGGATAACTTCACCCGCGTTTTCCAGGATGAAGGGATCCAGAAGCCGTTCTTCGCCATTTTCGTCTGGACCGTGGTGTTCTCGGTGCTGACGGTGATTTTGACCGTCGCCGTGGGAATGGTGCTGGCCTGCCTGGTGCAGTGGGAAGCGTTGAAGGGCAAAGCGATTTACCGCGTGCTGTTGATTCTGCCGTATGCGGTGCCGTCATTTATTTCAATACTGATTTTCAAGGGGCTGTTTAACCAGAGCTTTGGTGAAATCAACATGATGCTGAGCGCGCTGTTCGGCATTAAACCGGCCTGGTTTAGCGACCCAACCACCGCGCGCACGATGATCATCATCGTCAACACCTGGCTGGGCTATCCGTACATGATGATCCTGTGCATGGGACTGCTGAAGGCGATTCCGGACGATCTGTACGAGGCGTCGGCGATGGATGGCGCGGGCCCGTTCCAGAACTTCTTTAAAATTACGCTACCGCTGCTGATCAAGCCGCTCACGCCGCTGATGATTGCCAGCTTCGCCTTTAACTTTAACAACTTCGTGCTGATTCAACTGTTAACCAACGGTGGCCCGGACCGTCTCGGCACCACCACGCCGGCCGGTTATACCGACCTGCTGGTGAGCTACACCTATCGCATCGCCTTTGAAGGCGGCGGCGGTCAGGACTTCGGCCTGGCGGCGGCTATCGCCACGCTTATCTTCCTGCTGGTTGGGGCGTTAGCGATTGTGAATCTGAAAGCCACGCGCATGAAGTTTGATTAAGGGAGATAACGATAATGGCTATGGTCCAACCCAAATCGCAGAAGCTACGTTTATTTACCACGCATCTCCTGCTGCTGATTTTTATCGCCGCGATTATGTTCCCGCTGCTGATGGTTATCGCTATCTCGCTGCGCGAAGGCAACTTCGCGACCGGCAGCCTGATCCCGGATACCATCTCCTGGGAGCACTGGCGTCTGGCATTAGGCTTCAGCGTCGAACACGCCGATGGCCGGGTAACGCCGCCGCCATTCCCGGTCCTGCTGTGGCTGTGGAACTCAATTAAGGTGGCCGGGATTACTGCGATCGGCATCGTCGCCCTCTCCACCACCTGCGCTTACGCTTTCGCCCGTATGCGCTTCCCGGGTAAAGCGACGCTGCTCAAAGGGATGTTGATTTTCCAGATGTTCCCGGCGGTACTGTCGTTGGTGGCGCTGTATGCGTTGTTCGACCGCCTCGGTCAGTATCTGCCTTTCGTCGGCCTCAACACTCACGGCGGGGTGATCTTCGCCTATATGGGCGGTATCGCGCTGCACGTCTGGACGATTAAGGGCTACTTCGAAACTATCGATGGTTCACTGGAAGAAGCGGCCGCGCTGGATGGCGCCACTCCGTGGCAGGCCTTCCGCCTGGTGCTGCTGCCGCTGTCGGTGCCGATTCTGGCGGTCGTATTTATTCTGTCGTTCATCGCCGCGATTACCGAAGTGCCGGTGGCCTCGTTGCTGCTACGCGATGTGAACAGCTATACCCTGGCGGTGGGGATGCAGCAGTATCTCAATCCGCAGAACTACCTGTGGGGCGACTTCGCCGCGGCGGCGGTACTGTCGGCGATTCCGATTACCGTCGTCTTCCTGCTTGCTCAGCGTTGGTTGGTTAACGGCCTGACGGCGGGCGGGGTGAAAGGTTAAGTTTCATCATGTTAGACCCTTGTTTTATCGCCCCAAATTTCAGAGAGGGTGGGATGTGGTACACGACCCCAACCGGGTACGGCAGCCCACCTCTCCCTGAAAAAGTAGGGCAAATGCCACTGCAATCCTCTACTGGACCCTACATAAATTTCATTTGTGATTGTCGGTCAAGCGGCCCTGGAGGCCGCTTTTTTTATTCCCGTTTCAGGCGGTTGGAATTACACAACCACAGGGTAATCACCAGGATAAGGATCGCCGCAGAGTAAATCAGCACCGCCATCGGCGACTCATGGTCGACGATAATAAGCCGTACAATCGCGGTAATGCCGATATAGACGAAATAACGCAGCGGGAAGTGAAAACCGGACTCAAAGTATTTCACAATCAACGCGATAAATTCGAAGTAGAGAAAATAGACCACCAGCCCTTCGACCAGCTTGTACTTACTCACCGGCTCCGGCGTAAACAGCACGTGCGCCAGATGCAGGGTCTCCTTTCCCAGGAACACCACCAGAATAATTCCCAGGCACAATAGCGCCAGGTTGAGCACGGCCTGCATGGCCTTCGCAACAAAATTAACCAGCGGACGATATACCGACGGCATAGTGACACCTCAAATGCATGAACGTTATTGATCTGTATAGCGCAAAAGTGTGATCCAGATCTACTTCGCTTTGCGAGCAGCATCGGTCCTTCAACGCGGTAAATGCAACTAAGAGAAAATTTTACTTCCTACAATGCTGTGAGCAAGTTAACCAAATCATCCATTACGCTTAGGATAAAACCAAATAAACAACTGAAATTTAAAATATTTACCATTTGAAACAGTTATATCTTAAAACCTGCCACAAGATAAAATTTTTCTCTAATCCGCATTATTTATATGGCTATTAGGGTAAGATTTTTCTTATCCTTTGTCTTAGCATTATCGCAGTTGAATAAAATTTAATTTTGGACATTAAATCATTATGAACACCGATAACGCTTCCCTGTACGTAAAATGGCTCAAACAAGAAGTTGCCCCGGCTTTAGGTTGTACTGAACCCGTCGCTATTTCCTTCACTGCCGCCTACGCCGCACAATATCTGGATCAGCCTTGCACTAAAATTAGCGGTTTTATTTCCGCCAATCTCTATAAGAACGCGATGGGTGTCACTATTCCCGGCACCACCGTTTGCGGTGTAGCGCTGGCCGCCGCAATTGGCGCATTCGGCGGCAACCCGCAAAAGGGATTAAAAACGCTGGAAGATATCACCCCGCTACACGTCGAAATGGCGCAGAAGCTGATCGCCAATAATGCCGTTGATATTGCCGTCGAAGAAACCCCAGACTTTATTCATCTCGATTTAACCCTCTCTGCTGGCGAGAATAACTGTCGCGTTGTGGTGAAAGGAACCCACACCAACGTGGTCGAACTTTATATTAATGGCCAGCCACAGCCATTAAGTGCAAAACAGAATGCGAGCGCCCGGCACGAAACGCTGCCCACATTTTCGCTACAGCAGGCTTACGAATTTATTAATAACGCCGACTTTAATGATATTCGCTTTATTCTCGAAGCCGCGCGCTTAAACTCCGCGCTGGCGGCAGAAGGCAAAACCAAAAAATATGGCCTGAACATTAACGGTACCTTTGCTGACGCCGTGAAAAACGGCCTGATGAGCAACGATCTGTTAAGCAAGGTGATCATCAACACCGTCGCCGCTTCAGATGCCCGCATGGGCGGCGCGCCGGTGGTAGCGATGTCTAACTTTGGTTCGGGCAATCAGGGCATTACGGCAACCATGCCGGTAGTGGTGGTTGCAGAGCATCTCGGCGCCGATGAAGAGACCCTGGCGCGCGCTTTGTCTCTATCTCATCTCACCGCCATCTCAATTCATTCTCGTTATACGCGCTTATCTGCGCTATGCGCGGCCTCAACCGCCGCCATGGGCGCCGCCGCCGGGATGGCCTGGCTATTTACTCGCGACATCAACACCATTAACACCGCGATTATTAATATGGTCAGCGATATTACCGGCATGATTTGTGATGGCGCCTCTAATAGCTGTGCGATGAAAGTCTCATCTGTGGTATCCAGCGCCTTTAAGGCAGTACTGATGGCAATGCAAAATAGCTGTGCTGGCGCCAATGACGGTATTGTCTGCGCCGATGTCGAGCAGACTATTAATAACCTGTGTCGCCTGGTGATTAAACCAATGGCCCTCACCGATAAAGAAATCATCAGCATCATGGTCGCTAAATAATAATATTTAACGGGCCTGAACATTCAGGCCCTGATTAACCTACCCTACCCACACTATTATTTATAAATTAGCAGGTATAGCAGATGAATAAAAAAGTCATCTTACGCGGCGCCAGCGCCATTATGCCGCTGTGCATCGGCGACTTTCCATTTTCATTTATTGTCGGCGCATTAAGCGTCAGCGCCGGAATGAGCGTCTGGCAGAGTACGGCGTGGTCAGCGATTGTTATTGCCGGTTCGGCGCAAATGCTGGCATTAAATATGCTTAAAACCGGCGCCACGCTCGGGGTTATTATATTCACCACATTAATAATTAACCTACGTCACGTACTGTACAGCGCCTCTATTTCCGGTACCGTCCGTGAAGCATCGTTCTTTAAAAAATGCTTTATGTCCTACGCGCTGACCGATGAAGTGTACGCCACCACCGTCAAAGAGATGGAAGGCAATAAGCAGGATAAGTATCTGTTTTATGGCTCGGCGATGATCACCTTCTGGGCGATTTGGGTACTGGCCGATTTCCTCGGCGCGCTGGTCGGCGCCTCATTCCCGAATATTGAAAAGTATGGTCTGGATTTCGCCATGGTCGCCGCCTTTATCGCCATCGTGGTGCCGCAAATAAAAAGCCAGGCCTGTACCGTCGCCGCCGTGGTGGCCGCCGTCTCCGGCGTGCTGTTGGTCATCCTGCCCTACTCCCTGGGTATTGTCGTCGCCTCAGTACTTGGCGTGCTCGCCGGGCTGTGCGTCGACCTGGCTGAAGAACGTAAACAGGCAGCGATTGCCGAATCCGACATGCCGCTCGTGGAGGCGCTGGAACATGAATAATAGCTACTTTATCGCCCTGACTTTGGGTATGGCCGCCGTGACCTTCCTGATCCGATTTTCGTTTATCGGCCTGGCCGGAAAAATCCAGATGTCCGAGCGGGTGACGAAAACGCTGCGCTTCGTCCCGGTCACCGTCCTGCCGGCCATTATCACCATTCAGATCCTTAGCGTGAATTCCAGCATGGAGTTCGACTTAAAGAATCCGAAGGTGATCGCCGCCATTATCTGCACGCTCGCCAGCTTCCGTTTAGGCCTGGTGTGGGTGGTGGTGAGCGGCGTCGGCTCGCTGGTGTTGTTGAATTACTTTATGTAACCGTTTGAAGGATAACCCGTATGATTATTACCACCGCTGACGCGCCTGCCGCTATCGGCCCGTACGTGCAGGGCGTCAATCTCGGCGCGATGACCATCACCTCCGGTCAGCTGCCGATTAATCCGCTGGACGGCACCATGCCCAGCGATATCGCCGAACAGGCGCGGCAATCGCTGGAAAATGTGAAAGCCATCGTTGAAGCAGCCGGACTCACGGTCGGGCAGATTGTTAAAACCACGGTGTTTGTCAAAGACCTGAAGGATTTTGCCGCCATCAACGCCGCCTATGAGGCCTTCTTTACCGAACATCAGGCCACCTTTCCGGCACGCTCCTGCGTGGAGGTCGCAAGACTGCCGAAAGACGCCGGCGTCGAAATCGAAGCCATCGCCTTCGCTCGTTAATCTCCTGGCTGGGGGGGAAAACCTCCAGCCTCCTTCCCCACCGTTTTTCGCCGTTCCTCCTTGCTCATTTTGCAGGCACTATACGATGAGATCCGAACGAGGAATGCAGCATGTCGAATGAGCCAAATATTCCCCCTTTTACGCTTCGCGATACCGGCGTTCGCAACGTCATTTGCGGCGAAAACGTGGTCATATACCAGCCCGCCAACCTTTATGATTGCCAGCTTGACGATAACGTTTTTGTCGGGCCGTTCGTCGAGATTCAGGGGCACACGCGCATCGGTGCGGACAGCAAAATCCAGTCCCACAGTTTTATCTGCGAGTACGTCACCATCGGCCAACGCTGTTTTATCGGCCACGGCGTGATGTTCGCTAACGATATGTTCCGCGATGGCAAACCGAATGCCGACCGCGACAGTTGGGGGCGTATTGAAATCGGCAATGACGTGTCTATCGGCAGCGGCGCCACCATTCTGGCGGTGAGTATCTGCGATGGCGTGGTCATCGGCGCCGGGAGCGTGGTGACAAAATCCATCACCGAGAAAGGCGTTTGGGCGGGCAACCCGGCGAGGCTGCTGCGGCGACTATAAATAAAAATGCCGACCCGAGGGTCGGCATTAAGGTTTAATTGCGCAGCGCTTATGCGCGCCAGGCTTTATAACGGTTAATCAGGCCGTTGGTAGAGCTGTCGTGGCTGCTGACGTCCGCGCCATCTTTCAGTTCCGGCAGGATACGGTTAGCCAGCTGTTTACCCAGCTCAACGCCCCACTGATCGAAGGTGAAGATGTTGAGGATCGCGCCCTGGGTGAAGATTTTGTGCTCATACAGCGCAATCAATGCGCCCAGGCTGAACGGGGTAATTTCACGCAGCAGGATGGAGTTGGTCGGACGGTTGCCTTCGAACACTTTAAACGGCACCACGTGCTCAAGCTGAGCCGGATCTTTACCCTGATCGCGATATTCCTGCTCAACCACTTCGCGGGATTTACCAAAGGCCAGCGCTTCGGTCTGAGCGAAGAAGTTAGACAGCAGTTTCTGATGGTGGTCAGACAGCGGGTTATGGGTGATAGCCGGGGCGATGAAATCGCACGGTACCATTTTGGTGCCCTGGTGGATCAGCTGATAGAACGCGTGCTGACCGTTAGTCCCCGGCTCGCCCCAGATGATAGGGCCAGTCTGGTAATCCACGACGTTGCCGTTACGGTCAACGTACTTACCGTTGGATTCCATGTTGCCCTGCTGGAAGTAAGCGGCAAAGCGATGCATGTACTGATCGTACGGCAGAATTGCTTCGGTTTCGGCGCCGAAGAAATTGTTGTACCAGATACCAATCAGCGCCAGCAGTACCGGCAGGTTTTTCTCAGCCGGCGTGGTAGAGAAGTGTTTGTCCATGGCGTGGGCGCCGGACAGCAGCTGAACGAAGTTGTCGAAGCCGACGGACAGAATGATAGACAGACCGATGGCGGACCACAGGGAGTAACGACCGCCGACCCAGTCCCAGAACTCAAACATGTTAGCCGTATCGATACCGAACTCGCCAACCGCTTTACCGTTGGTGGAGAGCGCCGCGAAGTGTTTCGCCACGTGTTTCTCGTCGCCCGCGGTCGCCAGGAACCAGTCACGCGCGCTGTGGGCGTTGGTCATGGTTTCCTGAGTGGTGAAGGTTTTAGAAGCCACCAGGAACAGCGTGGTTTCCGGATTCACCGCTTTCAGCACTTCGGCGATATGGGTGCCGTCAACGTTAGAAACGAAGTGCATGTTGAGGTGGTTTTTATACGGGCGCAGCGCTTCGGTCACCATGAACGGGCCGAGATCTGAACCACCAATACCGATGTTCACCACGTCGGTGATCGGTTTGCCGGTATAGCCTTTCCAGCTACCAGAGATAATCGCTTCTGAGAAGGCTTTCATCTTCTCCAGTACAGCGTTGACTTCCGGCATCACATCTTTGCCGTCAACCACAATTGGCGTATTGCTGCGGTTGCGCAGTGCGACGTGCAGTACCGCGCGGTCTTCGGTACGGTTAATTTTTTCACCGGAGAACATCGACTTGATAGCGCCGGCCAGATCGGTCTCTTTCGCCAGATCCTGCAGCTTAGACAGCGTCTCTTCAGTGATGCGGTTCTTGGAGAAGTCCACCAGCATCAGATCGTCAAAAGTGGCGGAGAATTTAGAGAAACGATCGCTATCTTTGGCGAAAAGCTCGCTGATAGTGACGTCTTTCATTTCATCGAAGTGTTTCTGTAATGCCTGCCATGCAGCGGTCTGCGTTGGGTTGATATTTTTCATTAGCAATACTCTTCTGATTTGAAAAATGTGACTTCGGTCGATTGTAGCCTCAGCGGCGGAAAATTGTGATGATTTTTGTGTTATGCCGTTGACGGGGGTCAGAAATAGGGTAAAGAGCTCCCATATTATAGCGATCATTAGGCTTTTTTCTGTTATCCGCCGATGCATGAAAAATCCGCATAACCCTGTCGTTGACATACCCGTCCGGAAGCCTTTATATAGCTGAACTGCCTACGGAACCGTAGGTATGTATTGCTCGCGCATTTCACGCTACAGCGAAGAGTATCGTTGGGGGGTATAATGACCAGTCTCTCCCCAGGCATAGTGAAAGACGTCAGTAATTGCCAGAAGAGGTGCGTTGCCCAGGTAACCGTATTGGAGGAACCAGTCCGGGGATAATACGTGAGGGGGAGCAACGCCGAGGCGCACAGACATCTGGTTAAGTCTGTCGCCGGCCACAGGGGCTGAATCCCCTGGGTTGTCACCAGAAGCGTTCGCAGTCGGGCGTTTCATACTCGCGAACCGATGCGCGTCATCGGCGAACGGGTCTACAAGGTGGAGCACTTCTGGGTGACATCGTAGTTTGTTTATCGCTCTGCGCCCACCCTACTTTTCGCTCTTCCCTTGTGCCATGGCTGAGTTAATTTGGCCTGGCTTATTAAGACATTTTGTAGCGCTCCGGTTATTTCCAGCCCGAACCAGGAGCGGTTGTTCAGGAATCGTTTTAATAAGTCAGGCCCCCTGACACGAGGTTGTTATGACAGATTTAGTTGTTGCTAAGTTCGGCGGCACCAGCGTGGCCGATTTCGACGCGATGAACCGTAGCGTCGACGTCGCGCTGCTGGATGCGAATACCCGCGTAGTGGTGTTATCCGCATCGGCTGGCGTTACCAATATCTTAGTTGCTTTAGCGGCAGGGCTGGAACCCACCGAACGTTTCGCTAAGCTCGATGAAATGCGCCAAATCCAGTTCAATATTCTGGAGCGTTTACGTTATCCCAACGTTATTCGTGAAGAAATTGAACGTCTGCTGGAAAACATTACTACCCTGGCGGAAGCTGCCTCGCTGGCGAGCTCGGAAGCCTTGACCGATGAACTGGTGAGCCACGGCGAACTGATGTCCACCTTACTGTTCGTTGAGATCCTGCGCGAACGCGGTATTGCGGCGCAGTGGTTCGACGTACGTAAAGTGATGCGCACCAACGATCGTTTCGGCCGTGCCGAACCGGATATCGCCGCGCTGGCGGAGCTAACGCAACAACAACTGGCGCCGCGCCTGCAAGAAGGCCTGGTTATTACCCAGGGCTTTATCGGCAGCGAAGCCAAAGGACGCACCACTACCCTTGGTCGCGGCGGCAGCGACTATACCGCTGCGCTGCTCGGCGAGGCCTTAAACGCCAGCCGTGTGGATATCTGGACCGATGTCCCAGGGATCTACACAACCGACCCGCGCGTCGCGCCCGCGGCGAAACGCATCGATGTGATCGCTTTCGCTGAAGCCGCGGAGATGGCCACGTTCGGGGCCAAGGTATTGCATCCGGCCACCCTGCTGCCGGCCGTACGCAGCGATATTCCGGTATTCGTCGGTTCCAGTAAAGAACCTAAAGCCGGCGGCACGCTGGTCTATCATAAAACCGAAAATCCACCGCTGTTCCGCGCGCTGGCGCTGCGTCGTCGTCAGACGCTACTGACCCTGCACAGCCTGCATATGCTGCACTCCCGCGGCTTCCTTGCTGAAGTGTTCGGTATTCTGGCGCGGCATAATATTTCCGTCGATCTGATCACCACCTCGGAAGTGAGCATTGCGCTGACCATGGACACCACCGGTTCTACCTCCGCTGGCGATACCCTGCTCACCCAGGCGCTGCTGACCGAGCTCTCTTCGCTGTGCCGCGTCGAAGTGGAAGAGAATCTGGCGCTGGTCGCCCTGATCGGCAACGAGCTGTCGAAAGCCTGCGGCGTCGGTAAAGAGGTGTTTGGCGTACTGGAACCGTTCAATATCCGCATGATCTGTTACGGCGCATCCAGCCACAATCTGTGCTTCCTGGTACCGGGCGACGATGCGGAGAAAGTGGTGCAGAAGCTGCATCATAATTTGTTTGAATAATCGCGACGGGAAAGCCCGTTAGCAAAAGGCCCGGTTTCGTCA
The DNA here is from genome assembly GCF_040064495.1 of Klebsiella sp. CN_Kp097. NCBI lineage: Bacteria > Pseudomonadati > Pseudomonadota > Gammaproteobacteria > Enterobacterales > Enterobacteriaceae > Klebsiella > Klebsiella sp. CN_Kp097. The sequence goes on along the minus strand of NZ_JBEAIL010000019.1, from coordinate 22,096 downwards.
GAAGCCGGGCCTTTTTTATGGCGCCAGTACCGTGCTCATCAGCAAGCGATCGAGTTGCTCAACGCGCCCCGTTCGGCTATCCGGCAGTTCCGGCGCTACCTCGCCACGCGCCAGCTCATGTTGAATAAAGGCATGCAAAAGCGGGCGTCGTATGCCGTACTCTGCTTCGCCGGCACGTTGTTTGCGAACCAGCAGCTCATCGATTTCATTACGCAGGGCGGGTTCCAGTTCGCTGCCCGCCAGCAGTTCGCTAAAACGCATCGGCGGCACGCCTTTACCGGCTTCAACCCAGCGCACGGCCAACAGCGGGCGCAGTACATAAAAGTATTTTTTCAACCGTACCTGCTCACCCTGCAGGTAGCCGCGAAAGTTCTTCCGCGCCATTGAATAGTAGTGCCAACGGGCGCGCAGTGGTGAAAACCATTGCGGCACCAGCGCTTTTAACGCCGCCACTGTCGACGCGTCCTGCTGATACACCACCGGTGAATCCAGCCACTCTATAAGAGTAGGGTTCGCCGCTTTCAATAACCCCAGCGCTTTGCGCCACTCCCAGCCGCAGACATCCAGCTCATCATCTATCGGCAGTTCGATAACATCGCGCTGCGCTTCCACGCGTAAATACCATTCGGGTTGATGAACATATAAAAAGCGAACATCATAATCGCTATCCGGCGAGGCAAAACCCCAGCCGCGGCTACCCGATTCACAGGCATACAGCACCCTGACCTTGTAGCGTTGTTCTATGTCGGCTAACTGCCGCTGCACGCGCTGGCGCATCGCGGCATCGACGCTATTTTCACTCATTATTTTTTTATCCTTTAACACAGACGACCTGACGCAGGGTATGTACCACCTCTACCAGCGACGATTGCGCGGCCATCACCGCCTCAATGTCTTTATAAGCCAGCGGAATTTCGTCGATCACCTCACTATCTTTTCGGCATTCGACATGGGCGGTCGTGCGGATCTGGTCTGCGACGGTGAACCGCTTTTTCGCCGCCGTTCGGCTCATCACGCGTCCTGCGCCGTGGCTACATGAGCAGAAACTCTCTTCATTACCCAATCCGCGCACAATGAAGCTTTTTGCCCCCATTGAGCCGGGAATGATGCCCATTTGCCCCTTCTGCGCCGATACCGCGCCTTTACGCGTGACCAGAACCTCTTCGCCAAAGTGCCGCTCTTTCTGCACATAGTTATGGTGGCAATTGACCGCCTCCTGCTGGGTCATAAACGGTTTCGTCACAATGGCCGATAGCGCCGCCAGTACCCGCGCCATCATTACCTCGCGATTATGCCTGGCGAAATCCTGCGCCCATTCCACCGCCTCGATGTAATCCTCGTAGTGCGGGTTACCTTCCTGAAAGTAGGCCAGATTTCTGTCCGGCAGATTAGCGATATGCTGCTGCATATCGTTCTGCGCCAGGGTAATAAACAGGTTGCCAATAGCATTGCCGACGCCGCGCGAACCGCTATGCAGCATTACCCATACCCGCTGCTGTTCATCCAGGCACACTTCAATAAAGTGATTGCCGGTACCCAATGTTCCGAGATGCTGATGATTATTGGTTTTCAACAACTGCGGATATTTGTCCGTCAGGCGCTTAAAGCGCGGAGCCAGTAGCGACCACTGCTGATCGACTTCCTGCGGCGGCGTCTCCCAGGCGCCTTTATCGCGCCGGGAGCGCGTATTAGTTCGCCCGTGCGGTACCGCCTGCTCGATCGCGCTGCGCAATCCGCCCAGGTTATCCGGCAGATCGCTGGCAATGAGCGAAGTACGCACCGCCATCATACCGCAGCCAATATCCACGCCGACGGCCGCCGGAATGATTGCCCCTTTTGTCGGGATCACGCTGCCAATGGTCGAGCCTTTCCCGAGATGCACGTCCGGCATCACCGCCAGATGTTTAAAGACAAACGGCATTTTTGCCGTATTCAGCAACTGGACGCGAGCTTCCGGCTCTACCGGCACGCCGCGGGTCCACATTTTGATCGGCGCACTATTTTCCGCCGTCAGCAGGTGATAATCGTTATGCGCCATGGTTCACTCCATTAATGTTGATAAGTCCATGTAATACCTGGTCCAGCCCGCCAAATACGGAGATTTTATCGATTCGCTCCGCGACGCGTTCGAGCGTTTCAAGCTCTTTTAAGCGCAGGGCGACCGGATTGTTTTCCATTACTTTGGCCGTGTTCAATAAAGAACGAGTTGCCGCCGTCTCTTCCCGGCGGCGGATAACGTTGGCCTGGGCCGATTTCTCCGCTTCCACCAACTGCGACAAAATGGCCTTCATGTCGCCTGGCAGGACGATATCTTTTACTCCCAACGAGGCGATCTCGATGCCGAATGGCGCCATACGCTCTTTCACCTGCGCGCTCACCACTTCATCAATCATCTGTTTATTTTCCAGAAGCTCATCCAGCGTACGTGTACCGACCGCTTCGCGCAGCGCGAACTGCAGTTCACGATACAGATGATCCAGCGGTTTAGTTAACTGGCAAAATGCCGTCAGCACGTCTTGATAACGCCAGTTCGCCGCCAGATTCAGGCGTAAATTAACTTTGTCTTTGGTCAGGATCTCCTGACCGCTGACCTCCAGCACCTGCAGACGAGTATCCACCACTTCGGCTTCCAGCAGATGGTTAATCTTCCAGTAGGCAGTCAAGCCGGGCGGTAGAGCTTTCTGCAACTGGCCGTCAATTTTCAACACCCCAACATGCCAGGCAGGAACCTGTACCGTCAGTATCGACTCACGCCCTTTTACCGCGCCGCTGCGTCGAGGTTGCAGTACCGCGTTCATCACCTCTGCGGGTACCAGCACCTCGCGAGTATCCATGCGTACCAGCTTCAGCGCATTGCCATATTGCCAGTACAGACGGCGCGTCGCTGGCGGGATGATCTCCTGCAGTACGCCATCGATATACAGCGCGCCGGCTTCCTCTTCCGCCATATCAGCCGCCAGGCAGTAACGGTCGATCCATTCAGGCTGGAAGCGGCGCATATAGTCGGCCAACGCCTGCGGTACTTCGCTGCCATCGGTGGTGACGATCAGCACTTCCGGTGTGGAAAACCACGGTAAGCGATGCTCGCCGGCTTCCAGCACCTGATAGTAGTCGCCCGCTTTCGCCAGCAGACCTAATTGACCTTTTCGTATCGTCATTTTCTTAGCCATTATTCGTTCCTTAAAAATGGAGCAGGCGCGGATGCAAAGGCGAAGCGGCAGGGGAACTCCCTTTTGCCTGGCGCCCGGCATTATTATCGGCAACCTGCTTTGGGGACCGCCAAACACGCAGTTCCCCGGTTTATTATTTTGATTTACAACCAGTTTCATCGAGGAGATGAATGAGGGAATCGAACCCTCCACTTATGTGGTCAGTTGCTGACGGAACGCGGCAGAAAAACGAACTGCGCCGTTTCTACAGCGCCGGCGGGGTTTTAACCCCCTGCATTTCAGCGCGTTGACAATAGAGTTATTGCCAGAAGCGTGCCAAAAACGTAAAACAACAAAATAATTTTTTAACAAACTGAAAATTAATGACTTTTATTTATTAAGCATCTATTCCGATTGCCTGCAGAAAGATATATTTTTATCTTTAAGTATCTAATTTTATCTTGTGGGATAAATCATGAGAAAACGTCGGGTGGTTATTGGCGTACTGGGGACGGTGCTCGATAAACGTGGCAAGCGCGCCAACCGTTTTCGCAAGTGGCGGCCAACGGTTGGGTTGTGCCAACAAGCTGAAATGCCCATTGATCGGCTGGAACTACTGCATCAGCCGCGTGACATCGGCATGGCGCAGCAGCTCGCCGAAGATGTGGCGTTGGTTTCGCCACAGACCGAAGTACATCCGCATGCTGTAGCCATCGCCAATCCCTGGGATTTCGAAGAGGTGTATGCCGCCTTTCTTGATTTTGCGACCCGCTACCCGTTCGATACCGACAATGAAGAGTATCTGGTGCATATCACCACCGGAACGCACGTGGCGCAGATCTGCTGGTTCCTGTTGACCGAGGCGCGCTATCTGCCCGCCAGTTTGCTGCAGACCGGCCCGGCGCCAAAAGGCGCCACCGACGAGCAGATCGCGGCCGGTACCGCCTCGGTTATCGATCTGGATTTAAGCCGCTATGCCACTCTAACCAGCCGTTTTCAGCGTGAACAACAGCAGTCCGTTTCATTTCTTAAGGACGGGATTGAAACCCGCAACGCCACCTTCAATAAGCTTATCGATCGCATTGAGCGGGTTTCTCTGCGTTCAACCGATCCGATTCTACTCACCGGGCCTACCGGCGCGGGCAAATCCTTTCTCGCGAAACGCATTTTCCAGCTACGCCAGTCACGCCACCTGGTGGCGGGTAAGTTTGTCGCCATCAACTGCGCCACGCTGCGTGGCGATAACGCCATGTCGACGCTTTTCGGCCACGTCAAAGGCGCTTTTACTGGCGCGCAAGCGGCACGTAGCGGCCTGCTACGCGAGGCCGATGGCGGGGTGTTGTTTCTCGATGAAATTGCCGAACTGGGCCTCGATGAACAGGCGATGTTGTTAAAAGCGATTGAAGAAAAAAGCTTTTTCCCGTTTGGCTCCGACAAAGAAGTGCACAGTGATTTTCAACTGATTGCGGGTACCCACCGCGACATGCGCCAGTGGGTCGCCGATGGCCGCTTTCGTGAGGATTTATACGCGCGTATCAACATGTGGAGCTTTGCGCTACCCGGTCTGGCGCAGCGTAGAGAAGATATTGCGCCCAATATTGAGTACGAATTGCAACGTTTCTCCAGCGCCAGACAGCAGCAAATACGTTTTGATAAAGACGCGCGCGTGCGCTATTTGGCTTTCGCCAGTTCGCCGCAGGCCCAGTGGCGCGGAAATTTTCGCGAGCTTGGCGCCTCGGTGACCCGCATGGCGACCCTCGCCGAACAGGGCCGAATTACGCTGGATGTAGTCGATGAGGAAATTTCGCGACTGAGCGAGAGCTGGCAGATCAACGATCCTCTTCCCGCCGTCATCGACGAGATCGATCTGTTCGATCGCCGTCAGTTGGAAACGGTGCTGGAGGTTTGCCGCCGCAGCGCTTCGCTATCTGAAGCCGGCCGTGAGTTGTTTGCGGTCTCCCGGCTGAAAAAGGCCAATCCGAATGATGCCGACCGGTTACGCAAGTACCTCGCCCGCTTTGGTCTCAGTTGGGAAAGCCTGGGCTAATCATCATGAGCATAATTTGTTTGAATATTATTCCTTAGCGCGATAAACAATAGCTATAGCCGGGCTCGAACCCGGCTTTTTTATAACAACATCAACACAACAAACACTGTCGCAAGGAATACACTATGCTCGCCACGCTTACGCGGCTGTTCCCCTTATGGGCGCTGCTGCTCTCCGTCCTGGCTTATTACACGCCAACCACTTTTACCCCTATCGGCCCGTGGGTCACCACACTGCTGATGCTGATTATGTTCGGCATGGGCGTCCATTTGAAGCTGGACGATTTTAAGCGCGTGCTGTCACGTCCGGCGCCGGTCGCTGCGGGAATTTTTCTGCATTACCTGGTGATGCCGCTCGCCGCCTGGCTACTGGCGCTGCTGTTCCACATGCCGCCAGAACTCTCCGCCGGGATGGTGCTGGTCGGCAGCGTCGCCAGCGGCACGGCATCCAACGTCATGATCTACCTGGCGAAAGGCGATGTCGCGCTGTCGGTAACCATCTCTTCCGTTTCTACGCTGGTTGGCGTGGTTGCCACGCCGCTGCTGACGCGCCTGTACGTTGATGCGCACATTCAGGTCGATGTGATGGGCATGCTGCTAAGCATCCTGCAAATCGTGGTGATCCCAATCGGCCTCGGTCTGATTGTCCATCACCTGTTGCCAAAAGTGGTAAAGGCGGTGGAACCCTTCCTTCCCGCCTTCTCCATGCTGTGCATCCTGGCGATTATCAGCGCCGTGGTCGCCGGTTCCGCATCGCATATCGCCTCGGTTGGCCTGGTAGTCATCGTGGCGGTCATTCTGCATAACGCCATCGGCCTGCTCGGCGGCTACTGGGGCGGGCGCCTGTTCGGTTTTGATGAATCCACCTGCCGCACCCTGGCGATCGAAGTGGGTATGCAAAACTCCGGCCTCGCCGCGGCCCTCGGGAAAATCTACTTCGGCCCGCTGGCCGCCCTGCCCGGCGCGCTGTTCTCGGTATGGCATAACCTTTCCGGCTCGCTGCTGGCGGGTTACTGGTCCGGTAAGCCGACGACCAAAAAAGGCAACCAGCGCTAATCGTATACGTCCGGGAAAATGCCCGGACGTGTCTTCCCTTCCTTTGCATTCTCGCAAGGGTAAGCTATCGGTAATTCACCTATTGCCGTACACTGGGTTCTCTGGTCTGATTGAGGGCACCACCATGGCACTCCCCCGCATTACACAAAAAGAGATGACCGAGCGCGAACAGCGCGAATTGAAAACGCTGTTGGACCGCGCGCGTATCGCGCACGGCCGCCCGCTGAGCAATGCGGAAACGAACAGCGTAAAAAAGGAATATATCGATAAGCTGATGGCGCTGCGCGAAGCGGAAGCGAAGAAAGCCCGCCAGGCGAAAAAACAGCAGGCTTACAAAGTAGACAAAGAGACGACATTTTCGTGGTCGGCGAATACGCCGACCCGCGGCAGGCGTTAGCGGCCTTTCTTTTTACGTCCCGGCTGAGCGAAACGTTTACCGTTCGAGGCCGGGCGGCCTCCTTTATCGTTGGTTTTTTCCATCTTCACCACCGGGCGTTTGATCCCGGCGGTCGCCGCTTTGGCCTTCGGTTTAGCTTTTGGCTTCGCTTCGGAAGAGGAGTTTTCAATCAGCTTGAACAGGTCGATCAGCTCATCATCGGTTAAATCGCGCCACTCACCCAGGGGAATGCCCGTCAGGCTAACGTTCATAATGCGCGTCCGCTCCAGCTTCGTGACTTCATAGCCGAAATGCTCGCACATGCGGCGGATCTGACGGTTTAACCCCTGAACCAGCGTAATGCGGAACACGAACGGCGCTTCTTTCTTGACCTTACATTTCTTGGTCACGGTACCAAGAATCGGCACCCCCGCGCCCATGCCACGAATAAACTCATCGGTAACCGGCTTATCGACGGTGACCAGATACTCTTTTTCGTGGTCGTTGCCGGCGCGCAGGATTTTGTTGACCAGATCGCCATGGTTGGTCAGGAAAATTAACCCCTGGGAGTCTTTATCGAGACGGCCAATCGGGAACACACGTTTACTGTGGTTCACGAAGTCGACAATATTATCGCGCTCGCCATCTTCGGTAGTGCTGACAATACCTACTGGCTTATTCAGCGCAATCAGCACCAAATCATCGGCTTCTCGCGGCTCAATCAGCTGACCGTTGACTTTCACCACATCGCCCGGCTTCACTTGATCGCCAATGGCGGCGCGCTTACCGTTGATAAAGACGTTGCCTTGTTCAATAAAGCGGTCCGCTTCGCGACGCGAGCAAATCCCGCTTTCGCTGATGTATTTATTTAATCGAGTAGATGAGTCGGTCAGCATAGTTTCTCCTTTGACAGCGAAATATACCTCACCTTACTGGCGATAAAAAACAGGGATAGCGTTATTCATTACCCCATTGATTGAGGAAATTGGCGATATCGTCGATACGCTGTTCGGCAATGCCTGCTTCACGGGCCATCTCCTGCTGCGCTTCCTCGCTGATCTCCTCGTTATTCATTAAGCGCGTAATCAGCAGCTGGAAGTAATGCGCCAGACAATCGCGCTCGGAATCTTTTACCGCTTCTGCGCACTCCGTCGAGTACTCATCCACGATGTCATAATATTTCAGCGGTATTTCATTGTTCATAGGTCGTCTCCGGGGTGGCTAGCATCTGCGCTTTCGGCCCCGATGATAGCATTCAGCTTATCTGCACCGTGAGCCATATCAGCGCCCCGACGCCGGGCCAATGATAGAATCGGCGTCAAATGACATGTTTACACAGGATGAAAAGATGGAACTGCTGTTACTGAGTAACTCAACGCTACCGGGCAAAGCCTGGATGGAACATGCGCTGCCGCTGATTGCCGGCCAGGTCAAAGGCCGCCGTTCGGCGGTATTTATTCCCTTCGCCGGGGTGACGCAAAGCTGGGATGATTACACCGCCAAAGCCGCCGCAGTCATGGCGCCTATGGGCGTCAGCGTGACCGGTATTCACAGCGTCGCCGACCCTATCGCCGCCATTGAAAACACCGAGATGGTTATCGTCGGCGGCGGGAACACCTTCCAGCTTCTGAAAGAGTGTCGCAGCCGCGGGCTGCTGGCGCCGATTGTCGATGTCGTCAAGCGCGGAGCGTTGTATATCGGCTGGAGCGCGGGATCTAACCTCGCCTGCCCGACCATTCGCACCACCAACGATATGCCGATTGTCGATCCTCAGGGGTTTGACGCGTTAGGGCTGTTCCCGCTGCAGATTAACCCGCACTTCACCAACGCGCTGCCGACCGGACATCAGGGTGAGACCCGCGAGCAACGTATTCGCGAATTGCTGGTCGTGGCGCCGGAATTAACGGTGATTGGCCTGCCGGAGGGGAACTGGATTCAGGTCAGCGACGGACACGCCACGCTCGGCGGCCCGAACCCGACGCTGTTGTTCAAAGCGGGAGAAGAAGCGGTAACCCTGGCCGCGGGACACCGTTTCTAGGCTGGTTTGGCGAACATTACCCGGATAGCGGCGCGTTGCGCCTTATCCGGGCTACCCTGCGTAAATCCCGCTAATAATCATCCCGCTCGTCGTCTTCATCCGGCTGCTCCATCACGCTATAGGCAACAGCGCAGAACAGCGAGTTCAGACGCTTCATATCGCCCAGCAGCGCCAGATGCAACGTACTGGTTTCGATACTCTGCACGTTTTGCTGATGCAGGCGGTCAACGTGCGCGTGCGAGTAACGGCGGTTGAGAATACGGAAACGGTGCTTACTGCGGCGCAACCGACGGGCGCTCGGCACGTCGCCCGAAAAGAAGACCGACATTGCCAGCTGCAGGTTACTGAGCAGTAGCTCGTATAACGCATCCAGCTCTTTTAGCCCCTCGACGGAAAATGCGCGCCGCGCCGCCAGAGATTTATCGGCGATTTCGCTGCCCATTCGCTCGACGATGTCAGACGCCTGCTCCAGGTTGAGCGACATCTCGATAATTTCCGCCCAGCGGCGAGACTCCTCTTCCGCCAGCTCGTCCTTCGGCATCCGCGCCAGATAAAGCTTAATCGCCGTATACAGCACGTTGATATCGTCCGCCATCCGCCTCAACTCTTTCTCTTCGCGCGGCTCGCCGTGCATCACCTTGCGCAGGCTTTCCAGCATCTGCTCCATGGCGTCGCCGATACGTAGGGTTTCACGCGCGGCATTGGCCAACGCCAATGCCGGCGTATCCAACGCCGAGGGATCCAGATGCTTCGGCTTAAGATGGTTATCCAGCTCCGGCTCATCGCGGATCAGGCGTTTACACAGATTCGCCATCGGCCCGGCGAACGGCACCATCGCCACACAGCGAATCAGGTTGTAGAAGACGTGGAAGTAGATGACCAGCTCCGACTCTTCCAGCGGCAATTTGTGCATGACATCCGCCAGTACGTGCACAAATGGCAAAATTATCAAGCTCCCCACCAGCTTGAACAGCAGGCTGCCAAGCGCCACCCGCCGCGCCGCCGCATTGGCGCCGCTGTTGTTAAGCATCGCCAGCAGGCCTGAGCCAAGGTTAGCGCCGATGACCAGACATAGCGCCACCGGGAAAGAGATCACCCCGGTGCCGGTTAACGTTGCGGTCAGCAGCACGGCCGCCAGGCTGGAGTAACTGATAATGGCGAACACGGCGCCAATCAGCGCATCCAGCATGATATCGCCGGTCAGCGAGGCGAAAATCACCTGAACGCCGTTGGCCTGGGTAATCGGATGCACCGCCTGGACGATGAGCTCCAGCGCCAGCAGGATAAGCCCGAGGCCGATACCCACCCGTCCAAGCTGGCCCGCGCGCGTCTGTTTACGCCCGAGGAAGAAAATAACGCCGATAAATATCAGCAGCGGCGATAGCCAGGAGAGGTCGAAGGTCAGTACCCTCGCCATCAGCGCCGTCCCCACATCCGCACCCAGCACCATGACCAGCGCTGGCGCCAGCGCGACCAGATCCTGGGCCACAAACGACGTCACCAGCATGGTGGTGGCGTTACTGCTCTGCACCAGCGCGGTGACGCCAATCCCCGCGCAGAAGGCGAGCGGTTTTTTCTCCACGCTACTGCTGAGCACGGTACGCAGGCGCGCGCCAAAGACGCGCATCACGCCGGTGCGCACAATATGGGTACCCCACACCAGTAGGGCTACGGCGGAAAGTAGGTGTAACAGCGTTAACACAGAATCAGCTTCTCCTTATCGTTATAAGTGTTCCTGAGGTTTAAACCTCCCTTCAGTATAAGGGGTTAACTTCAATAAAGAGACAAGGCGCTCAAAGAGCGCCCTGTTTGTTGTAACGAAACATATTTCGTTAGTCAGCATCATAGCCGAGGTTAGGGGCGAGCCAACGCTCAACTTCGGCCGCCGTCATCCCTTTACGCAGGGCGTAATCTTCTACCTGGTCGCGCTGAATCTGCGCCACGGCGAAGTACTTACTATCAGGATGGCTGAAGTACCAGCCGGAAACCGATGCGCCAGGCCACATGGCGAAGGACTCGGTGAGCTTCATGCCGGTATGCGCTTCCACATCCAACAGTTCCCAGATGGTCGCTTTCTCGGTGTGTTCCGGGCAGGCCGGATAACCGGGCGCCGGGCGGATCCCCTGGTAATTTTCGCGGATCAGCTCTTCATTGCTGAGGTTCTCATTGGCCGCATAGCCCCAGTAAACCTTACGCACTTTCTCATGCAGATACTCGGCGAAGGCTTCCGCCAGACGGTCGGCGATGGCCTTAACCATGATCTTGTTATAGTCGTCGTGCTGCGCTTCATAGGCTTCCGCCAGCGCGTCTTCTTCCAACCCGCCGGTCACCGCGAAAGCCCCGATATAGTCCGCTTTACCGCTCAGCTTCGGCGCAACAAAATCAGCGAGGCAGTAGTTCGCGAAGCCGACTTTTTCCGTTTGCTGGCGCAGGTGATGGCTGACCGTCAGCACGTGGGTGCGGGTTTCATCACGATAGATTTCCACGTCGTCGCCAACTCGGTTGGCCGGGAACAGCCCGACCACGCCGCGCGGGTTGAGCGTTTTTTCGGCGCTGAGTTTATCCAGCAAATCGTTGGCGTCTTTAAACAGGCGTTGCGCCTCTTCACCCACCACTTCATCTTCCAGGATACGCGGATATTTACCCGCCAGCGACCAGGTCATAAAGAACGGCGTCCAGTCGATGTAGTTACGCAACGTTTCGATGCTGGCTTCCACCTCCTGCACGCCCAGACGGTGGGCTACCGGCGGCGTGTAGCTCTCCCAGTCAAACGCCAGATCGTTTTCCCGCGCCGCCTGCAGAGTCACCGGCGGCGTGCGCGGCTTTTTACGCCCGTGCTGGATTCGCACGGTTTCATACTCTTTACGGGTACGGGCGACAAAATCATCGCGCTGGGTTGCCGACAGCAGGGCTGAAACCACGCCTACGGTACGCGAGGCGTTCTGCACGTAGACCGTCGGGCCACTGTAGTTCTGTTCGATTTTCACCGCGGTATGGGCTTTCGAGGTCGTCGCTCCGCCAATCAGCAGCGGAATGGTAAAGCCCTGACGCTCCATCTCTTTCGCCACGTTGACCATTTCGTCCAGCGACGGCGTGATAAGCCCGGAGAGACCAATCAGATCGGCGTTTTCTTCGCGCGCGGTACGCAGGATTTTCTCTGCCGGCACCATCACGCCGAGATCGATAATTTCGTAGTTGTTGCACTGCAGCACTACGCCGACGATGTTTTTACCAATATCGTGTACATCGCCCTTCACGGTGGCGATCACCATCTTACCGTTGCTGGAGCCCTGTTCTTTGCTGGCTTCGATGTAAGGTTCGAGGTAGGCCACCGCCTGTTTCATCACCCGCGCGGATTTTACCACCTGCGGCAAGAACATTTTCCCTTCGCCGAACAGATCGCCGACCACGTTCATGCCATCCATCAGCGGCCCTTCAATCACCTCAATCGGCCGTTCGGCCTGCTGGCGCGCCTCTTCCGTATCCTGCTCGATAAATTCGGTAATCCCTTTGACCAGCGAGTATTCAAGACGCTTTTTCACCTCCCAGCTGCGCCATTCCGCCTGCTGAGCGCTCGCGCTATCGTCCGCTTTGCTGCCGCGATATTTTTCCGCCAGCTCAAGCAATCTTTCGGTACTGTCATCGCGGCGGTTAAGGATCACATCTTCAACCGCGTCGCGCAGCTCGCCAGGCAGATCGTCGTAAATCGCCAGCTGGCCGGCATTGACGATGCCCATATCCATACCGTTGCGGATAGCGTAGTAGAGGAATACGGCGTGGATCGCTTCACGTACCGGATCGTTACCGCGGAACGAGAACGACACGTTGGAGACGCCGCCGGAAATCAGCGCATGCGGCAGCTCGCGTTTTATGTCTTCACAGGCGCCGATAAAGTCCTGAGCGTAGTTGTTGTGCTCTTCAATACCGGTGGCGACGGCAAAAATGTTGGGGTCGAAGATAATATCTTCCGGCGGGAAGCCGACCTCTTCGGTGAGGATTTTGTAGGCGCGACGGCAAATTTCGATTTTGCGCTCGCGGGTATCGGCCTGGCCTACTTCATCAAAGGCCATGACCACCATTGCCGCGCCGTAGCGGCGAACCAGCTTAGCGTGATGAATAAAGGGTTCGACGCCCTCTTTCATCGAGATCGAGTTAACGATGCCCTTGCCCTGAATGCACTTGAGCCCTTTTTCGATGACTTCCCACTTGGAGGAGTCGATCATAATCGGCACGCGGGCAATATCCGGTTCACCCGCTATCAGGTTGAGGAAACGCACCATCGCCGCTTCGGCATCGAGCATCCCCTCATCCATATTGATATCGATAATCTGCGCGCCGCTTTCCACCTGCTGGCGCGCCACGTCCAGCGCTTCGCTGTATTTCTCTTCTTTGATTAAGCGCTTAAATTTAGCGGAGCCGGTGACGTTGGTCCGCTCACCCACGTTGACGAACAGGCTATCGTCGCCGATGTTCAGCGGCTCCAGGCCAGACAGACGGCAGGCGACCGGCAGTACCGGCAGCTGGCGCGGCGGTAAGCCTTCTACCGCCCGGCTCATGGCGGCGATATGTTCCGGGGTGGTGCCGCAGCAGCCGCCGACGATATTAAGGAAACCAGCCTGCGCCCATTCGCGAATTTGCGCCGCCATGGTGTCGGCATCCAAATCGTATTCGCCGAAGGCGTTCGGCAGTCCGGCATTCGGGTGCGCGGTAACGTAGCATTCGGCGATCCGCGAAAGCTCCTGCACGTACTGGCGCAGCTCATCCGGCCCCAGCGCGCAGTTCAGGCCGAAGGTCAGGGCATCGGCGTGGCGCAGCGAATTATAGAACGCTTCGGTCGTCTGCCCGGACAGTGTACGTCCGGAGGCATCGGTGATAGTGCCGGAAATCATAATCGGCAACTCGACGCCGAGCGCCTCAAATTCTTCTTTGACCGCGAAAATCGCCGCTTTGGCGTTCAGGGTGTCAAAGACCGTTTCAATAAGAATGAGATCCGAGCCGCCTTCCACCAGCGCTTTGGTGGATTCACGATAGGCGGCCACCAGCTGATCGAACGTGATATTCCGAAATGCCGGATCGTTGACGTCCGGAGAAATAGAAGCGGTGCGGTTGGTCGGCCCGAGCACCCCCGCCACATAGCGCGGTTTTTCCGGCGTACGCGCGGTCCACGCGTCGGCGCTGGCGCGGGCCAGCTTTGCGGCGGCAAAGTTGATTTCCGCCGACAGGGATTCCATTTGGTAATCCGCCATCGCGATGGTTGTCGAGTTGAAGGTATTGGTCTCGATAATATCCGCGCCGGCGGCGAAATAGGCGTCGTGGATCTCGCGAATAACCTCAGGCTTGCTGAGGACCAGCAGGTCGTTATTGCCTTTCAGGTCGCACGGCCAATCGGCAAAGCGTTCGCCGCGGAAATCCTGCTCACTCAGACGATAGCCCTGGATCATGGTGCCCATGCCCCCGTCCAGAACCAGAATGCGTTCTCTTAACTGCTGATGTAATTGTTCTACTTTGTTACTCACACAGACTCCCGACAGCGCTCAACTCAGACCAAAAAGCCAACAAACCATACTGGCATAAACCAACCTGCCGGAAAAGGAAACCTGCAGCAACATGAGACAAGTTCAACTTCACTCCTCCGATCAGTCTGGTTGTGATTGCATTATCGCCAAATAAAACGAAAATCATTTCCACGATACAGAAAAAAGGAGTTCATCATGGCTACCCCGGTTCCCGCCAAACGCGGCAGAAAACCCGCCGCTGCCGCCCCTGCCGCGCAGGCTGGCGGGCAAGTGCAGTCGCTTACCCGCGGCTTAAAACTGCTTGAATGGATTTCTGAATCGCATAGCAGCGTCGCGCTCACCGAACTGGCGCAGCAGGCGGGACTGCCTAACTCCACGACCCATCGTCTGCTCACCACCATGCAGCAGCTCGGTTTTGTCCGCCAGGTCGGCGATCTGGGGCACTGGGCGATTGGCGCGCATGCGTTTGTCGTCGGCAGCAGCTTCCTGCAAAGCCGCAATCTGCTGGCCATCGTCCATCCTATTCTGCGCCAGCTGATGGAAGATTCCGGCGAAACGGTCAACCTGGCGGTGCTGGATAAAAGCGATCATCAGGCGATTATCATTGACCAGGTGCAATGTACGCAGCTGATGCGCATGTCGGCGCCGATTGGCGGCAAATTGCCGATGCACGCGTCAGGCGCCGGAAAAGCGTTTCTGTCGCAGTTGAGCGAAGAAGAGGTCACCACGCTGCTACATCGGAAAGGGCTGCACGCTTACACCCACGCCACCCTGGTTTCTCCGGTACATTTGAAAGAGGATTTGGCCCAAACGCGTAAACGCGGCTATTCATTTGATGATGAAGAACATGCGCTGGGGCTGCGCTGTATCGCCTCCTGCATTTACGACGAACACCGCGAGCCGTTCGCCGCTATCTCCATCTCCGGGCCGATTTCGCGCATGACCGATGACCGGGTGACCGAGCTTGGCGCGCTGGTTATTAAGGCTGCAAAAGAAGTCACGCTGGCATACGGCGGGGTTAAATAATAAAAATGCCCCAAAGGGGCATTTTTAGTAGGCCTGATAAGCGTAGCGCCATCAGGCAGATCGGCGCACCTTGCCGGATGGCGGCGTAAACGCCTTATCCGGCCTACTGTCGGCGCCATAGCGCACGCTAAAACGCTGCCTACGCCGGTAAGCATAAACATCTTCCACGTGTCCGTTTTTAATTCGCGTCTGTAATTCGCGCCAGTAATCGGCACGCAGCAAATCGGCGTGCATTTCCTCCAGTAATGGTCCGATCCGCGGATCGGCGCACAACCAGTGACGGAACTCTTCCGGGAAGACATCGCCAGGGGACACGCTATACCAGGGTTCACTAGCCAGCTCATCTTCCGGATAGCGCGGCGGCGGAATATCGCGAAAATTCACCTCTGTCATGTAGCAAATTTCATCGTAATCATAGAATACCACCCGCCCGTGGCGCGTGACGCCGAAGTTTTTGAACAGCATGTCGCCGGGGAAGATATTGGCGGCCGCCAGTTGGCGAATGGCATTACCATACTCTTCTACCGCGTCGCGCAGCGCCTGACCTTCCACCTGCTCCAGCCAGATATTGAGCGGCACCATCCGTCGTTCAATATAAAGATGGCTGATGGCAATGCGATCGCCGAGGTCGGTCAACTTATTTCCCGCTTCCGCCTGCAACAGCGTCATCAGCTCGGGCGCAATTTGCCGCTTATCGAGCACAAAGTTTTCAAATTCCTGAGTATCCGCCATCCGCCCGACGCGGTCGTGTTCTTTGACCAGCTGATAGCAGGCGCGGACGTGGGCGGCAGTCATCTCTTTTTGCGGCGCAAAGCGGTCTTTAATCACCTTAAATACCCGGTCGAATCCCGGCAGGGTAAAGACCAACATCACCATCCCACGGATGCCTGGCGCTTCAATAAACTGCTCATCGCTGCGGGTAACATAGTGCAGGTACTCGCGATAACTTTCCGTTTTAGCATGCTTCTGGCAGCCAATCGCCATATATAGCTCGGCGGTAGTTTTTCCCGGCAGAATCTCGCGCAGCCATTCAACCAGCGCCGCGGGCAGCGGCGCGTAGACCATGAAATAGGAGCGGGCGAAACCAAAGACGATACTCGCCTCGGCGTGGGTCGTCAGGCAGGTATCCACAAACAGCTGACCGTCATCGCTACGATGTATCGGCAGCAGGAACGGCAGCGTCGCCATCGGCGTAATCAGTTTACCCACCAGCCAGGCGGCTTTATTACGGTAAAACAGCTCATTCGCCACCTGCAGATGCGACTGCGACAGCAACTCGCCGCCAAGCGCTTCGCGTAAATGACTGACGATATAACCGATATCACGCCCTTTGTTTTGCCACGGCAGGCGCAGCGGCAAATCGGCAAGCAGGTTATGCATCAGGTATTCCCAGCCGCGTTCGGGATAAAAGTCCTTCGCCAGCGGTCGCGAAATCGTGCGAAAACGCCGTTCCGGCTGGGAGCTGAAAATAAAGAGCCGCTCGGGGGTCAGCGAGCGGTGGTCAAACAGTCGGCAGTAGACCGAGTTGAAAAAGCTCTCCGCAATTTCAAAGCGAGGGTAATCCGGCAAAAGTTGGGTGTACTGCTGTTTCACCCGCAGAAGAAAATCGACGTCGGTACTTTTCCCTTCGGTAATACAGCGCAGCTGTTCTACCACCAGACCCACGTGGTGATCGTAGAGGTGGATACGCTGCTTCATCGCCTGCTGCACGGCGTGCCAGTCAGCCTGTTCAAAGCGCTGCTGCGCGCCGGAAGTGACTTCCAGAAAACGCCCGTACTGGGCGTCGAATCCCTGTAAAATGGTTTGGGCAATCAGTAGTTCCAGGCCACGCGTCATCGCTTTCCCCCATCCGGCACAACATCATGCCGGATGGCGCGTTCGCTTATCCGGCCTACACCTTTGTAGGCCCGGTAAGCACAGCGCCACCGGGCATTGCTTAAAACTGCGATTCTTCGGTCGAGCCGGTCAGCGCCGTTACCGACGAGGTCCCCCCCTGGATAATGGTGGTCACTTTATCGAAGTACCCGGTACCCACCTCCTGCTGATGCGACACGAAGGTGTAGCCTTCCGGCCCGGCGGCAAACTCCGGCTGCTGAACTTTTTCGACGTAGTGACGCATGCCTTCACCCTGCGCGTAGGCGTGGGCCAGGTCGAACATGTTGAACCACATGCTGTGAATACCCGCCAGGGTAATGAACTGGAATTTATAGCCCATATCCGACAGCTGCTGCTGGAAGCTGGCGATGGTTTTATCGTCGAGATTTTTCTTCCAGTTAAAAGATGGCGAGCAGTTATAGGCCAGCAGCTTGCCCGGGAAGCGGGCGTGGATCGCCTCGGCAAAACGACGCGCCTGTTCAATGTCCGGTTTGGAGGTTTCACACCATACCAGGTCAGCGTAAGGGGCGTAGGCCAGGCCGCGGCTGATTGCCTGTTCGATTCCGGCATGGGTGCGATAAAAACCTTCGCTGGTGCGATCGCCGGAGATAAACTCGCGATCGTAAGGATCGCAATCCGAGGTAATCAGGTCAGCGGCATCGGCGTCGGTACGGGCGATAAGCAGCGTCGGCACGCCCATCACATCCGCCGCCAGGCGCGCGGCGACCAGCTTCTGAATCGCCTCTTGTGTCGGCACCAGCACCTTGCCGCCCATATGTCCGCACTTCTTCACCGACGCCAGCTGATCTTCGAAATGCACGGCCGCTGCACCGGCCGCAATCATCGATTTCATCAGCTCAAAGGCGTTCAGCACGCCACCAAAACCGGCTTCCGCATCGGCGACGATCGGCAGGAAATAGTCGATAAAACGCGGATCGTTCGGCTCAATCCCCGCCGCCCACTGGATCTGATCGGCGCGACGGAAGGTGTTATTGATCCGATCAACCACCGACGGAACCGAGTTAGCCGGGTACAACGATTGATCCGGGTACATACTGGAGGCCAGGTTGGCGTCGGCGGCGACCTGCCAGCCAGACAAGTAGATGGCTTCAATGCCCGCCTTCGCCTGCTGCAGCGCCTGACCGCCGGTTAACGCGCCAAGGCTGTTGATATAACCCTTTTTCGCTTCACCATGCAGCAGACGCCACATTTTCGCCGCGCCAAGCTGCGCCAGCGTGCATTCCGGGTTCACCGAGCCGCGTAACTTCACCACCTCTTCCGCGCTGTATGGGCGGGTAATGCCTTCCCAGCGCGGGTTCGTCCACTCTTTGTTTAATTCTTCGATTTGTTGGGTACGGGTTTTCATGTGCAGATGCTCCATATAGTGATGGGGTGAATTACGCCAGCAGGCGGTAACCTGGCAGAGTCAGGAAGTCGATCAGTTCGTCGGAAGTGGTGATTTGCTCCATCAGTCGCGCCGCATCGTCAAAGCGACCGTGGCTGAAGCGGTGTTCTCCCAACTCTTCCTGAATCACCATCAGCTCTTCAGCCAGCCACTGGCGGAACAGCGCCTTGGTAACCGGTGTGCCGTCGTTCAGGGTTTTCTGGTGATGGATCCACTGCCAGATAGAGGTACGCGAAATCTCAGCCGTCGCCGCATCTTCCATCAGGCCGTAAATCGGTACGCAGCCGTTGCCGGAGATCCAGGCCTCGATGTACTGCACCGCCACGCGGATATTAGCGCGCATGCCGGCTTCGGTGCGCTCGCCCTCGCAGGGAGCCAGCAGCTGCTCGGCGGTAATCGGCGCGTCGTCATTGCGGGTAACAAACAGCTGGTTAGGATGTTCGCCCAGTACGCGGTTAAAGACGCCCATCGCCGTATCCGCCAGTCCCGGATGCGCAATCCAGGTGCCATCGTGGCCATTGTTGGCCTCCAGCTCTTTATCGGCGGTGACTTTATTCAGCACCTGACGATTGCGCTCGGCGTCTTTGCTCGGGATAAAGGCCGCCATACCGCCCATCGCGAAGGCGCCGCGTTTATGGCAGGTCTTAATCAGCAGGCGTGAATAGGCGCTGAGGAAGGGCTTATCCATCGTCACCACCTGGCGATCCGGCAGGACGCGGTCTGGGTGGTTTTTCAGCGTCTTGATATAGCTGAAGATATAGTCCCAGCGCCCGCAGTTCAGGCCGACAATGTGGTCGCGCAGCGCATGCAGGATTTCATCCATCTGGAACACCGCCGGCAGCGTTTCAATCAGCAACGTGGCCTTAATGGTGCCGCGCGGCAGTTCAAAGCGATCCTCGGTAAAGCTGAAGACTTTGCTCCACCATGCCGCTTCCTGCCAGGCCTGGGTTTTCGGCAGATAGAAATAGGGGCCGCTCCCTTTCGCCAGCAGTGCCCGGTAGTTGTGGAAGAAATAGAGCGCAAAATCGAACAGACTGCCGGGAATCGCCTCACCACGCCAGGTAACGTGTTTTTCCGGCAGATGCAGGCCGCGAACGCGGCAGACCAGAACCGCCGGATCGGGCTGCAACTGATAAATTTTCCCCGCTTCGTTGGTGTAGCTGATGGTGCCGTTGACCGCATCACACAGGTTGATTTGGCCATCAATGACTTTGTGCCAATCCGGCGCCAGCGAGTCTTCGAAATCAGCCATAAAGACTTTGACGTTAGCATTCAGGGCGTTAATTACCATCTTGCGTTCAACCGGACCGGTGATTTCTACGCGGCGGTCCTGTAAATCGGCCGGAATACCTCGAATCTTCCAGTCACCATTACGAATGGAAGCCGTTTCCGAAATAAAATCAGGAAGATTTCCATCATCAATGGCCTGCTGTTGCTGGACGCGTACCGCCAACAGTTGATTACGCTCAGGCATAAAGCGGCTCACCAGTTCCGTCAGGAACTCCACCGCTTCCGCAGTCAGAATTTGCTTCTCCTGCTCGCCATAAGGCTGGCTGAAGGCCAGTTCATCGGTCATTGTCGCCTGGTGCGTCATTGTGCAGCTCCTCTTGGTTGATCCTGGTAGCGCGAACGAAAGATCGTTGTCTGCTTTTCGCTCAGCACAATTAAGACTACTCAAGAATTTTCCAAAATCAAAAACAATTTCCATTTTCAATTTAAAATTTATACAACATCTTGATAACAAAGAAATTAAAGTTTAAATAGAAGGGGAAGTGATTTTCGGAAATAAAAAAGGCACCCGAAGGTGCCTGAGGCGAGATGCTGAAACGCTTTAGGATCGTACGCGCTGGTAGATTAATCCAGCGTGGGATTCATATGTCGCAGATCGTATGGTGTGATTTGGTAGACGTAATAGTTAAGCCAGTTGGCAAACAGGAGATTGCCATGACTGCGCCAGGTCGCCCGCGGTTTATTGTTTGGATCGTTATTCGGGAAGTAGTTGTCCGGAAGCTGTGGCGCTAAACCTGCCTCCAGATCGCGGAAGTATTCACTTGCCAGGGTATGCGGATCGTATTCAGGGTGACCGGTAACAAAAGCGATACGCTTGTCTTTGCTGGCGAACAGATAGGCATCGCCATCTTCGGTTTCAGCAAGAATATCGAGGTCGGTGTAGTCACGAATCAGCCCGGCCGGGAAGTCGGCATAGCGCGAATGAGGCGCAAGGAAGGTGTCATCAAACCCGCGAGTCAGCAGCGCATGCGGGTGCAAAATATGGTGTTCATAAACGCCAGAGATCTTTTCGGTACGAGTTTGCTTAGGGATGCCATACAGAATATTCAGTGCTGCCTGTACCGCCCAACAGACAAATAGCGTTGACGTGACGTGATCCTTAGCCCACTCCAGTACCTGTTTAATCTGCGGCCAGTAGGCAACATCGTTAAACTCGACCAGCCCCAACGGCGCACCGGTAACAATCAGACCATCGAAGTTCTGCTCGCGAATATCTTCGAAATTGCAGTAAAAGTTATTCAGGTGCTCCGTCGGCGTATTACGCGACTCACGCGCATCGATGCGTAGCAGCTGGATATCAACCTGCAGCGGCGAGTTCGACAGCAGCCGCAGGAACTGATTCTCCGTCTCGATCTTCTTGGGCATCAGATTGAGAATTAACACCTTCAGCGGGCGGATTTCCTGAGTTGTAGCACGCGATGTGGTCATCACGAAGACGTTTTCATCGCGCAAGAAATTGACGGCCGGTAGCTCGTCCTGCACCCGAATTGGCATAGCTGTATCACCTCATTACATACGTATAAACGTTTAGACATCCAGATAGCTGACAATAACCAGGAATAAACAAAATGTCGAGTCTGCAAGCGGAAGGTGAGAAAGTTTCAATATCGACAACAGCCGTCAGAGCGTGGAATTAGCCAGCAACGCACGAACTTCAACATCATTGCGTACATGGCTGCTGCAGCGAACTTCTAGCTGGCGGTAACGCATTGATACGGCGCTGGCAACCATTTCCATTATTGCGCGCTCTTCGACTTGTGATAACCCTCCTTCATTTAACTCCATGGCATCGACCAGAATGCGAAAGCGCTTTCTTTTCAGCAAACGCGCCAGCCAGTTTTCGCCTTTTTGTTGTTGGATCAGGGGATATAAGACGTCATGCGCAGCAAAAAACTGTGCCACGAGGAGACGTTGATTGCTAAATGCCCCGCTGCCACTGTATTCGCGGTTATCATCGAGGTTGCGTACGGTCATTCGGTTTTTATACAACGAGATATATAAGATGGTCACGCGTCCTTTCCTGTTTCAGCAAGATCCTGAGAGGATAATAACAGCTGACAGGAGACTTTAGACGCTCCGTATCAAGTTTCGGAATAGGGAGTGGGATTTCCCCGGAGGCGGCACAGGCCGGGGGGAGGAGCGGTAGCCCCGGTAAGCGCAGCGCCACCGGGGAGATGGCAGCACCTCTGGCCGCAAAACACAAAAACAAAAGGCCCGGTCTTCCGACTGGGCCTTTCGTTTACGTTGCTATAACAGTGGCTTTCCCCGGAGGCGGTGCTGCGCACCTTTTCCGGGCTACGGGGTCTGTAGCCCCGGTAA
>NZ_JBEAIL010000018.1:0-1090 GCF_040064495.1 Klebsiella sp. CN_Kp097 | reverse complement strand
ACCACCGCAATCGCCGGCGCGAGGAAGTTCGACAGCCCGGCCGACAGGTTGTAGACCGAAATCGCCGCCCCTTTATGCTCTGGCTCCAGCGCCGGGAACACCGCCGCCATCGGCACGAACGCCGCGACAAAAATCCCCAGCGCAATTGCCGGCACCAGCGCCATGGCGAAGTTATGGCCGAAGTGCTGCGGCAGGTAGTAAAACGCCAGGCTCGACAGCGCCATGCCGATGCAGCCGAACCAGCGCACCACTTTCATCCAGCCCAGTTTCTCCGCCACGATACCCCAGAAGACGTTGGAGAAGATGGTGGTGAAGAAGAACGCCGCCCACACCTGCAGCCATTCGGAAGTGGTGAAGCCAAGCTCATCGACGAACATCATCGGCATGACCACCGCGAAGCCGAACAGCGACAGGGTGTTGATAATGCGCACGATGCTGGAGAGCATAATGCTGCGGTTGGTGTAGATAAGGGTCACCGCGCGGCCCAGCTCGGAGAACTTCTCGCGGGTGGTGAGATTCTGCATATGGCGCGGGGTTTCGGTGTTGCGCAGCGCCGCCAGGGCAATCAGCCCGCCGGTGACACAGAACGCCAGCGCCAGCCACAGGGTGCCCATCTCGCCAATGTGCGGAATGGTGAAGCTCGGAATATAGCTGCCGAACACGCCGATGCCGACGGAGTAGACCGCCCAGAACCAGCCCAGGGCCGAGCTGGAGCTGTCGCTGCGGACGTTATGAATAATGGCGACGATAAACGAATAGAGGAACAGCGGATAGGCCAGGCCGCGGATACCGTAAAACAGCAGGATTAAGGCGTAGTTGGCGCGACCGAGGCCGAAGACGAGGAACAGGACGTGGAACACGCACCACAGCACGAAACCGATAAACATGGTTTTACGCGGGGTGATAATTTCCGCGACCACGCCGGAGACCCAGGCCGACAGAGCGGCGGCGAGGCCGTAGAGGGTGAAGGCGAAAGAGGCCTGCGCCGGGCTGAAGCCCAGCTCCTTGATGTAGTGCGAGAGGAAGGCGAGTTCAAAACCGTCGCCGGTCATAAACACGGCGATGGCGACGTATCCCCAGATAAGATTCA
>NZ_JBEAIL010000017.1:0-1425 GCF_040064495.1 Klebsiella sp. CN_Kp097 | reverse complement strand
CGCCAAAACACCTTCGGCGTTGTAAGGTTAAGCCTCACGGTTCATTAGTATCGGTTAGCTCAACGTATCGCTACGCTTACACACCCGACCTATCAACGTCATCGTCTTTAACGTTCCTTCAGGAGACTTAAAGTCTCAGGGAGAACTCATCTCGGGGCAAGTTTCGTGCTTAGATGCTTTCAGCACTTATCTCTTCCGCATTTAGCTACCGGGCAATGCCATTGGCATGACAACCCGAACACCAGTGATGCGTCCACTCCGGTCCTCTCGTACTAGGAGCAGCCCCCCTCAATTCTCCAGCGCCCACGGCAGATAGGGACCGAACTGTCTCACGACGTTCTAAACCCAGCTCGCGTACCACTTTAAATGGCGAACAGCCATACCCTTGGGACCTACTTCAGCCCCAGGATGTGATGAGCCGACATCGAGGTGCCAAACACCGCCGTCGATATGAACTCTTGGGCGGTATCAGCCTGTTATCCCCGGAGTACCTTTTATCCGTTGAGCGATGGCCCTTCCATTCAGAACCACCGGATCACTATGACCTGCTTTCGCACCTGCTCGCGCCGTCACGCTCGCAGTCAAGCTAGCTTATGCCATTGCACTAACCTCCTGATGTCCGACCAGGATTAGCTAACCTTCGTGCTCCTCCGTTACTCTTTGGGAGGAGACCGCCCCAGTCAAACTACCCACCAGACACTGTCCGCAACCCCGATTAGGGGCCAACGTTAGAACATCAAACATTAAAGGGTGGTATTTCAAGGTTGGCTCCACGCAGACTGGCGTCCACGCTTCAAAGCCTCCCACCTATCCTACACATCAAGGCTCAATGTTCAGTGTCAAGCTATAGTAAAGGTTCACGGGGTCTTTCCGTCTTGCCGCGGGTACACTGCATCTTCACAGCGAGTTCAATTTCACTGAGTCTCGGGTGGAGACAGCCTGGCCATCATTACGCCATTCGTGCAGGTCGGAACTTACCCGACAAGGAATTTCGCTACCTTAGGACCGTTATAGTTACGGCCGCCGTTTACCGGGGCTTCGATCAAGAGCTTCTCCTTACGGATAACCCCATCAATTAACCTTCCGGCACCGGGCAGGCGTCACACCGTATACGTCCACTTTCGTGTTTGCACAGTGCTGTGTTTTTAATAAACAGTTGCAGCCAGCTGGTATCTTCGACTGATTTCAGCTCCACCCGCAGGGGCTTCACCTACATATCAGCGTGCCTTCTCCCGAAGTTACGGCACCATTTTGCCTAGTTCCTTCACCCGAGTTCTCTCAAGCGCCTTGGTATTCTCTACCTGACCACCTGTGTCGGTTTGGGGTACGATTTAATGTTACCTGATGCTTAGAGGCTTTTCCTGGAAGCAGGGCATTTGTTACTTCAGCACCGTAGTGCCTCGTCATCACACCTCAGCGTTAAAA
>NZ_JBEAIL010000016.1:0-2465 GCF_040064495.1 Klebsiella sp. CN_Kp097 | reverse complement strand
GTTGGTAAGTCGGGATGACCCCCTAGCCGAAACAGTGCTCTACCCCCGAAGATGAATTCACGAGGCGCTACCTAAATAGCTTTCGGGGAGAACCAGCTATCTCCCGGTTTGATTGGCCTTTCACCCCCAGCCACAAGTCATCCGCTAATTTTTCAACATTAGTCGGTTCGGTCCTCCAGTTAGTGTTACCCAACCTTCAACCTGCCCATGGCTAGATCACCGGGTTTCGGGTCTATACCCTGCAACTTAACGCCCAGTTAAGACTCGGTTTCCCTGCGGCTCCCCTATACGGTTAACCTTGCTACAGAATATAAGTCGCTGACCCATTATACAAAAGGTACGCAGTCACACCCGAAGGTGCTCCCACTGCTTGTACGTACACGGTTTCAGGTTCTTTTTCACTCCCCTCGCCGGGGTTCTTTTCGCCTTTCCCTCACGGTACTGGTTCACTATCGGTCAGTCAGGAGTATTTAGCCTTGGAGGATGGTCCCCCCATATTCAGACAGGATACCACGTGTCCCGCCCTACTCTTCGAGTTCACAACCTGTGTATTTTGGTGTACGGGACTATCACCCTGTACCGTCGGACTTTCCAGACCGTTCCACTAACACACAAGCTGATTCAGACTCTGGGCTGCTCCCCGTTCGCTCGCCGCTACTGGGGGAATCTCGGTTGATTTCTTTTCCTCGGGGTACTTAGATGTTTCAGTTCCCCCGGTTCGCCTCGTTAACCTATGTATTCAGTTAACGATAGTGCAACGAATTGCACTGGGTTTCCCCATTCGGACATCGCCGGCTGTAACGGTTCATATCACCTTACCGACGCTTTTCGCAGATTAGCACGTCCTTCATCGCCTCTGACTGCCAGGGCATCCACCGTGTACGCTTAGTCGCTTAACCTCACAACCCGAAGATGTTTCACTTCTGATTGCGAAAATTTGAGAGACTCGAACACACATTGACTGTGTGTCGTTTCAATTTTCAGCTTGATCCAGATTTTTAAAGAGCAAAACTTCGCAGTGAACCTTTTCAGGTACACTCTGAAGTTTTCTTGTTTTTTGCAGTAAGGATGGTGGAGCTATGCGGGATCGAACCGCAGACCTCCTGCGTGCAAAGCAGGCGCTCTCCCAGCTGAGCTATAGCCCCATCGAATGAATCTCTTTTAACCTTAATTCGTTTTCGGGCGCGGCGTGGTGAAGCGAAGCATACTGAAGTATGCGAGCTTTGCCACAACAAAGCACGAGAGCGAATTTGGTAGGCCTGAGTGGACTTGAACCACCGACCTCACCCTTATCAGGGGTGCGCTCTAACCACCTGAGCTACAAGCCTGCAGAGATTACTTACTGCTGTATTTTCATCAGACAATCTGTGTGAGCACTACAAAGGCAGGTTCTTTAAGGTAAGGAGGTGATCCAACCGCAGGTTCCCCTACGGTTACCTTGTTACGACTTCACCCCAGTCATGAATCACAAAGTGGTAAGCGCCCTCCCGAAGGTTAAGCTACCTACTTCTTTTGCAACCCACTCCCATGGTGTGACGGGCGGTGTGTACAAGGCCCGGGAACGTATTCACCGTAGCATTCTGATCTACGATTACTAGCGATTCCGACTTCATGGAGTCGAGTTGCAGACTCCAATCCGGACTACGACATACTTTATGAGGTCCGCTTGCTCTCGCGAGGTCGCTTCTCTTTGTATATGCCATTGTAGCACGTGTGTAGCCCTACTCGTAAGGGCCATGATGACTTGACGTCATCCCCACCTTCCTCCAGTTTATCACTGGCAGTCTCCTTTGAGTTCCCGGCCGGACCGCTGGCAACAAAGGATAAGGGTTGCGCTCGTTGCGGGACTTAACCCAACATTTCACAACACGAGCTGACGACAGCCATGCAGCACCTGTCTCAGAGTTCCCGAAGGCACCAAAGCATCTCTGCTAAGTTCTCTGGATGTCAAGAGTAGGTAAGGTTCTTCGCGTTGCATCGAATTAAACCACATGCTCCACCGCTTGTGCGGGCCCCCGTCAATTCATTTGAGTTTTAACCTTGCGGCCGTACTCCCCAGGCGGTCGACTTAACGCGTTAGCTCCGGAAGCCACGCCTCAAGGGCACAACCTCCAAGTCGACATCGTTTACGGCGTGGACTACCAGGGTATCTAATCCTGTTTGCTCCCCACGCTTTCGCACCTGAGCGTCAGTCTTTGTCCAGGGGGCCGCCTTCGCCACCGGTATTCCTCCAGATCTCTACGCATTTCACCGCTACACCTGGAATTCTACCCCCCTCTACAAGACTCTAGCCTGCCAGTTTCGAATGCAGTTCCCAGGTTGAGCCCGGGGATTTCACATCCGACTTGACAGACCGCCTGCGTGCGCTTTACGCCCAGTAATTCCGATTAACGCTTGCACCCTCCGTATTACCGCGGCTGCTGGCACGGAGTTAGCCGGTGCTTCTTCTGCGAGTAACGTCAATC
>NZ_JBEAIL010000015.1:0-3052 GCF_040064495.1 Klebsiella sp. CN_Kp097 | reverse complement strand
CCGACCCCCTCCTTGTAAGGGAGGTGCTCTCCCAGCTGAGCTAATCACCCACTTCTCAATTTTCTGTTCTACACGGCGGAGACTACGTAAAGTAGTTGGTGGGTGATGACGGGATCGAACCGCCGACCCCCTCCTTGTAAGGGAGGTGCTCTCCCAGCTGAGCTAATCACCCCCGCTGTGTGGAGTCGCATTATAGGGAGAGTTGAAATTGAGTCAACGCCTTTTCTAAATAATTTGTTTGTTCGTCGTAAAATTAAACAAAGCGATCGCAAAATCAGCTTCGGCGTATGATTTATAAACAAAAATGGTAAAGCGTGATGTTGAGGCGGGATCTACATTGAGGAATCAGCCCGTGGTGTTAGAATATTCCCCTATCAATTCCAAGAACACTGCCGACTATCGGCATCTTTATTAAACGTAAGGCCATTTCATGAAAATCAAAACTCGCTTCGCGCCAAGCCCAACAGGCTATCTGCACGTTGGCGGTGCGCGTACTGCTCTCTATTCCTGGCTTTTTGCACGTAACCACGGCGGTGAGTTTGTGCTGCGTATTGAAGACACCGATCTCGAACGCTCCACCCCGGAAGCAATTGAAGCCATCATGGATGGGATGAACTGGCTGAATCTGGAGTGGGATGAAGGTCCGTACTTCCAGACTAAACGTTTCGATCGCTATAACGCGGTTATTGATGAAATGCTGGAAGCAGGTACCGCTTATAAATGCTACTGCTCGAAAGAACGTCTGGACGCGCTGCGCGAAGAACAGATGGCGAACGGTGAAAAGCCGCGCTACGACGGCCGCTGCCGCCATGATCATCAGCATCACGCCGCCGATGAGCCTTGCGTCGTGCGTTTTGCCAACCCGCAGGAAGGTTCGGTTATCTTTGACGACCAGATCCGCGGGCCGATCGAATTCAGCAACCAGGAGCTGGACGATCTGATCATTCGCCGCACCGACGGCTCCCCGACCTATAACTTCTGCGTCGTAGTTGATGACTGGGATATGGCGATCACCCACGTGATCCGCGGTGAAGACCACATCAACAATACCCCGCGCCAGATCAATATCCTGAAAGCGCTGAATGCGCCGGTGCCGGTTTATGCGCACGTATCGATGATCAACGGCGATGACGGTAAAAAACTTTCCAAGCGCCACGGTGCGGTGAGTGTGATGCAGTACCGTGACGACGGCTACCTGCCGGAAGCGTTGCTGAACTATCTGGTGCGTCTGGGCTGGTCCCATGGCGATCAGGAGATCTTCACCCGCGAAGAGATGATCGAGTTCTTCTCGCTGGGCGCGGTGAGCAAGTCTGCCAGTGCGTTCAACACCGATAAACTGCTGTGGTTAAACCATCACTACATCAACACGCTGCCGGCAGAATATGTCGCGACGCATCTGCAGTGGCACATTGAGCAGGAAAATATCGATACCCGTAACGGCCCGCAGTTGTCCGAACTGGTTAAACTGCTGGGCGAGCGTTGCAAAACGCTGAAAGAGATTGCTCAGAGCTGCCGTTACTTCTATGAAGAGTTCGCCGAGTTCGACGCCGATGCAGCGAAGAAACACCTGCGCCCGGTGGCGCGTCAGCCGCTGGAAGTGGTTCGCGATAAGCTGGCGGCCATTAGCGACTGGACGGCGGAAAATGTCCACCATGCGATTCAGGCGACTGCCGATGAGCTGGAAGTGGGCATGGGTAAAGTGGGCATGCCGCTGCGCGTGGCCGTAACCGGCGCGGGTCAGTCCCCGGCATTGGATGTCACCGTTCATGCCATCGGTAAATCCCGTAGCGTTGAACGTATCAATAAAGCGCTGGCGTTTATCGCCGAACGCGAAAGCCAGCAGTCCTGAGGCCGAGCGTAAGCTAAAGCAAGCGGCAGGTTAATCCTGCCGTTTTTTTTCGCCGCTATTTTGTCGCAGTGTTAATACCTAGCCGCGCCAGGAAGCCACTAATACCATCGCGAGCAAGAAGATCGCGCAGGTGAGTTTGTTCTGCGGCGGTCATCAGCTGCAGCGTATCGGCGATTTGCCGCCATACCGCATCCGCTTCATTAATAAAGTAGCCGCTGGGCTGTTCGGCGAGCTGATACTCTTCATTCAGATGACGAAATGCCGGAATATTGGTCAGAAAATCGATCACTGGCCGGTCGATGACAATTAAACGCGCACGCCCGCCTTTGACGCCGGGAATCGCCTCGGTTCGCCACTTTTGTTCCCGCGCCCAGCGGTTGACCGTTTGTCTGGCCAGACCCAGAACTTCGGCAAGCTCTGCAGGCGTCATTTTTTCTTTCAGTTTCATCATTCGTTTTTTACTGGCCGCGTATTCCAAGACGGTTTAACAACCCGGTTATGCCTTCACGCAGCAGCAGCGACATTAGCTGCTTCTGTTCGCGATGAGTCATCTCTTTACAGAGCGTCAGCAATAATGGCTCGAGATCGGTCTCGGCGACCGAATAGGGCGAGGGCGTTTCCGCTACGCGCTGGGCATTGCGGATAAACTCTCGTACCTGCTCGTTAACGTGTACGAGACGCGCTTTGCCTCCCTGCACGCCAGGCCGCGGAGAAGTTTGCCACCCCTCTTTACGGACCCATTTATTTATCGTCTGTCGGCTGAAGCCAGTTAGATGCGCAATTTCTTCCGGAGTCATTCGTTCCTTGAGCATACTATTTCCTGAGTAAATATGTGGGAATTAGTGCTTCATGTTATAGCATCCTTTTACAGGAAATAGTGACATGTTTAACGCCTGCCTGCGATAAGGCTCGCATTGTCAGCTATTTGCCTGCTTTTTCAGCGATTGAATCAGGAGGGGTAATTTTGCCGTTGACACCTGGCGAAGGAATTCATATTATGCCGCCCGTCAACACGACACGCTTTACGTTACGGGGCTATAGCTCAGCTGGGAGAGCGCTTGCATGGCATGCAAGAGGTCAGCGGTTCGATCCCGCTTAGCTCCACCAAATTCTGCACCCAGCGGATTTGGTTCGTAAAGAGGTTCTGTGGGGCTATAGCTCAGCTGGGAGAGCGCTTGCATGGCATGCAAGAGGTCAGCGGTT
>NZ_JBEAIL010000014.1:0-4337 GCF_040064495.1 Klebsiella sp. CN_Kp097 | reverse complement strand
GGGAAGTGTTGATGGTGATACCACGAGCTTTTTCTTCCGGCGCGTTATCGATCTGATCGAATGCGCGAGCAGCACCGCCGTAGGTTTTAGCCAGTACGGTAGTGATTGCAGCGGTCAGCGTTGTTTTACCATGGTCAACGTGGCCGATAGTACCGACGTTAACGTGCGGTTTTGTACGTTCAAACTTTTCTTTAGACATCGATTGTCCCTCTAAGACACGGATAAATCGGTGATATCACCACATCAACCAGGCAACATGCCCGACTTGTTGAATGCAATAAACAGAGAGAAACAGGGAAGGAGAGATAAAGAAGTGGTGCTGATACCCAGAGTCGAACTGGGGACCTCACCCTTACCAAGGGTGCGCTCTACCAACTGAGCCATATCAGCACGTCTGGAGCGGGCAGCGGGAATCGAACCCGCATCATCAGCTTGGAAGGCTGAGGTAATAGCCATTATACGATGCCCGCATCCTGAAACTCGGCTACCCAGTTCTTTCTGTAACAAAAAAGAGATTGCTCTCTTTAATGTTGAGCTGATTAGTTTACCCAACCAACTCCGGCTACGCAAAGCGTTGCCCGAAAGTGGTGGTGGGGGAAGGATTCGAACCTTCGAAGTCGATGACGGCAGATTTACAGTCTGCTCCCTTTGGCCGCTCGGGAACCCCACCCAAATTGTTATGGTGCCGACTACCGGAATCGAACTGGTGACCTACTGATTACAAGTCAGTTGCTCTACCTACTGAGCTAAGTCGGCATCAAGTAGCGCGCATTCTAGGGAGACCTGCGAGTTCATGCAACTAAAAATTTGCATAAAACGTTCTCTTGCTCACATTTTGTGCTCTTACACCAAAAAACGGTGTAATTTCAAACAATGGAGTGCAAAAAAAGCGCACTCATCAACGCAGAATTTGTTTCGCTGCGCCTGTCAGATATAAGAATGATGGTTTTTTCACCTGCAAATCCTGGTGGCAGGTGCGATTGCTAACCTGCAAAGATAGCAGACTCGCTTTCTCCCCTCTTTCTACTTATTCATCACTTGTGATGCTGCTATGAGAAAGCGCCCTTCGATGAGTTTTTTTCTTATTATTCCCGGCATTCTGGTGTTACCCTCCTGCCCATTGTCCTGATTAACTAGTGTGAAGCATCACCGCTACCTCTTTTTCGGTGATAGTAAGAACATGCTTATGAGCAAAAAAGAGCAGACGTTAATGACACCCTATCTACAATTTAACCGCAACCAATGGGCTGCACTTCGTGATTCCGTTCCGATGACGCTGACAGAGGAAGAAATCGCGCGGTTAAAAGGCATCAACGAAGATCTTTCGCTGGAAGAAGTCGCCGAGATCTATTTGCCGCTGTCACGTTTGCTCAATTTCTATATCAGTTCCAACCTCCGTCGCCAGGCGGTGCTTGAGCAATTTCTTGGCACCAACGGCCAGCGTATTCCTTACATCATCAGTATTGCAGGTAGCGTTGCGGTTGGTAAAAGTACTACAGCGCGTGTTTTACAGGCGCTGCTTAGCCGCTGGCCGGAACATCGTCATGTTGAACTGATAACTACCGATGGCTTCTTACATCCTAACTCGGTGTTAAAAGAACGCGGCTTGATGAAGAAAAAGGGCTTCCCGCAGTCCTATGATATGCATCGGTTGGTGAAGTTTGTTTCTGACCTGAAATCTGGCGTACCAAATGCCACCGCGCCGGTCTATTCCCATCTCATTTATGATGTTATTCCTGATGGTGATAAAACCGTTGCTCAACCGGATATTCTTATTCTGGAAGGTTTGAACGTTCTGCAGAGCGGGATGGATTATCCGCACGATCCGCATCATGTATTTGTCTCTGACTTTGTCGACTTCTCTATTTATGTCGATGCGCCGGAAGACTTATTAAAGAACTGGTATATCAATCGCTTCCTGAAATTCCGTGAAGGCGCTTTTACCGATCCGGATTCTTATTTCCATAATTACGCCAAACTCTCAAAAGAGGAAGCGGTCAATATTGCCACTTCATTATGGAATGAGATCAACCTACTGAACTTAAAAGAAAATATATTACCAACCAGAGAGCGGGCCAGCTTGATAATGACCAAAAGCGCAAATCATTCGGTCGATCAAGTTCGCCTACGGAAATAAAAAAGGGAGCGCAAGCTCCCTTCTGTTTATTCAGCGCTACGCAGCGATATCTCGCCTCCGACCCAAGGTTTAATTACCCCATCCTGCTCGAGTAATAATGCCCCTTGCGCATCAATTCCGCGAGAAATACCAAATATTTCCTTATCACCAATAATCAGCTTCACCGGCCGATTAATAAAGTTATCCAGTTTTTCCCAGCGTGGCAGGTAAGGTGTTAAACCTTCCTGTTCGAATAGTTGCAAACCGGTACGTAATGCTTTCACCAGACGCGCCGTCAGGGTGTTACGGTCAATGAAGACTCCCGCCTCCTGGAGGCTGATCCACCCCTGATTGACAATGTCAGACTCAACGCGGCGCATCACGAGGTTGATACCAGCGCCGCTGACGATTTGCGCGGCATCACCGGTTTTGCCTGTCAGTTCTACCAGGATACCGGACAACTTGCGGTCCTGCAGATAAATATCATTCGGCCATTTGACCCGAACGTTATCCGCCCCCAGGCTCTGCAGTACTTCTGCAATCACAATACCGATCACCAGGCTCAAACCAATCGCAGCAGCAGGGCCTTGTTCCAGACGCCAGTACATGGAGAGATAAAGATTGGCCCCAAACGGTGAGAACCACTTACGCCCGCGGCGGCCACGACCAGCCTGCTGATATTCAGCGACACAGGCATCACCTGACTTCAGTTCATCCAGACGATCCAGCAAATACTGGTTGGTGGAATCAATCACCGGCAGCACGGTAATACGACCTTGTTCAATCTGGCCGGCAATCTTTTGCTCATCCAGCAATTCAATCGGTTCAGGGAGGCTATAGCCCTTCCCTGGTACGGTAAACACATCAACACCCCAGTCGCGGAGCGTCTGCATATGCTTGTTAATTGCCGCGCGGCTCATCCCCAGGCGTTCGCCGAGCTGTTCGCCAGAGTGAAACTCGCCATCCGCCAGAATAGAGATCAGCGTCAGGGGTACGGTATTATCTTTCATGCAATCACCTCTTCCGCATTCACTTCACCGTTCTCTGCGATGAAGCGCACTTCAGGCTGGAGCCAAACATTAAATTTCTCGCCTACCTGCTGGCGGACATAGTGTGCCAACCCAACGACATCATCGCTGGTCGCCTGGTTATCGTTGATCAACACCAACGCCTGCTGACGGTGAACGGCAGCCCCGCCGATAGTTTTACCTTTTAGCTGGCACTGGTCGATAAGCCAACCGGCCGCCAATTTAATGCTGCCGTCAGCCTGTGGATAATGTGGCGCGCCAGGGAATGCAGCCAGCAATTCCTGAGCAACCTGAGCACTGACGACCGGGTTCTTAAAGAAGCTACCGGCATTACCATTCACTTTAGGATCCGGTAACTTGGTCATACGCATATGGCAAACCGCATCAAACACCTGGCGGGGGGTAACAGTTTGCGGATCGAGACGAGTTAAATCCCCGTAGGTCAACACGGGACGCCACGCTTTTTCCAGCCGTAGTCCAACAGCCACTATCGCGTAACGATCCTGATATTCATGTTTGAAAATACTGTCGCGATAGCCGAAACGGCACTCTGCTGCAGAAAGGCGCTGCTTGCGACCTGTTTCGAGTTCGATACAGTCTACGTATTCACATACTCGCTGCAGTTCGACGCCATAGGCACCAATATTTTGAATTGGCGAAGATCCCGCGCAGCCAGGAATTAAAGCCAGATTTTCCAGCCCAGGCATTCCATTTTCCAGCGCATATTGCACCAGTTGATGCCAGTTTTCACCGGCGCCAACGTGCAAACGCCAGGCTTCAAACGTTTCGCTTACCTCGATCCCCATGATGCGGTTGATGATCACCGTGCCGGAATAGTCTTTCAGGAACAGAACGTTGCTTCCTTCTCCAAGGATCAGACAAGGTTGGTGTTCTGCAGCGGCGGCTTGCCAGGCAGCCAGCAACTGTTGTTCATTTTCAGCAAGTACAATTGCTTTGGCAGAATGGCTAATGCCAAAGGTATTCCAGGGTTTGAGGGAGAGGTTCATAGTGGCTTCCTGATGCAAAATCAGCATTAGTTTACCGTATCTGGCGAGGGAAGGCTTGCCTGAATAATATCGGTTCGGGGCCGGGTTCATCTCATCATGGGCGTGAATGAAGGGTGCCGGCAGGCAGGAGCCTTTCCCCGGAGGCGGTGCTGCGCACCTTTTCCGGGCTACGGGGTCTGTAGCCCC
>NZ_JBEAIL010000013.1:0-5098 GCF_040064495.1 Klebsiella sp. CN_Kp097 | reverse complement strand
GCCAGCGCGTCGCCCTGCCAGTAGAACCAGCGCGTCTCTTCCGCCGTCTGCTTGAACACCAGGCGCTCGCCCTTGCGCACCGCCACCAGCTGGCGGTTATCGCCCCAGCTAAAATCCTCTTTCTCTCCGTTATGCCGGACATCGCGCCGCTGTCGCAGCTCGCCCGCGCGATCGAATACATAACGCACCCCGCGCTGCAGCCCCTCGCGGAACCAGCCCCCGACGCTCTCATTCACCGCCCGGGTCTGCGTCTGCAGGTGGCTGCCCGCCGCATCCTACACAAACTGCCGCAGCGTACCGTCCGGCGCGGTATGGGCCGTCAAACGCCCCACCGGATCGTAAGCGTAACGATTGCTGCCCCACAGGCTGTTATTTAATTAGCTAATTCAGCGTGCAGGATAACGTTGTTCTTCATAACCATTAGGAAATACATTTTTAATGGTATCGATGATCGCATTTTTATACGAAAATACAACTTCAAATTCTGTAAAAGATGATTCTGCATGTTCTTTTTGCTGAACATATATTTTCTTAAGAATTGAGTCTTCATAAACATAATCAGATACACTGCACCCTACATCCCCCAATTGAAATCTTTTTCAATCAATCCATCATTGTATACTGACAAAGAGATGTTTCGCAGCATACCGGCACTGGTAAAATAAATCCTTTCTAAGTTATCACCTTCATAGATACAAAACTCTTTGTTAATTATATTTGATGCCTGTCCAAATATTTCTATTAACGATATACGTTCCAGACTATCAAAGTGATAGATGTGTGTATTTTTTACATTTGCAGGTAATTTATTAAGTTTCTTACCTATCTTAAATCCAGCTCGTTCGATTTCGTAGGGTCGAATATTATATAATGCACCTTTACTAACTACTACTTTAGTTTCGTTGAGTCTAACACTATCACTATATGACATAATATAGTTTTCACTATCGGAACTAATCTTATTAAACTTATCTTCTAAATTTTTCAATATAATCATTTATCATCACGTGATTTTATTTTTTAATTTATAACCATAGCTAACCCCTTCAACTTTTCGGTTGAACCATTATTAGTTAATGAGTCAAAATCATTCATGACACTATCATAAAAATAATTAATTCTCTCGTGACTTGTTGTTAGGATATACACTACTTATATTTTATTCTTCATATTCATCTGTATCTCGACATCTTTAAAATACATTAACAATGATGAGCGATACAACATTTTTCTTCAGGCCAGTTGCTCCTATCATACAGCTACATTAACCTAAGATTAAAATAAAGCCGGAGAATTTAGATTACCGGCTGATATAAAGTATGGCAAAAAAATGCACCTAGCCAAAGAAAAAACACATATAATTATCTACCAATTCAGTTGGAAGATTATTACTTAGAACTTCCTTCACCCTAAGCAAATATTCATTTTTATAATTAAAATCATCATCCGTGGTATCACATTCAAATTCGCTCTCTTCTAATTCAATCAGAGCGGAATATGTACCCAAAAAGTCCCCTAGTGTGTTAGTTAATTTATATACTTTTTTTTGCACACTTCCATATACGGCTGAATTATCGTCTAATACATCACAAAACAGAACGTCGCCATTACGTTCTGCAAAGATTACATAGTTCTTATCCCAATCATTTGTTCCATTTGGTATAAGCCAGCCTGACTGTATATTGCCTAAGTCATACATTTCAATTATCTGAATGAAAAAATCGCCACCAAAGGTGGGTTTATCTTCAAGGATAGTATGTTCATAAAAATACAACATATCCCCATGTAAAGGAATATCATGGTTCGAGCAGCCTAAATTTTCTTCAGAGTAGGACATTACACCCATACTTCTTTTGCTCTTCTGAAATGTCTCAATGAAATTTTGTAATGAGCTATCAATAGTCATATTTACTCTACCCCTCACATTTACTTCGCATTCTTGATGTGGATTCTCTATCTATCAAACGTCCATTTGTAACGTTTTGAGTATTACCTCTATGCCCCCTCAGTCCATGAACATGTTCATTAAATCCACTGGGATGGTTATGATTTTGTAAGAATATAATATTTCTTGGATCTCCTTGCCATTTTGCACCTAATGAACCGTTTCCTTCAACTGAATTTATATGATGTCCTGTATAGCCAGCCCTTGACATTACTGAAGTAAGATCTTTATTGGATGTTTTCAAAATTAAATCTCTTTCTTCACTACTCCAATTGCGTGTTCCAACCCCACCGTTTTGTAATAACGCTTTCTCATGGACCCATGCTCTAGATATTGCAGTACTTCTAGCCCCTGGCTGAGCATTTAAAGAATCATATGGCTTGTATCTGATTAAATCATCAGCGCTCAGCCCCCACGGATCCACCCATCCCAGCGGATTCGGGGCATACTGATAAACATTCAGCCCACCGGCTAATCCAATCGGATCAGACGAACAATCCTATCCCCTGGGCCAATCGTACCGTCAACCCGCACCAATCTAAGCTCTAAGATAGAGTTCCCAAAGCGCAGCGTTGCTATAAAGGCCGGGAAGAGTTAATTTATTACCCGGCTTTGCTTTGTTATTTACATGGATTCCAAAATGAAAAATCCCCTATATATATTTCATTCAATTTCAAGTCGGACGGAATGTTATCTATACTGTCAGCTATCTCATCAAATGGTGAGGGTAATATAAATTGAATGCCAAAATCCTCGTCTATAATAATGGAACCATTAAATATTCTTTGCCGATAAGTGAGTTTTTTTATCTCACCAAATTCTTGACCGGCATATAATAAGTTTTTGTATAACCCTTTGTAATTTTGATTGCATCCAATAGAAAATATATTTCCATCAGGTTCGGTTGATATAGTTAAAGTATCATCCAATACATAGGAAAATCTCTTACTCGCATCAGGTAGAAGATACTCTTTGTACTCAACACAATGGTCAGCATACATTTCAGCAAGATAGACAGATATATTTGTATTTAACAGCACATCGCCTAACGAATGAAATGGTTTTATTTCTGCAGAAAAATCAAACATTTTACATCCCACCATTTACTAATACACCGTCGACATAAACAGGAGAGTCCTTTATTAGATCTTAATTTTCAAAACCACCATGACCTATACGTCCATATACGATATCCTCACCTTCACTATTAGTCCTATAAACCTTCCAGTAATCATTTCCATGAATATTTTGTTGTTTTGCGTTACCACCAGGATGATAATCTAATTTATATGTTGTACCAGATTTTGTCGTTTTCACATATTGTATATGTTGAATAGCCTCAGGCCTACCAGCTTGTGGATAGATCTTCGTCCAACCTTTAGATGTTAAAAGGGAGTCTATTTCAGCCGGAGCTTTACCTGTTAATTTATTTACCCACCTTTGGGTTATATTGTCCTTTTCCGCGAAGCCACATTTTAGTCCCAGCGGATCGATCCAGCTTAATGGGTTCGGCGCATACTGATAAACATTCAGCCCGCCGGCTAATCCAATCGGATCCTGGCTAATAAATCCCGCAATTTCAGGATCATAGTAACGATGTCGATTATAGTGCAGCCCCGTTTCAGCGTCAAAATACTGGCCCTGAAAACGCAGCGGGTCACAATGATAGTGCCAGCTCTCCTTCCTGCCCGCTTCCTGCGTCAGCAGCGCCAACAGCTGAAAACTTACAGGATAGTTGTTAATATCACCGGACTTAGAATATTTAAAGAGCGAATATATTATGATAAATTCACTTTAATATCCCGCCTATCCAGATACAGCTGTAAAAAAAAATAAGGTACCCCGCTCTGGGAATCACAATATCACAACAGTACATTTAATTAATTTATAACATAAATGTTTTTGTATTAAACTCTCAATATGCTTCCAATCTCCGCCACCTAATCCAGCTCCAATTTTTGGCATTTGTACAACCAATCGATTAATCAATGCAAACTCCGATAGTTTTTCAAGACATTCCTCAAGTGCGTGATATGATAAATATTGTTTTTTATCAGCATAGTTTTTCCTTATCCCATCTTGAGAAACCATATTAGCCACAAATATTCTATCCTTTTCATCTACAGATATGAACTGTATATCACCCAAAGTTAAATCTGATGTGTTAGAATATTTATCCAAATAAACCTTCTTGGCTGCTGGGTATTTTTTTGATAATGATAAAACAAATCCTTTCCCCCATTTCCCTTTGTTATTAACTATATGAGCAATGATAGTGGCAGAACTTAATGGGACAGCAGCATCTCCAGTTACATATTGAATGATTTCTTTTTCTTTGTGATCATTCATAGCTATTAACCACACAGCCTCAAATTCGTCTTTTGATATAATCTGTGAATCAGATAGTTCTAATTCACTTTTTTTTCCATCATAAAGAAGGAAACCTATTTTATCATTTTCATCACTCAACGAGGCTGATGGGTAATATAAGCTATCCAAAACACTTATCTGTCTTGTGGCAATTTCCCCCATAAACTCTGTATACAGGATGCCTTCCCCAGACGTAAATTCCGCATTAGACTTATAATATTCAACCACAACTTGTGGACTTTCCACTGCTGACGATTCTATCCGAAACATTCAGTTCTCCTGTATTTGCAACTCTAAATGTATTTTTTCTTGGTTCTGTGACATTTAGCCCAGTTACATCTATTTCTACAAAATGAGTAATACCATTCAACTTTCTGGAATCACCATATATGTTACTTGCCAGTTGGCCCAGAGACATTTTACCTGTCCCTGAAGCATCTTTTAATGTCCTTCCGCCGATCATGGCTGGTGTAATATCTGTAAAATATTGCCCCTCACCAAAACGCGCATGTATATCACCTGATGAGGCGCGAATAGTCCCACTTTCCATAATCCCATTCATCCCCTCCTCGGTCGTATAATGATACAATGTCTTCGGTGTTAAACCTTTTGGATCTATATAACCCAGCGGGTTCGGCGCATACTGATAAACATTCAGCCCACCGGCTAATCCAATCGGATCCTGGCTAATAAATCCCGCAATTTCAGGATCATAGTAACGATGTCGATTATAGTGCAGCCCCGTTTCAGCGTCAAAATACTGGCCCTGAAAACGCAGCGGGT
>NZ_JBEAIL010000012.1:0-7904 GCF_040064495.1 Klebsiella sp. CN_Kp097 | reverse complement strand
GCGGCAGACCGAACCACTGTTGGTTATTAACGGACATGTTAACCTCGATTTCAGGATGCAGAGGAGCGGCTCCGCTGCACAACAGCGGAGCATTATTGTTATTAAATTAAAGAGGTATGTTATTCGCGGATTAGCCGACCGGCCTGTTGTAGCGCTTTGTAGGCCTCATACCTGCGTTGATGTAGCGAGCTAAACGCCGTTTCGCTACGATAGGTTTTATCCACTCTGGTGAACCGCTTCATGGCGTCCGGTAGCGAGGCGGCGACGTTGCCCGCGACGGCGCCGAGGATGGCGGAACCCAGCAATACTGGTTCGCTACTGGCTGTGCTGACCACTGTCACGCCGCAGGCGTCGGCCAACAGCTGGCGTACCAGCGGGTGCTGACCCGCGCCGCCGCTGATAACGATATTTTCGTTCCCAATACCACAGGCGCGTTGGGCATCGAGGATCTGCCGCAGGCCGTAGCCAATTCCGCATAATCCGGCGACGTACAGCGCGGTCAGATTATCAAGATCCCGCTCCATCCCCAGCCCGGCAATCAGCGCTTTCGCGTGGGGGTCGGCAAGCGGCGCGCGATTGCCGAGAAACTCCGGCACGACATGCAGTCCATCAGCCAGCTGCACCGCCTCCGACGGCGAGGCAACCTGCGCCAGCACGCGATCCGCCAGCCAGACCGGCAGCGGAACGGCGGCGGCTTTGGCCTGTTCACGCGCTTCTGCCGCTGCCGGATGGAAGCTCAGTAACTGGTCGATAGCCGCGCCGGCGGCGCTTTGTCCGCCTTCGTTCAGCCAGTAACCCGGTACCATCGCCGAATAGTAAGGCCCCCAGACGCCAGGAACGAACACCGCTTTCTCGGTGGTAGTCATGGTGCAGGAGGAGGTGCCGAAGACGTAGGCCATATTATTCACCGCGCCGTTGAGTACGCCGACGGTGCCGATGCCGCCTGCATGGGCGTCGATCATCCCGACCGCCACCGGCGTACCGACAGGCAGGCCCATCTCTTCAGCCGCCGCCGCGGTTAACCCATCACCACAGGGCGTACCCGGATCGACAATGCGCTGGCCGATACGAGCGAAGTCTTCCTCCGCCAGCTCTGCGAGGCCAATCTGGCGAAAGTAGTCGGCATCCCAGCGTTTTTCATGGGCCAGATAGGTCCATTTACAGGTGACGGTACAGACGGAGCGGGCCAAATCGCTGGTCGCGCGCCAGGTGAGATAGTCGGCCAGGTCGAAGAAATGGCGCGCGGCGGCAAAAATCTGTGGACGGTTTTCTTTCAGCCACAGCAGCTTCGGCGTCTCCATCTCCGGGGAGATAGTCCCGCCGACGTACTGCAGCACCGGATGGCGGGTGGCATTGATGCGTTCCCCCTGTTCGGTGGCGCGGTGATCCATCCAGACGATGATATTGCGTTCCGCCTCTTCGCTGGGGCCGACGGCCAGCGGCGCGTCATTCTCACCGATTACCACCAGCGAGCAGGTGGCGTCGAAGCCGATACCGGCAACCGAGTGCGGAGAGACGGCGGATTTTTCGACCGCGCGTTTAATGCAGTCGCAAACCGCCTGCCAGATTTCGCGGCTGGATTGTTCCACCACGCTGCCGGCGCTGCGGAAGAGGGTGATCTCTCGGGTGGCGTGGGCCAGTAGTTCGCCGCTGAGGTTAAATACCCCGGCGCGCACGCTGCCGGAGCCGACATCGACGCCGATAATGGTTTGAGTCTCGCCATTCATAAAATCGTCCTTTTAGTCACCGATACCGGGGGTTATAAATCAACGCTGTTAGGCAAAATAACCAGGTCGCGTACGGTGACGTTTTTCGAACGGGTGACCATAAACAGTACCGATTCGGCAACTTCGATAGGCTGCATCAGGCTACCGTTGGCCAGCGCTTCTTCCATTTTCTCTTTCGGCCAGTCATCGAGCAGGGCGGTGACCACCGGGCCAGGCAGTACCGCGCCGACGCGGACACCGTGTTGGGAAACCTGGCGGCGGGTGGTATGAACAAACGCCTGTACGGCGAATTTTGAGGCGGTATAGATAGGTTCCCAGATAACCGGTACCACGCCGGCGATGGAGCTGGTGAAAATAATATCGCCGGATTTTTGCGCGATCATATGCGGCAGCACGCTACGCACGCAGCGGAAGGCGGCATTAGTATTGAGGTGCAGCACGCGATCCCAGACGTCCGGGTCACCCTCGGCGACCGGGCCGCCGATATAAGCGCCGGCGTTGGCGTGGAAGATATCGAGACGTCCGGCAAGCTGCAGGATGCCGTCAATGATCTTATCCACCTGCTCGCCCTGCATCAGATCGACCTGTAAGGCAAAAGCGTTTTCGCCAAGCTCTGCCACAATCTTGTTGAGCTTTTCGCCTTCACGGTCGATCAGAACCACCTTCGCGCCCGCGCCAAGCAGGGTTTTCGCGCATTCAAGACCAATGCCGGAAGCAGCGCCGGTGACCGCGGCGACTTTGCCGCTAAGAGAAGTATTCATAGAGGATACGGAGTGGTTCATTTTATAATCCTTCATGTTGTCTGTTTTGCTCTTCAAGCTGGTCTCGACGAGCTTGAGGAGCGGTTACCTGCTACAACAATCTGGCCTGTCAGAGCAGGAGTAACTAAGTTAATCTATTGAATATCAGCACCATTTATTTCAATTTGCTGATGTCTGAACGAGTATTGAGTGTATACGCTAGCGAGCGTCATGGTTGCTCAATCGATGAAGCTAATGTTGCGCCAGCTTCATCGATTGAGCAAGTGGGGAAATTAACAGCGAAATGAATTTGTGACGCAAGTTGGGAAAATGAAAAAAATCACTATCTACGATCTGGCGGAATTATCCGGCGTTTCGGCAAGCGCGGTGAGCGCGATCCTCAATGGCAACTGGAAAAAACGCCGTATCAGCGCCAAACTTGCGGAAAAAGTGACGCGGATTGCGCAAGAGCAGGGCTACGCGATTAATCGCCAGGCCAGCATGTTGCGCAGTAAAAAATCGCATGTCATCGGGATGATTGTCCCCAAATACGACAACCGCTATTTTGGTTCCGTGGCGGAAGGCTTTGAAGAGATGGCGCGTGAGCGCGGCCTGCTGCCGATTATTACTTGTACTCGCCGTCGTCCAGAGCTGGAAATCGAAGCGGTGAAGGCGATGCTCTCCTGGCAGGTAGACTGGGTGGTGGCGACCGGGGCGACTAATCCGGATAAAATTACCGAGCTATGTCAGCAGGCGGGGGTGCCGACGGTCAACCTTGACCTACCGGGCTCCACCGCACCGTCGGTGATCTCCGACAACTACGCGGGCGCCCGCGCGTTGACCGATAAAATTCTTGATAACAGTCTCAATCGCCACGGCAAACTGGCACCGCTGTTTTTTGTCGGCGGGCGCAGCAGCGACCACAACACCCTGGAGCGTTTGCGCGGATTTCGCGATGCTCATGAGGCGCGCGGCATGAGCGTGCCGGAAGAGAATATTTTTTCTCCGGGCTATTCAAAAGGCAAAGTGGAAGCCTGCATGCAGGCGCGTTTCAAAAGCGCCGATGAACATCTGCAGGGGTTCTTCGTTAACTCGACCATCTCGCTGGAAGGGGTGGTGAGATGGCTGGCGCAGTTAGGGCTGACCGGCGTCGAGCAGCCGCCGATGGGCTGTTTTGACTGGGACCCATTTGTTTATCTATTGGGTCACGATATTGACATGGTGCAGCAGAACGTCCCGGCGATGCTGGAAGCGGTATTCAATATCATCGACGCAGGTGAAGCCAGCCAGCAGCGGGTAGAGATCCCGCCGCTGCTGATTAGCAGCCGCGAGCATCTGGCGTGAAAAGCCGCTGGCGCTAGCGCGTCAGCAGCCAGCGGGCGGTATGTTCATCGGTCACCAGGCCGTTAATCCAGCCACCTTTTAACGCCGCGAGGATCGCCGGGCGCTTGTTCTCGCCGCAGGCGACGGCTATTCGCGGGCACTGGTTTTGGCGGATATCGTAGCTGGTGATCAGCCGATTAATTTCGCTGTCGACGACGCCGCCGTCGGCATCGATAAAGCGGCCGAGGATCTCGCCGATGCCGCCGCGCGCCGTCAGTTCATCCAGTTGGGCTTTATTAATAAACCCGTCTTTGAAGATCGGGCTTTGGGTACCCAATGGGCCGATACCGACGAAAATAACGTCCGCCTGCTGCGCTGCGGCAGAAACATTGCTGAACAGTCGGCTGCCGCACCACATCTCATGTTCCTGACGGGTTTGCGCATAGCGCGGCGCGGGCCACTGAAAGTAGTTGGCCTGAATTTTCCGCGCCAGCAGCAACGGCACATCATC
The DNA here is from genome assembly GCF_040064495.1 of Klebsiella sp. CN_Kp097. Lineage (NCBI taxonomy): Bacteria > Pseudomonadati > Pseudomonadota > Gammaproteobacteria > Enterobacterales > Enterobacteriaceae > Klebsiella > Klebsiella sp. CN_Kp097. The sequence continues at coordinate 3,603 of NZ_JBEAIL010000012.1, read as the reverse complement.
GTAGTAGTTGCATTTCCCCTCATCGTTCATTGCGCTAATCAGCGCCACGCAGCGGCTGTTTGGGCTATCGAAATCAATGCGCTGGATGGTTTTTTTCAGCGTTAATCCAGAACCAATGCCGATTATTTTGGCGTTATCGCTCTGCAGGTAGCGGGCCATCAGCTGATAACAGCCGAAAGAAACGCTATCCAGCGTACTCTCTTCGTTGTAGGTCGGCACGATATTGCACTCGATGAGTTGATACTTTTCCTGCAACAACTGCGCATAATCGAGGCAGTTCGCCACAGGATGATGCAAGCCAATCGACACAATACCTTCTTCCTTCGCCGCGGCGATCAGGCGCTGGACCACCGGCCTTGAGGTGCCAAGGTGGCTGGCGATTTCGCTCTGATTCTGACCGGCAATGTAGTACATCCATGCGGCGCGGACCTTCTGATCCAGCCTGATGTCGTCTTCTTTACTCACGGTGTCCTGCCTTAAATACGCGGGCGCGGTAGCGCAGATACCCGCATTTTGGCTGCGGTTTTCCAAACAGGCAAGCTTTTGCTCTGTTTTGGTCATTTGTAATTTAAATGGGTAATTGCTCTTTTGTGATCCGTAGCTCTTATTTGATTCAAATGATCATCTACAGTGAGCCGCATCACCTCAAGGAGAGCAGAACATGAATACGCAATTCACATGGCTTCACATCGGTCTCGGTTCTTTTCATCGCGCCCATCAGGCGTGGTACCTGCATCGACTGCGGGTTTCCGGCGATTCGCGCTGGCATATCGCGGCGGGAAATATTCGTAACGACGCCGAGCACGTGGTGCAGGCGCTGGCGGAGCAGAGAGGACGCTACGTCCTCGAGACGGTGAGCCCGGAAGGGGAGCGCGAATATGAAGAGATCGCCTCAATTCAAAAATTACTGCCGTGGCAGGCGGGACTGCAGCCGCTGATTGATGAAGGCGCGAACCCGCAGACTAAAGTCATTGCTTTCACGGTGACGGAAGGGGGTTATTACCTCAATACGCAGCATCGCCTGGAAACCAGCAACGCCGATCTGCAGGCCGATTTGCAGGGAGATTGCAAAACCATTTATGGCACCATCACCCGGATTCTTGAAAAACGCATCGCCGACGGTGCGGGTCCGCTGACGCTGCTCAACTGTGACAACGTGCGCCACAACGGCGAACGTTTCCATGATGGGCTGGTGGAGTTTCTGCAACTGACCGGTAAACAGCAGGTTATTGACTGGCTGGCGGCGAACGCGACCTGCCCAAACACCATGGTCGATCGTATTACGCCACGCCCGGCCGCCGATCTGGCGCCACGTATCAAAGCGCAAACCGGCATCGATGATAAAGCGCCGGTGATGGGCGAAACCTTTATTCAATGGGTAGTCGAAGATAATTTCCGCGCTGAGCGCCCGGCGCTTGAGACGGTGGGCGTGGAGATGGTGGCGTCGGTTATCCCCTATGAAGAGGCGAAGATTCGAATTCTTAACGCGTCACATAGCTGTATTGCCTGGGCGGGAACCCTGTTGGGCCAGCAATATATTCACGAGAGTACGCTTACCGATGCCATCTACGCCATTGCTGACCGTTACGTCAGCGAAGATGTGATCCCGTGTCTGGGTGATAACGGCATCGACCTGGCAACCTATCGCGACGTGGTACTCAAGCGTTTTACCAACCCCTATATCCAGGACACCAACCAGCGGGTGGCAGCCGATGGATTCTCAAAAATCCCGGCGATGATTGCCCCAACCCTGCAGGAGTGCTACCAGCGCGGCGTGCGCCCGCAGGCTACCGCTATGTTGCCGGCGCTGTTCTTTGTCTTTATGCAGCAGTGGCATAAAGGGGCTTTACCGTATCAGTACCAGGACGGAATTCTCGATGAGGCCGCGGTGCATGCCATGTTTAATTCGCCTGATCCGATCGCCCGGTACGCTGCTGATAAAGCCTTATTTGGCGAGCAGGCGGAATCGGCGGATTTTCAGGCGCTGCTGCGTGAGCAAATCGCCGCCGTCTACGCGTTGACCCAGCAGGAGGCGCTATGTATTTAGGTATCGATCTCGGCACTTCGGAAGTTAAAGCGCTGGTGCTGGATGAAAATAATACGGTCGTCGCCAGCCATAGCGCGCCGTTGACCATTCAACGGCCGCATCCGCAATGGTCTGAACAATCGCCGCAGGCGTGGTGGGAAGCGACGGAATATCTGATTGCCACTCTGCGCGAGAAGTGCGCGAGCCATTGGTCGGCGATTAAAGCCATCGGCCTTTCCGGGCAGATGCACGGCGCCGTACTGCTGGATGCCAGCGGCGAAGTGATTCGTCCAGCGATTTTATGGAACGATACCCGCTGCGCGCAGGAGTGCGCCGAGCTTGAGGAGATGGCGCCGGAGTTGCATCAGGTGGCTGGTAATCTGGCGATGCCGGGGTTTACCGCGCCGAAACTGCTGTGGGTGCGGCGTCACGAACCGCAGCATTTCGCCCGTACCGCCTGCGTGCTGTTGCCGAAGGATTTTCTGCGCTACAAGATGACCGGCAAAAAAGTCTCCGATATGTCGGATGCCGCCGGGACGCTGTGGCTGGATGTTGCGCGGCGGGACTGGTCCGACGCGCTGCTGCAGAAGTGCGGCCTGACGCGGCAACAAATGCCGGAACTGGTGGAAGGATGCGACGTTTCCGCCACGCTGGCGGCAGACATTGCCGAACGCTGGGGGCTTAATCCTTCGGTGCTGGTGGCGGGGGGCGGCGGCGATAATGCGGTCAGCGCGATTGGCGTTGGCGCGGTGTCGCCGGGAGACGCTTTTATCTCGCTGGGTACCTCCGGCGTACTGTTTGTCGTCACCGATCGCTATCGTCCGGCGCCGCAGTCGGCGGTGCATGCTTTCTGTCATGTGCTGCCGAACCTGTGGCACCAGATGAGCGTGATGCTCAGCGCCGCCAGCTGTCTGCAGTGGTTCTGTCGTCTGACCGGCACCACCGAAGTGGCGCTGCTGGAGGAGGTCGCCCAGTTAAGCGAAGACGAAAAAGCCAATGCGCCATACTTCCTGCCTTATCTTTCCGGCGAGCGTACCCCGCATAACGATCCTCTGGCGCGCGGTATGTTCTGGGGAATGACCCATGCCAGCCTGCGCGCTCAACTGGGATATGCGGTGCTGGAGGGAGTGAGCTTCGGTATTGCTGACGGCCTGCGCGTGTTGCAGGAGAGCGGAACCCGTATCGACCAGTGCTCACTGGTTGGCGGCGGCGCCCGCAGTCCGTTCTGGGCGCAACTGCTGGCGGATATCCTGGCGATGCCGGTGGTGACGCATAAAGGCGGGGAAACCGGCGGCGCGCTCGGAGCGGCGCGGCTGGCCTGCCTGGCGGCGGGCAAGCCGCTGGCCAGCGTTTGTCATAAGCCGGAAATCTGGCAAACCTGGCAGGCGGATCCGCAGCGTCATCAGGCGTTGATGCTGCGTTACGCCCATTTCCAGTCTCTGTACCTCAACGACCGACATTTTCGACAGCAATAAGACATATGACGCTCCGGCGAAACTGCCGGAGTGATTCTCCTGCACCCTACAACAACGAGGTCACCATGTCCGTAAATCACCAACAGTGGCTCGGTCTGCCAT
>NZ_JBEAIL010000011.1:0-16799 GCF_040064495.1 Klebsiella sp. CN_Kp097 | reverse complement strand
CAGCAGCTGCCCTGGCGGAGTGGGGCTCGACGACTGAGCAGCGCAGCTGATCAGGAGCCGAAGGGGGCCAGATCTGTTTTACCTGTTATTGAATACATCAGAATTCAGAGCAGGAGCAGGAGCAGGAGCAGGAGACAAAAACTGAATAGGAAAAAGGGTAGGAATATTTCAGGGACAGCGCGTTATAAAGGGCAAGGCGGCGCGTCAGCGCAGCCTGCCCTTTTGGCGCCGCAGGCGCGCGGCTTTTTACGGTGCAGGCAGGAGGTCTCCCCTGCCTGATACTATCTACGCAGCTTCAGGCATCCCGCGGATAAAGTTAAGCATCGCTTTAATGCGCGCCTGGCTTGCTAGTTTTTCTTCGAAGTTATTCAGGTAATACACTGGCGTATAGCGTACCCGACTTAATTGCATTGTGAGTGTATTCCCGGTGATAACCTCAGCTGCTATTCCCAGTAGGGAAAGCTGGATAAATGCCATATCAGCGGCAACCGGATCGATATCGATACAGCTGCCAAACATATGCACTGAAGGATTAATATCCGCTTCAAGCAGACATTCTGCATAGGCTATCAGCATCCCGGCGGAACCACTGGCGGGATCGCTGACGGTAATGATGCCTTCGCGCCTGATAGTCTCGGTAATACCTGGCATCAGCATTCTGGCCATCAGCGTCTGGACGCTGTAAGGGGTAAAATATTGCCCTCTTCCTCCGTCGCCCAGTTCCAGTTCCATAAATATCGCTCCCAGAAAATCATGAAACTTTGCCTCAAGCGCGGATACCATCAGACTAAAGAGTTCATGCATCTTCTCGATATCAGATGGCTCGTAACGTTCGCATATTTTCCGGCATCGCTCGATACTTTGCGGCGTTCTGATCCCGGCAATATCAAGCTCACTTGCAGCCAGCGCCAGAAAATCGCTGAATACTTCCCAGCGGTGACGATGTCGGCCCGTATCTTTAAATACGCTGACAAATTTGTTCCGGTTGTACTGGGCCGTTATCAGGTTATGGACAGCCGAAAAATGTGCCTTTTCTGGCTGGCATGGTTTTTCAACAGGTTGTGGCGTCTCTCTCGCCATATCGAAAACATCAATAAAACTAAGCTGTGACATGAAATTTACTCCCGAAAATGCCACCCCATTTGGGGTGGCGGTTTCACATCACGCGAGGCCGAGACCTGCGTATACGGTGGTCATAAACTGCTGCCAGTATTCCAGGCTCATTGCCGGAACGTGGGCGCGCTTACCGCTACGCAAGGCATTTACAAACTCGTTCGCCTGTGCGACGATTTGAGGGTCAAATTGCATGGTTTAATCTCCATGTTGGTTTTACATATGCCGGATGCAAACTTTTGCGGGTACGTATCCGGCGTGGAATGAGCAGGCCTAAGCCTGCTTTTTTCATTTTTGAAACAGGTTGAATTCCTCCTTAATGCGCGTTTTAATTTGCGCATGGCTCAGGCGGCATACATCCCGAAACCGGAAATATCTCGCACCGGTCCGGGCATAAATTTCGGTCACTTCTCCGCAAGTCACTTCCGCCATCATGAACGTCTCCCAGTCATTGTTTTCACTTGTTGACCAGTTCAGTGGATACATCAGCCCCAGCGCGTTATGAAAGGCGTGCACGTCAATTTCAGAAGGCTTTGTTACGGCCTGTTCCTGACGGCGTAGCCAGTACGCGCGTTCAGCTTCGGCAGTAGCCTGCATACCGGGAACGGCAGATGATTCAGTAAGGTGTAAGTACATGGATTTTCCTTCTGTGGTTGTTGGCGACATACCCTGCCGCCGTGCGTAGTAGGATCTGCTCGTTTACTCTGCCAGCATGGCGCGTTCAAAAATCATATTGTCCTTAAGGCTCTTATCTGCATACGTCCACGCAGCCAGCCCCGTTTCACCATAAAGCTGGACGGCATATGCTTTAGCCTGTAACCAGGGCTGAACAACATGAAATGACAGCAGAGGCTTTTCGCGCATCCAGTCCAGAACTCCCTCATACCAGACGTTTTTACTCATGGCGCACAGGATGTCGCTGATTTCCTCAGCCTCTTCATGCTCAGTCAGCTGAATTTCCTTAATGCCGCAAAGCTCGGCCAGATATGCCTTTTGTTCCGCTATAACACAGGCCAGACGCGCTTTCGGGTCTGTCCCCCATCTTTTGGCAGATTCTCTGGTGGCGGCTTTTACGCTGTCGTTTTGTGTGCTCATCCTGTTTTTTCCTCCTGTCTGGTTTTCAGGTTTTCAAAACCATCACCCGTTGAGTTGCCGGGGCCGCGGTTTTGACGTTTTGCGGGGACCTGCTGAACCTGCCCCCTGGTTGTTACCTTCACCCGTTTGAGAGCCGTTCGCCGCAAGGGCGTAAACGAGCACGGCCCGACGCAGATGTCCGGGGTGAGCAGGAAATTTTTTTCGGTCTAATGAAGCGCAGCGGAATGGCCGGGGAAAATTTATTGCGAAAGGCAGAGCCGTCCCTGGACAGCCAGGCGGGTTGTGCTTGTCTCAGCCCCGGCGAAAGGACTCAAATGGGTGATACGGCACCAGGGTGGATATGAGCAGGAACCCGCCGCAACGACGGAACGCGCGGGCGCGAAACGGCGTTGCCCTTCAGAGTGACGGCAGCTGTATCGCCGGCACGGTGAAAGCGGCGTGGCCGGAACGGCCGCAGCAAGCGCGCCGTTGACCTCAGCCATCAGACCCTAGCCGTATGGCCCGAAACCCGAAGGGGTTCGGCGGAGCCCGGCAGGTGCGCAGCAGCTGCCCTGGCGGAGTGGGGCTCGACGACTGAGCAGCGCAGCTGATCAGGAGCCGAAGGGGGCCAGATGTTATTAACAGACAGGAAAAAGGGGCTACCGGCGAACCGGTAACCCCTTCATAAAGGCGCTTCAGGCATGTCAAACCAACTCAGCCCTGAAAAGGCGGGGCTTCCCCCGCCTCCAGGTTGCTACTTACCGTTGGATTCGTAAGCCAGAATTGCAGCGACCTCCCGTTGTCCGTCCCTCAGGCGAATTTCGCAAAGCGATTTCCGCGTCAGGTAAGTGAATATCAGCAGTGTGAGACACACTATCAGTACGCACCAGATAACGGTACTTCGCGGCAGTTTCATGGTTTACTCCTCCTTGCATTAAGCACGGTAAGAGGCCATACTGTTGTTGATGAGACATACAGGGGGCCTCGTGGGTTAATGAAAATTAACTACGGGGCTTTCTGCTTTCTGCCACACAACACGGCAACAAACCACCTTCACGTCATGAGGCAAAAAGCCTCAAGCGCCGCGGCGATTATACTGGTTCTGCAACACCTTTGACCATGAATATCATTGGGCTATAAGTCGCTCAAAGGCACGTAACAGCAGACTGAACATGTAAAAAACAACCGTCGCCGTGAACATTCCGAAGAGTATCGCCAGGGACACTTCCGGAGCCCCTGACCACATACTGTCACTCCTGAGCACCAGGAATGAAAATACCGCACTGAGCCCAACAAGAGACAACAACTGTAGAATAAACGCCAGCCTCCTGGTTGTAAGGATACTAAGGAGCAGATATCCATACCCAACGGCAATAACAGTAATTACAACGAACATTCGTAAAAAATGAGTAAAAGCGTACTGAATATCTGTCATAACGCGTTTCCATCCTGAGTAACTTTAACTTATACCGGTGCCCGCCGGACCATAATAAAAGGGATTATATAACCGCTTTACTTCGGTGATATCCCACGAAAATATGCAGGACGGGCCTCCAGTTCCCTCTCGATCAGTTCGTCAACAAATAACGGGGCGATACGATTCACTCTCGCTGTCAGATTACGACGACGGGCTGCAGCTTTCCTTTCCTCGCTCCAGCGCCGTATTGGTTTGTCACTGAGAAAATCGACACACACCGCATACCCTGCCCCGGCAATCCATAAAGACATTATCGATTCCGGCGCTGATTGCCCGGCTTCAACTTCAGCCATAGCCAGAACCTCTTTCCCGGGACACGGTGATGGTAATTTCCATCGCAGTGAATATCGCCATTTCATGATTATCTCCCGCCTGTCAGTTTATTTGGCACCTGCCAGCGTTCCCGCTCAAGGATGCTATCTCCGGACTCCCTGACAATAAAACTGATTTCATGCATGATCTCGTACAACGGTGCATTACTGCAGCGCAGCCAGACCAGTTCCCTGAGAGAAGCGAATCGCGTCTGCCAGCGCCAGAAAACAGGTTCAAGTTCACTCGCGTCAAACTCGTCGGCCCACCGGCGGTACCAGCTGACAACGGTTTCCGGAGACTGGAAGTTCAGTTCGGTAACCGCCTGCCCCAGGAGATTCTGACGAAGTAACCAGGCCTGTTCGACATGCCGCGCTTCACGACGCATCTTGCGGGTGAATACAATCTTCTGGCGCTGTAGCCTGCGTTCAGTACGGGTATGACGGACTTCCGGAAACAGTTCAGCCTGAACATCCTGCGACAGCGGCAACGGGCAGTGTTCGCCGTGGCTGGCGATAAGCGTATCCAGCGCTTCTTCCACCTGTTTCAGGCTGGAGAGGCGGTCTTTCGGATCACGGTGAAGGCCGGGAATAGACTGAGCCACCGTGCTGTTAATACGACTGCTGCCCGTCAACAGTCGCAGAAAGGTCCGGACATGGGGCATTGATGGCAGGCGGGTACCGCGCTGACGCGCGTCTTCCACGGACATAATAGCCTGCAGCGCAGCCTGACGCGCTGGTTTCAGGGTAACAAGAGCATGGGATGACTGGATCATTGCGCGCCCTCCTGTGCCAGCGTGCTGATAATGCTGGCAAATGAATAGCCATCTGAGTCAAGACACGCTATCAGCGCCAGCGTATGAGTAATCAGTTCCGGATTAAAGGTATCCATTGCGCGAACAACGGAAAACGGCTGACCGCCACGGGTGACAAATACCACCATCCAGCGGTGATTCAGTTCCCCGGGGCTGCAGACTGCAACATCAAAGTGCCCATGTGCAGGCGTAAAGCGGATCTGAACCGGAAAAAAGCCGCCAAACTCACTTTTATATTCAGCATTGGCAGACCAGCCTGACGGTGAAGGCAGGTCACGCATCACGGCATGGCTTAATTCACGGCGAAAATCTTCACCGGCGGCGCGGTAGTCTTCCAGTTCTTCCGCAGACATGGTTTTCAGGACATCCAGATTAAGTACAGTTTTCATTTTTCAGTCTCCCTCTCGCCGCCCCCGCAGGGGCGGCTTCCGTGATCAGGCGGCACAAGCCGGGTTGTTATGGTCGGTAACGACATCGGAATCAGCGTCTGTATCGATCTGGTTCGTTGCCAGACTGAGTTCAGGTTTTGCGGCAAGCTGTTTCTGGTTGTCGGCACTGGTCATCCATTCCGGAACCCAACGGATTTTTGACAGGAAGTGCGCTGCATGTTCTGCGGCATCCTTTTTCTTCATTTTCGCGGCGTCCAGTGCTGCGCCTGTCAGTCCGGCCTGAGAGAGTGCCTGTACAATGTGTGGCTGCTTCATGTGCGAGAAAAGGTTATCAGCCGTCGGTTTCCACCAGTCGCGAAGATCAAACTGAATGGCGTTTTCCACCCCATCCAGCGAACTCTGATGTTTACGGCCAAATTCATCCTTGCCCTGTACACCATCAATGGAACAGGCGGTGCAGAAAGCCATCAGCGCCATCAGTGTTGTGCCATCGAGCGTAAAGAAGGTTGTCATATCCTTTCGCCAGTTTTCCGGCAGCAGGGCTTCAAGGCGTTCTTTTTCAGCCTGTATTGCCTGAAACGCAACGCTGTTTTCACCGTCAGGTGCTTCACGGGTCAGCGCGTAATGCGACACGTTCACGCTAATGCAGAAGGGCTCTTTGACGGACGTCGTGGTATGGAAAACCGAGTTACACATTTTCCAGACCATCAGTGCGACGGCTTTCTGCGGCTGCTGCAACAGGGCGGCCTGAACCGCCAGTGTGCGTTCAGAAGAAAGGCGCGTCAGCAGCGGGACACTGACAGAGTCCAGCGGATCGACTTTTTCAGGAGCCTGATCGGTGGATGCATCCTTCTCCTTTGTTTTTTCATCGGCGCGCAGCACTACTCCGCGCTGTACCGTCACTTCATGACCATTCCAGGAAACCACCACACCGGAGGTCTGCTTATCTTCATCCGTCCATGCCCGGTGTTTTGCCCGGTGTACTATGGTTTGCTGTTCTTCCCAGACGGCCTCCAGAGCCTCTGCCACGACGTCATCATTCACGCCGGGGTTCTCGTCTTCATACTGCGCTTCCAGTGCTTCCAGCTCCGCAAGACGTTCTGATTCTGTCCCGGAATATTCAACAGGAGGAACAGACTGCAGACGCCAGATTTTAGAGTCCTTCCCGTAGTGAGAAATCGGGTCAAGACGACCATCACACCATGACCAGCCTTCTGCTTCGCGGAGGTGCTCCGCGATGTTCTGCAGTTTTTCCAGCAGGGCAGTATCGAGAGAAGCACTTTTTACAAACCCTCCCGTTTCGCTACTGAACAGGTCAACACGGATCTCTTCAGGACTGAAAGCCGCCTCTCCCACAAAGCGAAATTTATTGCCAGTAGTGGAGACTTCTTCGGTAGTAATCAGGTCACGGATAGTGGTAACCGATGGTTCGTTATTCCATCCACGTTTACGTGCGGTAGCCAGCACTTCGACCTGCCGGGCCTGATCGTTCTCCAGCGCCAGCGCCTGACAGTGTTCGGTGGTGATTTCATCCTTTGCCAGCGCATCCAGAATTTCGGGAGCCAGTTCGGTCAGCTTCAGCATGCGCTGAACATGACGGGTACCGAACCCCAGTAAATCGCCAATCTGCGCGGGGGTTTTCCCCTGCTCTGCCAGAGTGCGGAACCCGGCGATCTGTTCAGACGGATGCATCGCCATCTGCTGTTCGTTTTCAGCCATTGATGCGGCAACAGCCAGTTCATCAGGTACCTTTTTCACCATTACCAGATATCCGGCATCGATACGGTTTTCATCCTGCAGCAATTGCAGGGCTTTCAGGCGACGTCCACCTGCTGCCACACCACACAACCCGTCAGGGAGAGAATGAACGACCAGATTCTGCAACAGGCCAAGCGCATCAATGGAATCTGCCATTGAGCGTACTTTCTCCTCCGGATAAGGTATGGTCCTGACGTTCAGGGGAGATTTCACCAGTGCCGTTACCGGGACATACTCAATCGGTGCGACATCGAGAGCCGCTTTCAGCGCTTCGGCTTCAGCAGCTTTAAGGGATTTTTTGCTGGTTTTTGGAGCAGTTTTTACCTTAGACTCAGTTGCAGACATAATTGATACCTCTTAGTTATTGATGAGTGTCTGCCGGACAGCCCACCTGTCCGGCTTTTTTCTTACTGCTTACCGCTGTTTTCGGGTGCCGTAGTCGGAGATATAGCGGTTCAGCCAGTACCCGGCCCCGGCTTCGAAATTCCAGGCACGCCAGATCATTTCCCCGTCACGGCGCACAACGAGACGAAAATGCGTACCCTGATCGTCCTCGATAAACACGTTGGTATAGAAAGCCACCACGCCATCAGCGTCCTGCCGGGTGAATTCCCCGTCCGGTAGCACCGGGGCAGTGATGACGGGTGATACCGCGTTCGCGTTAAGCAGAGTGGCCAGTTCCAGTTCTTCCGCTGTCGGCTCCCGCTGACGTTCTGGCTGGTTTAAAAAATCTTTCAGAGACTTGCTCATAAACAGTTCCTTATCAGGGCCCTGCCACTGCAGGGCCGGACAAACGGGTCATCAGTACGGGGCATCGTCATCCATAGGCAGATTCGACGGCGGTGGTGTAGTCCGGCTTTTACGTGGCTTCTTCGCCGGAGAAGAAGGTGCCGGAGACTGAGCGGGAGCAGCAGGTTCAGATGACTGCGGCTCGGCTGGCTGTGGCGCTGGCGCGTTTTCACGGCGTCCACCCAGCATCTGCATGGTGCCGTTGTTATTCACCAGAATTTCGGTGACATAACGGGTGATGTTCTGTTCATCCTGCCAGGTGCGGGTACGCAACTGCCCCTCGATATAGACCTGTGCGCCTTTACGCAGATACTCCCCGGCGATTTCGGCGAGCTTGCCGAACAGCACCACACGGTGCCATTCCGTATTTTCCTTTTGCTCCCCGGTAGATTTGTCAGTCCACGTCTCAGACGTAGCCAGCTTCAGGTTGGCAACTGCGCCACCGGAAGGGAGATACCGCACCTCTGGATCCTGTCCAAGATGACCAACCAGAATGACTTTATTAACGCCACGTGCTGCCATGATAAATCTCCTTAATCCGTTGTTTTGCCTTTTAAAACCATCACCCGTTGAGTTGCCGGGGCCGCGGTTTTGACGTTTTGCGGGGACCTGCTGAACCTGCCCCCTGGTTGTTACCTTCACCCGTTTGAGAGCCGTTCGCCGCAAGGGCGTAAACGAGCACGGCCCGACGCAGATGTCCGGGGTGAGCGGGAAATTTTTTTCGGTCTAATGGAGCGCAGCGGAATGGCCGGGAAAAATTTATTGCGAAAGGCAGAGCCGTCCCTGGACAGCCAGGCGGGTTGTGCTTGTCTCAGCCCCGGCGAAAGGACTCTAATGGGTGATACGGCACCAGGGCGGATATGAGCAGGAACCCGCCGCAACGACGGAACGCGCGGGCGCGAAACGGCGTTGCCCTTCAGAGTGACGGCAGCTGTATCGCCGGCACGGTGAAAGCGGCGTGGCCGGAACGGCCGCAGCAAGCGCGCCGTTGACCTCAGCCATCAGACCCTAGCCGTATGGCCCGAAACCCGAAGGGGTTCGGCGGAGCCCGGCAGGTGCGTCAGCAGCTGCCCTGGCGGAGTGGGGCTCGACGACTGGACAGCGGAGCTGGCCGGGAGCCGAAGGGGGCCAGATAAGGGGTTAGCTGTTTGTCAGTTGTTTTCTTCGTCAGTTTTCTGGTATTCAGGAGAACCGGCACGCGGCAGCTGCAGGCTGTTCTGCCGGTGAACCCGCAACCTCTCCCGGAAATAGTCGCGAAGAGACTCCGGCTGCTCACGCTCAACCATTTCGGGCACCACCGGCTTGTTCATTCGTTCCTGCCAGGCGACAGCTGCGGCAGCTTTATCGACAGAAACTTTGTCCTGATCTTCTTTTGAGAAAGCGGCAATATTCCACTGAGACACTGGCATCATCCGGTTATTCAGAAAGGGAATTTCGATTTTACCCCTTTAATGCTTGCCCGGCGACCTGCAACGGTGAGGCAGCTGCGCGGCGCCGCAGGCGCGGCGGAACGCCTCACCGGCAGGCGAAGCCTGCCAGGATTTTCGCGCGGCCGGACCTGCCTGCGGTGTGGCAGAGGTTCCCCCCTGCCCACCCCATCTCAGTTGTAAAAAACAAATCCATCGTGGTACACGTAACCGCTGCTGAACAAATCGCGCGCGTAAGCCTCATAATCGAAGTAGCAGCGCAGGGATTCAGGCACATCATTCAACAGACCGTGATCCTCCACAAAGCCATAAGCAAAATCTTCCTCACTTTCTGCCTCCCCGTAATAGGCGGTATCGAAAGCGTCATAATCGCATTCACCGGTATATTCCGCCCAGGCTACAAACGCGTCGGTACGCCCTTCTTCCTGTGCCTGTTTGAAGGCCGCGATATACTCCCAGTTCACGGAGGATTCAGACGCAAACTGAGACGGGATCCCTTCCCAGTCCTGAAACATAAACTCGGGGTCGTCCTCGCCAGCATGAAGTTCACGGCATGTATCCAGAAATTCGTCTTCGCCGTCAAAATCCGTCAGATCAAGCCATTTCCCGAAAATGCTGCCGCAGTTATATTTATGGTATGTCCCCACGTACACGGCCGGTGCTGTTGCATTCATTTTTAGCTCCTTAAACGGGGCGCCAGGCGCCCCGGTGTGGTATCAGTCCAGGGCCGCGTAAATAGCAGCGCATTCGTCATGGGAGTCGATGAAATTCCACAACTGCGATTCCCGCAGCATCAGGTGACGTGTCAGAGCTGCGTCGCCGCGTTCATGGTGCAACCAGATTCGGCGGTTGATCGCCAGCGCCGTAATAATGATTCCTGCCGCATCGGCACTGACAGAACGATCAAACCAGTTTTCCGGATTAGTCAGATGGAAACGATCACCGTCCGGCATCATGTAACCGCCACCCTCCGGAATACGAATGAAATGCCAGAATCCTCCGCAGTAATCGGTGATGTGTTTCTCAGCGAGCGCATAGACCTGCATCTCTCCGGCCAGAAAATCTTTACCAAACAGATCCGGCAGGAACGACAGACGGTCGGACTCTTCAACATTCAGCATGGTTTGATGGACGTGATACATAGCAACCTCCACAGGTTCATAAGATTGCGGCACCGGGTTGTGCCGTGCCGACACGACAGCCCGGCGGAAAGCGGAAGATGCAGGGGCGACACCGGAGGCCGCAGCGCAGATAAAGCGCGAAGCTGGTCTGGACGGTTTTCGAGCGAAACCTGAGCGAGAAAACGACGGGAAGAACGGCGAGCATCTTAAAAAAAACTGCGACCGGGCGAGGATGGCGGCGTCAGCGAACCCTTGCATCTGCAGCGGCCGGGCTAAAGTGAAGGCACGGCACTACCCGTCGCGATGCAGGAGGTTGGATAAGAGGTTTCTCACCCCCGTTTTTCGACCACAGGGAGAAAAGCGGAAGCAGATGTCGCAACGCGACAGACGCAGCAATAAGGCCACAAACCGGAGGGATGGGGCCGGGTGAAGCGGAGCCGGCGGCAACGGCAAGCCGGCGACTTCATTATCCGCGGCCTTAGCGTTCAACGCCGGCTTAACAGCTGCCCGTTTCCGGGCAGCCTGTGTATCGTCAGTCGGGATTAGACGTCTTTAATTCATCAATAACCGCCTGCAGAAACGCCCAGTTAAAGCCGATGTTCGCGTCATGGCTTTCCTGCGCCAGCTCCATCGCCGCGTCTATCGTCTCTTCATCGAGCGTACTGTCGAGCGCCAGGAAATCCTCAGCCAGCCAGAATGTACCACAGCACAATGCATCATCCGGGTAGCCAGCCAGACGTTCCCTGAATGTCTTAACCGTCATATGTTTTTCCATACGTTCCGGGACGATTGCTCGCCCCGCCTCCTCTATCCGCCAAAGTGAGCGATATTGTTGATCAGCCATTCAGGCCCGATAATATCGGAATACACATCGTCCCCTTCTTCAGCCAGTTCCCATTCCAGCGAATCCTGCAGCTGCTGTAACTGCTCACCTTCTGCATAGCAGGCATAGCCACAAAAATCGCCCCCCTGTTCGGCATACCAGTGCTCAATGCAGCAGTGATACTGCCTGCTGAGTTCAGCAATCAGGGCTTCATCAGGCGGGCTCCACGGGGTATCAAAATCGACCTGAATTCCCTTCTCACAAGAAAAAGAAATGTTCACCTCGCTTCCCTGCGGCCATTTAGTACCGTACCGCCGGAGATACCAGTCATATGCAGACGGGATGCCCTCTAACAGTTTTCCATTAAATCCATTAACCTCAACATCGAGACGGGTCGGAAGAACATGAAGGAAGTCCAGCGGTCGTCCGGGGAAAAACGACGGGTTATCGCAAAGTCGGTTCCACCATTCACTGACTTCACCTTTTCGCCAGGTATATCCCCAGTCAAAATATTTATCAGAATAGAGTTTTTCGATCACCCCCTGCTGTTCCCGTGACAGCGATGACAATCGTTTATTGCCAATACCCGTATTCAGCCACAGCCGATGCAACAAATGGCAGTTATCTTTGCTCAGTTCAACCTCTTCCTGCAGCGACGTCAGCCAGCGACTGAAAGCAATATTTTCCGGTGAATTGCTCCCTTTGCCCGCCTGAGTCAATGCGGGAAAAGGTGCATAAGTAAAATCCTCTACTGGCCGGAGTATGCCGGCACATCCTGCAACAAAGAGTTGGATCCCTTCCTGTTCGGCGCGAAGAAAATGCGAGGTCAGTTCCCCCGACAGCAGGTTGCGGATCCCCGCAATGTCTGCCTCTTCACCATAAAAATACAGCCTGTTAGCACACCAGTTCGGCATGTTCCTACCTCCGTTAACGTGACAGTGACGGCCTGTGCCGTGCCGACACGACAGCCCGGCGGAAAGCGGAAGATGCAGGGGCGACACCGGAGGCCGCAGCGCAGATAAAGCGCGAAGCTGGTCTGGACGGTTTTCGAGCGAAACCTGAGCGAGAAAACGACGGGAAGAACGGCGAGCATCATAAAAAAAACTGCGACCGGGCGAGGATGGCGGCGTCAGCGAACCCTTGCATCTGCCGCAGCCGGGCTACAGTGAAGGCACGGCACAGATGGACTGCACCTGTCCACAAAGCAGGTCCCCTAACTCTGTGGATAACCTGGAGGCAGATCTCTGCAGAGCGCATACCAACGGGAATGAGCTGAGAAGGTTATTTTTTGCACTAACCTGGTATGAAAATGGATGAGCTGGATGAGAGGATTTAGCAGAAATCGGGGCTCATAAGGAGCCTGCGTGGCTTCTTCCGGGTGTGCATCCCTAACGGTGTTCTGGCTTATCACTGGCCAGTGAGATGCCAACGTACATCCCGGCCCCCCAGGCTATCTGCGAAAGAACAAAAACCCACTGGGGGACGTCAAGGAACAGCAAAGGTAGAAGGCAACAAGTGACTATCAGGATCAGGCGGCTACCGAATTTCCGACGCACAGGCTCAGTTGCATCAACGGGAACTCCGGCATATCGCAGAATTTTTCTGAAACCAGGGGTCACAGGAACCTCAACAGCACAAATATGATGAGATTCATTATATTACATTTTGTTAGATAAAGGTGCCCTGCCGCGTCTCCACCTGCTGCAACAACTGTTTTTTTTGTTTCCACAGCAATCGGTTAGCACCAGACGCAAGAAGACTACTTGAAAAAAGACGGTCCACGAAAATAATACTGTATACACATACAGCTTTTGAGGTGGATAATGATGATGTTTATTCCTGCGGCATCTGAGGCTAATGAGTTAAAAATCCCACTATTTACTGAACGTTGCCCGGCGGGTTTCCCGTCCCCTGCAGCTGATTACACAGAATCCGAACTGGATCTCAATGAGTACTGCATTCGCCGGCGCCACGCGACCTACTTTGTCAGGGCTATCGGCAACTCGATGAATGATATTGGCCTCAAATCCGGTGACCTGATGGTGGTTGATAAAGCAGAACAACCCCGTCATGGAGATATCGTCATAGCGGAGATAGAAGGTGAATTTACCGTTAAACGGCTGCTGCTCACCCCCCGCCCTGCCCTGCAGGCGATGAACCCGGCGTACCCTGTCATGTATCCGGACCCTGAAACACTGCAAATCTTCGGCGTTGTCACAGCATTTATTCACAAAACACGGAGTACTGACTGATGTTTGCCCTGGCCGACGTGAACAGCTTCTACGCCAGCTGTGAGAAGGTTTTCAGGCCGGATTTGCGGGGCAAGCCGGTCGTGGTTCTCAGTAACAATGACGGCTGTGTAATCGCCCGTAGCGCCGAGGCCAAACGGCTCTCCATAAAAATGGGGACGCCGTGGTTCCAGCTGAAAGATGCTCGTTTTTCTGAAAAATTGTACGTGTTTTCGAGTAATTATGAGCTGTACGCGAGCTTAAGTAACCGCGTGGTGGCTTTACTGGAAGAGTTATCTCCCCGCGTCGAACAGTATTCAATCGATGAATGTTTCCTCGATACCCGGGGAATTGACCACTGCATGAATCTGGAAGATTTCGGCAGGCAGCTGCGCGGACACGTCCTCAGTGGCACAGGCCTGACAATCGGTGTCGGGTTTGGTGCAACGAAAACGCTGGCCAAATCAGCCCAGTGGGCGTCAAAGGAGTTACCTGTAGCCCGGTTCTGAACTGCACATTCTTTCTATGGCGCTAGAAAGACTTGTTAAAAGGTCTTAAAAACACTAATATTAAGACTACTTAACAGGTCTCAACAGGTTTAACAATGCCACATATCATTCTGAGTGATACGACTGCCAGCGTCAGTGAATTGAAAAAAAACCCGATGGCCACAGTCAGCGCCGGTGACGGGTTCCCAGTAGCGATTCTTAACCGGAACCAGCCAGCTTTCTATTGCGTGCCTGCGGAACTCTACGAAAAGATGCTTGATGCGCTGGATGATCAGGAACTCATTAAACTGGTTGCTGAACGCAGTAATCAACCGCTGTTTGATGTGGACCTGGATAAGTATCTATGACATATACCATCAAATTCAGGGAAGATGCGCTAAAAGAATGGCACAAGCTGGATAAGACTATTCAGCAGCAGTTTGCAAAGAAACTTAAAAAGTGCTGTGAAAATCCACACATTCCTCCAGCAAAACTACGTGGTATAAAAGATTGCTATAAAATAAAACTGCGAGCATCTGGTTATCGCCTCGTCTATCAGGTGATAGATAATCAACTTATAATTGCAATTGTCGCTGTAGGCAAACGGGAGCGAAGTGACGTTTATGCGCTGGCGAGTGAACGAATGAAATAAGGACAGGGGTTATGAGGAAAAAATTAACTTGGTTGTTTATGTTTCTGGAATTATGTCTCGGTATTTCTCTCATTATTTACGGGCTGGTTAAATATTTTGTTAAACCCTCGGTATCTGACAATTGTTTAGAGGCAACACTGTGTGCTACAGAAACTATAAGCTTTTTCACATTTTGGATATACCTTACGGTAGGCGTCATGCTGATATGCCTGTGGTATATGACTACCTGGCGAGCTTACCAGCATAAGGAGAAGGAAGTGAAATCGAAACTCAACCCCGAAGACTTTGTCAAATAAAAACCAATGAATAAAGATAAAAGGTTATTTGTAACCCTTTAAGGCTATTACTGACAGGGTTATCCCCAGCATCTGTGGATAATCAATATGTTGTGTCTTATCAAAATACATTACCTACCATATGTTGTGTCCCTGATGCCTGTCCAAGGTCACCAGACTTTCGTCGACCTGCAGGTCATACTGTTTTTTCTCCAGTGGCAGTGCCAGCATGGATTGCTGTTCCTCCATCCAGCGACCGCAGAGGCGGGTCTGGGTAGTTTCAGGTTCCGTTGATTGGCCATATCGTACAGCCAGCGTAGGCCGTAACGGTTTGCGGTTTCAACATCGACGGTGACGCAGGCGCGTCATTAACGGGAAGTAGAAGCTGTTACAGGTGTACTGCACCATTCGATCCACCTTGCCTTTAGTCTGTACCCTGAAGGGCGACACAGCCGGAGAGAGAAACTGAGAAATTTTCGGATGAATGTTGGAAGAATAGTCTGCAGCTGGATAAAAGCCCGTCTGTGCACTATCAACTTCTGATGGAAACCATCCGCTGGACGCTGATCCCGTAGCCAAAGTGAAGTCCTCTGTCGGTCTCCACTATTATCGCTACCGGGTATGCTGTCAGGCATGACCCGGTTTAAAAATTTCGAAGTTCCAGCAGTAACTCATAAGGTCCCCAATCCTATTTCACAAATTTCCAGACACCTGGCGGCACCCGGTCATATAGCTTTCCCATCGTCAGTTCTGCCAGTCGGTGATCGACAGCTGCATTAAAGGGTTCCAGTTCGTCGTCGGTCAGATCGTATTTGTTTTTTTCTATCACTTTTTCAAGCGTGTCACTGGAAGTACAGCGTCTTAGGCGTAACAGCCATCCCTGTCTGGTCATGTAATTTCTGCAATAGCACCGGGAAGAAGTCGCTTATCTTAAGTGGTACGCTTCAGAGCTGTCTATGAGACAACCCCGTGTTCCGACAGAACAGGACGGGAAGCAGTTAATTCAGCCCGTTATGCTGAACATAATCGCTGACGCTCAGGCCTGACTTGCGAATATCATCCGAAACCTTGCGGTACTGATCTTTCCACTCTTCTGGCATGTCTCGGAGAGCCGCTATCTTACAGGCCACACTGTAGGGGGTTCGACCCAGCTTTTCGGCCAGCCAGAACAGATGAACGCCCACCGCTTCGTCAGGTACGGATTCTAGGGCATCAAGCAGCATAGTCCCCTCTTCTTCCCGCCAGGGTTCGCCTGCATGCGGAAAACGTGGGTCGGGCACACGTTCCTTTTTCTCTTCCTTTGGTTTCGACGCTGCCGGAACGTTGGACTTCTTCATACTGACGCGCGCTTTCATGGCACCGATGGCAGCGACGGCCCGGACCAAATCCTCGCGCTCCTGGCGCGTCAGTAGGTTGTCCTCACAAATCAGGGCATTCAGATTATCGATCAGTGTATTCAGTTTGGGTTCTGTTAATTTCATTCTTCTGTTCTCATTCCTTGTATGTGGTATCTCTCAGTCACGACTCTCATTCAGCTGGATGGTGACCGGCGGTCCTGCATCAAAACAAGTCTGATACCAGCTGGCCACCTGGACGAGATCGCCCTCTTTTGTCTGGCGTATACCCCCGTCATCCGTCAGCTGCAGACAGGTTGTACCATCCAGACGGATCACGTAGGCCGTTTCCCTGATGGTGTAATGACCGTCATCCAGCGGCAACTTCACCGCGTCACCGGCAGCCGTCTGGCGTAACCTCATACCACCATGCCGGCAGATGGGACCGTGGTCCCGGTCGACACTCATACCACCATGCCGGCAGGTGGGACCGTGGTCCCGGTCGTCACTCATACCACCATGCCGGCAGGTGGGACCGTGGTTCCGGTCGTCACTCATACCACCATGCCGGCAGGTGGGACCGTGGTCCCGGTCGGCACTCATACCACCATGCCGGCAGATGGGACCGTGGTCCCGGTCGACACTCATACCACCATGCCAGTAGGTGGGACCGTGGTCCCGGTCGACACTCATACCACCATGCCGGCAGGTGGGACCGTGGTCCCGGT
>NZ_JBEAIL010000010.1:0-26115 GCF_040064495.1 Klebsiella sp. CN_Kp097 | reverse complement strand
CTGTTTGTGTGAAGTGATTCACATCTGCCGTGTCAGTGGGTGCGCATTATAGGGATCCCATTTTTTTGCACAAGCCTTTTTTCGATCTTTTTTTCTGAATGATGATTTTTCGCGCTTTTCGCACTGTTATTGCTCAAATAGCTCAATTTTTATCAGAAAAAGGGGTTGCGGGAGCGCCTGAAAGCTACCAAAGTCTGGTTATCTACCCTGATGTTGAGGCAGCCATGTCCAGTTATTTACGTCCTTATAAAGAATTATTCCCTCAAATCGGTCTGCGGGTGATGGTGGATCCCAGCAGCGTTGTGATCGGCGATGTCAGAATTGCCGATGACGTCAGCATTTGGCCGCTGGTCGCCATCCGAGGCGACGTGAATTATGTGTCTATCGGCACACGTTCGAATATTCAGGACGGTAGCGTCCTGCATGTCACCCATAAGTCTTCTTATAACCCTGAGGGTAATCCGCTACTCATAGGAGAAGATGTCACCGTCGGGCATAAGGTCATGCTGCACGGCTGCACTATCGGCAATCGCATTCTTGTCGGAATGGGGTCAATTCTGCTGGATGGCGTGGTAGTAGAAGATGACGTGATGATCGGCGCCGGCAGCCTGGTGCCGCAAAACAAGCGGCTGGAAAGCGGTTATCTCTATTTTGGCAACCCGGTAAAACAAATCCGCCCCCTGACGGAGGCGGAATATGCAGGGCTGAAGTATTCAGCCAACAACTATGTGAAGTGGAAAGACGACTACCTGGATCAGGAAAGCCAGAGCCAACCCTGATGATCTTCTTGCCGATCGCGAATCAACGCTTCCGCTTCATCTTCCAAATCCCAGCGATGTTCACTAAAGAGAGCCAGCCATCGCGCTGGCTCATCGCCACCGAACCGTTGCTGCAGTGTCTGACCCAGAATCGCGCAAGTTAACTGCATGCCATTGACCAACGCGGGGAAAACGATGCACTGCCGTTCAGCGTCCCACTCTTCTCTATCGGGAAATTGGATCGCCTGGTTCACGCATTCAGTTCCTGATGTAAAACGGCAATCACCGGGGCAATTTCCGGTAGTCTACCGTGCCAGAGCAGAACAGCATGTGCGGCCTGAGCCACCAGCATACCTAATCCATCTGCCATTTTTTTAGCGCCATACTGTTGGCACCAATGCAGAAATGGCGTATTTCCTTTCTGATAAAACATGTCATAGCAGTAAACATCGGCATGAATTAACGAGGAAGGTATTGCCGGGATATCGCCGCTTATTCCGCTGGACGTCGCGTTAATAATGAGATCGAACTGGTGGCCTTCCAGTTTATCCAGCGATAACGCGCTAACGCTGCCGGTATGAGCAAATAGCGTTGCCAGCTCATGAGCGCGGGAAAAAGTACGGTTAACGATGGTGACCGCGCAATCTAAAGAGAGCAGCGGTAACAATACGCCGCGAGATGCGCCGCCTGCGCCAATCAATAAAATCCTCATACCAGGCTTGATAAAGCCCAGACGCTCTAAGTCGCTTAATAACCCAATGCCATCCGTATTGTCGCCAAGCAGACGACCATCCTCAAGACGCTTTAACGTATTGACCGCGCCGGCTAGCGCAGCGCGCTCAGTGAGTTCGTCGGCGCGGGCAAACGCTTCTTCTTTGAAAGGGACGGTCACGTTAGCGCCCTTACCGCCCGTGTTGAAGAAAGCATCCAGGGTATTCACAAAATCATCCAATGGCGCCAGTACCCGACCATAGGGGTGCGCAATATCTAACTGTTTGGCAAACAGCTGATGAATAGAAGGCGACTTGCTATGGGCTATAGGGTTACCAAAAACGGCATAAGTTTCCATTAATTACCCCTGGCGGAACTGTTCACCCGTCAGGGCATCACGAATTTCAGATGGGTTTTGCCGCCCGCCCGTTGCGCCATCCACCACCGGGAAACTATCGCCAAACTGGGCGCGTACTTCAGCAGTAGTCCGGCACGGCGGCTGACCGGTTAAGTTGGCGCTCGTCGAGACCAGCGGCTTTCCGTAGGCTTCACATAATTCAATTACCAGTGGGTGATCGGTAACGCGCACGGCAAGCGAATCAAAGCGCCCCGTCAGCCAGCGTGGCGTATCCGGACGCGCCGGGAACACAAACGTCACCGGCCCAGGCCAACTGGCAAAGATAACCGCTCTCTGCGCGTCGCTTAATCGGGAATCATCAATATACGGTTTCAGTTGGTCAAAACTGGCGGCGATAAGTATCAGCCCCTTTTCCACGGGGCGTTGCTTTAACGCCAGTAGGCGCATCACGGCCGTTTCGCTATCCGGATCGCAACCGACGCCAAACACAGCTTCGGTTGGATAGGCGATGACATGTTCATTATTCAGTACCGCGACAGCCTGGGCGACGGTCTCTGAGGGCAGGTTTTTATTCACTTATTTGTTCCGCCGGGATCGGCTTTCCACATTGTTTACTGGCGCAAAAGCGTTTAACACCCTGCGCCGTTTTCTTTTCTATTAATAGCGGGTAATGGCATTCAGGGCATTCGCCCGCCACCGGTTTAAAATTAATTACGAACTGGCAATCAGGGTAGCGATCGCAGGAATGAAAGGTTTTACCGAAACGGGAGCGACGCTGCACCAGATGACCCTGTCCGCATTGAGGACATGCGATAGCGGTCTCATCAGGTTTATCAATCAGCTCGGTATGTTCGCATTCGGGATAGCGACTGCAGCCGATGAACATACCAAAACGCCCCTGGCGTAACACCATGACAGCGCCGCAAGATGGGCACTCTTGCCCCTCCAGCACCTTGACGATATGGCCGTCCGCCTGACTTTTCAGGGGACGGACATAGTCACAGTCCGGATAGTGAGAACAGCCGAGAAACGGGCCATGTTTCCCGGAACGAATCACCAGTTCGGCCCCGCACTGCGAGCAGGGCTCGTTTTTACGCACCGAAAACAGTGCTGATTTGGTCATAACAACTCGATGTTGCTGCAATAAGATTAATGCAGCATACCTTCATTTACTTCGAAGAGTAATTCTTCCATTTGCTGATAGGCGTTTTCACAGCCTGGAATATTGAACAGAACCATCAGGATCACCCATTTCAGGTCTTCCAGTTCAAACTCTGCCGTATCCAGCGCCAGTACGCGCTCTATCACCATTTCTCGCGTTTCGAGGTTCAACACCTGGATCTGCTCGAGGAAGAGTAAAAATCCTCGACAGCTGGCATCCAGACGCTGGCACTCTTCATCGGTGTATACCCGAAGAGAGAGCGGGTCGGAGGCGAGCTGCATGGGTTCAACGAGACCTTCCTGATAATCAGCCAGTTTCTCGAGCCACATTAACGCGTTATAGATATCTTCCCGCTCAAAACCTGCATCGGTCAGATCCCGCGTCAGTTTGTCCTGATCCACGCGCATTTCTGCTTCGTTATGGATATAAGTCTCAAACAAATACATGAGTACGTCGAACATGGCTTGCCCTCCTTAATCGGACATAGCCGCCGGGTACAGCTGCGATCCAGCCTGCTAACTCCAGTTCAAGTAGCTGGGCTACGGTTACTGGCACAGATTGGCCGGCACGTTCAGCGACAACGTCAACAGGTGTTACCTCATCTCCTACGTTAGCCAGGAGCTCTGGAAATGGCAATGCTACAGGAGGCTGATCTGCGTAATTATTTAGCAAATCAGCGGTCTCTTCCCGCACTGAAAGCTCATATTGCCAATACTCAAGGATCTCTTCCGGCACGGTAACGGGAACTGCTCCCTGCTTTATTAGCCAGTGCGGCCCTTCAGAGCCAGGATTGCCAATTGGCCCAGGCAGGGCAAAAACATCTCTCCCCTGCTCCAGCGCGCAACGGACAGTTACCAGAGAACCGCTTTTCAAGGCGGCCTCTATCACCAGAACCCCAGCGCTTAACCCGCTGATAATCCGGTTGCGGCGCGGGAAATTCCCTGGTAACGGTAGCGCAGAGAGAGGAAATTCGGAAAGTAGCGCGCCGCCGCTTTCCACGATCTGCTTTGCTAAAGCCCGATGCCGGTGCGGGTAGATATCAGAGAGACCGTTGCCTAATACGGCGATGGTTTTTCCCTTTGCCGCCAATGCCCCGCGGTGGGCGATGCCATCAATGCCCAACGCCAGACCACTGGTAAGGGTCAAGCCATACTGAGCAAGCGCTTCACTGAATGCTTTTCCCCACCGCGCGCCGTACCACGAGTGTGCACGGCTCCCAATGATAGCCAGCTGCCGGCTACACAGGAGATCGACGTTACCGCAGACCAGCAGCGCGCCGGGATAATCATCGATAGCGCGTAGCTGCGGCGGATAGAGCGCGTGATCCGCCGTGATCAGATGATGTTCTGGTTGCTCTAACCATTGCAGTGAAACATCAATTTGCTGTTGGTTGAGGGCAAGAAACTGTGTTGCCTGCGCTTTAGTTAAACCCGCAGCCCGCAACGTTTCAGTATTCAGCTGGCCTGCACATCCTAGCCGTCGTGCAATCAATACCATTTCATCGCCGTACAGGTTATTCACCCGCATCAGGCGCAACCAAATCTCTGTGGGCGTCATCCGTTCCCCCCTGCCATTAGCGGCTCAGCCAATCCTTGTGATTGGTTAGCGAGACTGTCAATTAGAGGGGGTTTTGTCTAGAATAGAGGTAATAATCTTATCAACTACTGAATACGACTCTGGATCTTTATGGCAGTTTTGCAAGTGTTACATATTCCGGACGAGCGCCTTCGCAAAGTCGCCGAGCCGGTCAAAGAAGTGAATGCAGAAATTCAGCGTATCGTCGATGATATGTTCGACACGATGTACGCTGAAGAAGGTATTGGTCTGGCCGCCACGCAGGTGGATATCCATCAGCGCATTATCGTTATCGATGTCTCGGAAAACCGTGAAGAGCGTCTGGTGCTCATCAACCCAGAGCTACTCGAAAAAGACGGCGAAACCGGCATTGAAGAAGGTTGTTTGTCGATTCCGGAACAACGTGCGCTGGTTCCACGAGCCGAAACCGTAAAAATCCGCGCGCTGGACCGTGAAGGTAAGACTTTCGAACTGGAAGCTGATGGCTTGTTGGCTATTTGTATCCAGCATGAAATGGATCACCTGGTCGGTAAGCTGTTCATTGACTATCTGTCGCCGCTCAAACAGCAGCGCATCCGCCAGAAAGTTGAAAAACTGGATCGTTTACGCGCCCGTGCCTGATAACAAGGATTAACGTGTCACAAACACTACGTATCATTTTCGCCGGAACCCCCGACTTTGCAGCGCGTCACCTTGACGCGCTGTTGTCGTCTGAACATCAGGTTGTCGGCGTATTTACTCAGCCCGACCGCCCTGCTGGTCGCGGCAAAAAATTGATGCCGAGCCCGGTAAAAGTGCTGGCTGAAGCCAATAATCTACCGGTCTTCCAGCCATCTTCCCTACGTCCGCAGGAAAATCAGCAACTGGTTGCCGACCTTAACGCCGATGTTATGGTCGTCGTGGCTTATGGACTGATCCTGCCGAAAGCGGTTCTTGAAATGCCACGTTTGGGCTGCATTAACGTTCACGGCTCCCTGCTTCCTCGCTGGCGTGGCGCAGCGCCGATTCAGCGTTCGCTATGGGCTGGCGATGCCGAAACCGGTGTAACCATCATGCAGATGGACGTCGGTCTTGATACCGGTGACATGCTGTATAAACTCTCCTGCCCGATTACCGCGGAAGATACCAGCGGCAGCCTGTACGATAAACTGGCCAACCTTGGACCAGAGGGTCTACTGGCGACCTTAGCGCAGTTGGCGGATGGTAGCGCAGAGCCTGAAGTTCAGGACGAATCGCGGGTCAGTTATGCCGAGAAGCTGAGTAAGGAAGAGGCCCGTATTGATTGGTCGCTTTCCGCAGAACAGCTCGAACGCTGCATCCGCGCATTTAATCCCTGGCCGATGAGCTGGCTGGAAATCGATGAACAACCAGTGAAGGTATGGCGCGCATCCGTTATTACGGAGTCCGCCAACGCTGAGCCAGGTACGATCGTCGCAGCAACCAAGCAAGGGATTCAGGTTGCCACCGGCAACGGGATTCTGAATCTGGAATCACTGCAGCCGGCAGGGAAAAAAGCGATGAGTGCCCAGGATTTACTGAACTCTCGCCGGGAATGGTTTATCCCCGGAAACCGTCTTGCCTGACGCACTTCTCTTCTAAAGCCCGGGTTCGCCGGGCATTTTTATTTTTGCGCTTATGAAAAAGAATAGTAATTTACGCAGCCTGGCAGCCCAGGCTATTGAGCAGGTCGTAGAGAAAGGCCAGTCTTTAAGCAATGTTCTGCCGCCGCTGCAGCAAAAAGTGAGTGAGAAAGACAAAGCGCTGCTGCAGGAGCTATGCTTCGGCGTCTTGCGTACCCTCAGCCAACTCGAGTGGCTGATCGGTAAGCTGATGGCCCGCCCAATGACCGGCAAACAACGTACCGTACATTTCCTGATCATGGTCGGCCTGTATCAGCTACTTTATACGCGAATTCCCCCGCACGCCGCGCTGGCGGAAACGGTGGAAGGCGCGGTGGCAATTAAACGTCCGCAGCTTAAAGGGCTTATCAATGGCGTATTACGCCAGTTTCAGCGCCAGCAGGAAGAGCTGCTGGCCGAATTCGCCCAGCACGAGAACCGTTATCTCCATCCTAAATGGCTGCTTAAACGTCTGCAGCAGGCCTGGCCGCAACAATGGCAGGATATTGTGTCAGCCAATAATCTACGTCCGCCAATGTGGCTGCGTGTGAATCGCAATCATCATTCGCGAGATGAATGGCTCGCACTGCTGGAAGACGCTGGTTTACAGGGTTTCACTCACCCGGACTATCCGGATGCCGTCCGTCTTGCGACCCCAGCCCCGGTCCATGCGTTACCAGGATTTGATAAAGGCTGGGTAACCGTTCAGGACGCCTCAGCCCAGGGCTGCATGCGCTACTTGCAACCGGCAAACGGCGAGCGCATTCTCGATCTCTGCGCGGCGCCGGGCGGCAAGACGACGCATATTCTGGAAGTCGCGCCGCAGGCGAGTCTGATGGCGGTCGACATCGACCAGCAGCGCCTGTCCCGTGTCTATGACAACCTGAAACGTCTGGGTATGAAAGCAGAAGTAAAACAGGGCGATGGTCGCTATCCTGAACAGTGGTGCGGCGATGAGCAGTTCGACCGTATTTTGCTTGATGCGCCATGTTCGGCCACCGGCGTTATCCGTCGCCATCCGGATATTAAATGGCTGCGCCGGGATCGCGATATCGCCGAGCTGGCACAATTACAGGCAGAAATTCTCGATGCCACCTGGGCTCATCTTAAGCCTGGCGGTACGCTGGTCTATGCGACATGCTCTATTTTGCCGGAAGAGAACAGCCAACAAATCGCCGCTTTCCTGACCCGTACCCGAGATGCCGAACTCCATGAGACGGGAACGCCGGAAACCCCGGGTCAGCAAAATCTGCCTGGGGCGGAAGAAGGCGATGGCTTCTTTTACGCTAAGCTAATCAAAAAGCGCAATTAATGGGTCACTGCTGATGAAGATTATTATTCTTGGCGCCGGACAGGTAGGCGGCACGCTGGCGGAAAATCTCGTTGGCGAAAACAACGATATTACCCTGGTCGATACCAACGGCGACCGTCTGCGCGGCCTGCAGGATAAGTTCGATCTCCGCGTCGTTCAGGGCCACGGTTCGCATCCGCGCGTGCTGCGCGAAGCTGGCGCCGATGATGCCGATATGCTGGTCGCCGTAACCAGTTCGGATGAGACCAACATGGTAGCCTGCCAGGTCGCCTATTCGCTGTTTAATACACCGAATCGTATCGCCCGTATTCGTTCGCCTGATTACGTTCGTGATGCCGATAAGCTTTTCCATTCAGAAGCGGTGCCAATTGACCATCTGATTGCTCCGGAGCAGTTAGTCATCGATAATATCTACCGCCTGATCGAATATCCGGGCGCGCTGCAGGTAGTGAACTTCGCCGAAGGAAAAGTAAGCCTGGCCGTTGTGAAGGCTTATTATGGCGGCCCGCTGGTCGGTAATGCGCTTTCCACGATGCGCGAACATATGCCGCACATCGACACGCGCGTTGCGGCAATTTTCCGCCACGATCGACCGATTCGCCCGCAGGGATCAACCATCGTAGAAGCGGGCGACGAAGTCTTCTTTATCGCCGCGTCGCAACATATTCGCGCGGTAATGAGCGAACTCCAACGTCTGGAGAAACCCTACAAACGCATTATGCTGGTCGGCGGCGGCAACATCGGCGCGGGCCTCGCTCACAGGCTGGAGAAAGACTACAGCGTGAAGTTGATCGAGCGCGATCAACAGCGTGCCGCTGAACTTGCCGAAAAGCTGCAGAATACGATCGTCTTTTATGGCGATGCATCGGATCAAGAGTTACTGGCGGAAGAGCATATCGATCAAGTCGATCTCTTTATTGCCGTCACCAACGATGACGAAGCCAATATCATGTCGGCAATGCTAGCCAAGCGGATGGGCGCGAAGAAGGTCATGGTGCTGATCCAGCGTCGCGCATATGTTGATCTGGTTCAGGGAAGCGTGATCGATATTGCGATATCACCGCAACAAGCCACGATTTCTGCCTTGCTGAGCCACGTACGTAAAGCTGATATTGTCGGTGTTTCGTCGCTACGCCGCGGCGTTGCCGAAGCCATTGAGGCCGTCGCGCATGGCGATGAAAGCACCTCGCGGGTAGTCGGCCGTTCAATTGATGAAATTAAGCTGCCGCCAGGCACCATTATTGGCGCGGTGGTGCGCGGCAATGACGTAATGATCGCCAATAATAATTTACGTATTGAGCAAGGCGACCACGTAATTATGTTCCTGACCGACAAGAAATTTATCTCCGATGTTGAGAGACTATTCCAGCCGAGTCCGTTCTTCCTGTAATTACAATGGGCGTCGCGCAGACGCCTTTTTATTATCCCTTATTTATCAATGGATAATATTTTCCAGCAATTATTCAACAGCAATGGAAAATGGAAATACATTTGATAAACTTATCAATGTCAGCTGGCTCAAGGAGAGTAAAATGGGTATGTTAAAAGAATTCCGCGAATTCGCGATGCGCGGGAATGTTGTCGATTTGGCAGTGGGTGTCATCATTGGTGCAGCATTTGGTAAAATTGTATCGTCTTTAGTGGCCGATATTATTATGCCTCCGCTGGGTTTGCTCATTGGCGGGATCGACTTTAAACAATTCGCCGTTACGCTACGCGATGCGCAGGGGGATGTCCCAGCCGTTGTCATGCATTATGGTGTGTTTATTCAGAACGTCTTCGATTTCATCATCGTTGCCTTCGCGATTTTCATGGCAATCAAACTGATGAATAAACTGAACCGTAAGAAAGAAGAAGCGCCTGCCGCTCCGGCACCGAGCAAAGAAGAAGTACTTCTGAGTGAAATTCGCGATCTGTTAAAAGAACAAAACAACCGTTCTTAATCAGCACACAGAAAGCAGAAGGCCAGTGGTAAAAAAGCGATTCGCTTGCTTGCCACTGGCCTCCCGGTCATTCCGCCCTGCATGTTTGTCTTTACGTTGATAGCTTCCTTTCCCTTTCTTATTTTTCTCAACCCGCTGTCTGAATAATGGGTCATGCAGTAATGCCTCAATCGCATTATCTTTAATTTGCCCTTTGGTATGCTGATAGCGACTCATAGTAACTCCAGTTCATGTATGAATTCGGCGCGAGTGTAGATCCGCGCGCGGAAAAAATCAACGCCCGGCATGGCTACCGCTGGCGCCTTGCTCTAAGGCTTCGAGTATCGAGCAGTAAACGCTACTGTGCGCCGTGCCGCAGCAGGCATCATTCAGCCGCTGTAAAGAACGCCGCATTGTTTCCAATTCTTTGATACGCGCTTCGACTTCACTCAGGCGGGCCTGGACGATCCCTTTAGACTCCTGACAAGTATGATGTTCTGGATCGATGCGGATCGATAATAATTCGCGGATCGACTCCAGAGTGAAGCCTAATTGCCTGGCATAACGGATAAAGCGCAGCCGCTGCAGATCGTTATCCGAATAGAGACGGAAACCGCCTTCAGTACGAATATCGTGATCCATCATTTGCTGCTTTTCGTAATAGCGGATGGTATCCGGGGTGACATCAGCCAGTTTGGCCAGTTCGCCAATCCGATACATAGCTACTCCTCGTTAATTTTGTGCCACAGTCTATCGGCATAATCACCGCGTAGAAAATCGGTATTCATACCCGCCTGACGTAATTTCAGTTCAAACAGAGTCAAGCGACGATTTAATTCGGTATACCGCGGATCATCATGCTCTACGGTCTTGAGTAAGTCGCTCAACGCCATGGCATCTCTACGTAACTCAAGCTCCGGTGGCAAACAGCCGGCATTTTTTAATAAGCGATAACCGGCGCGCAGTTCAGGGGGCACGTGTGAATCATCATCCAGCGCCAGCGGTTCGCCGCTGCCCGTCAGATTATCAAACTCGCCTTTAGACTGTGCGTCGAGGATGTGGCGTTCTGCCCACTGGTCCAGTAACCACATTATACGGCTCCCAGGGATGAACAAAAAGAGTACAGATAGTGTAGTGAAGTGGGATTGCGGTAGATATAAAAAAACCCGCCGGGGCGGGTTTTTTTACGTTACTACAGATTACTCTGCAGCAGCTTCTGCTTTCAGCTCAGCACGATCAACCAGCTCGATGTATGCCATCGGCGCGTTGTCGCCTGCACGGAAGCCACACTTCAGAATGCGAGTGTAACCACCGGCGCGGCTCGCGAAACGCGGGCCCAGCTCGTTAAACAGTTTTGCCACGATCTCGTTATCACGAGTGCGGGCGAATGCCAGACGACGATTAGCAACGCTATCAGTCTTGGCAAGAGTAATCAGCGGCTCAACTACGCGACGCAGTTCTTTCGCTTTCGGCAGGGTCGTCTTGATGATCTCATGACGAACCAGCGAACCTGCCATGTTACGGAACATAGCCTGGCGATGGCTGCTGTTGCGGTTCAGTTGACGACCACTCTTACGATGGCGCATGACCTTATCCTTCTCAGTAAAACCTTAACCTGTGATCCGGTTACTCGTCAGCAATGCTTGCCGGCGGCCAGTTTTCCAGGCGCATGCCCAGAGACAGACCACGTGAAGCCAGCACGTCTTTAATCTCAGTAAGAGATTTTTTACCCAGGTTCGGCGTTTTCAGCAACTCAACCTCGGTACGCTGTACCAGATCACCGATATAGTGGATAGCTTCTGCCTTGAGGCAGTTAGCAGAGCGGACAGTCAATTCCAGATCGTCAACAGGGCGCAGCAGGATCGGATCGAACTCTGGTTTCTCTTCTTTCACTTCCGGCTGACGTACATCACGTAAGTCAACGAAAGCTTCCAGTTGTTCAGCCAGAATGGTTGCCGCACGACGAATCGCCTCTTCAGGATCGATTGTGCCGTTGGTTTCCATCTCGATGACCAGCTTGTCCAGGTCGGTACGCTGCTCAACACGCGCGGCTTCAACATTGTAGGCAATACGCTCTACAGGGCTGTAGCAGGCGTCGACCAGCAGACGGCCGATTGGGCGCTCATCTTCTTCCGAATGAATTCGGGCAGAAGCCGGCACATAACCGCGACCGCGCTGAACTTTGATGCGCATGCTAATAGATGCGTTCTCATCGGTCAGGTGGCAGATCACGTGCTGCGGCTTGACGATTTCGACATCACCGTCGTGGGTAATGTCGGCTGCAGTCACAGGGCCAATGCCAGATTTATTCAAAGTAAGGATGACTTCATCTTTACCCTGAACTCTCACCGCCAGCCCTTTCAGGTTGAGCAGGATTTCAAGGATGTCTTCCTGAACGCCTTCTTTGGTGCTGTACTCGTGCAGTACACCATCAATCTCAACCTCGGTCACCGCGCAACCCGGCATCGATGAGAGCAGAATACGGCGCAGTGCGTTACCCAGAGTATGGCCGAAGCCACGCTCTAAAGGCTCAAGGGTCACCTTGGCGTGCGTCGAACTCACTTGCTCGATATCGACCAGGCGCGGTTTTAGAAACTCTGTCACAGAACCCTGCATTGTGTCCTCTCTTTGGTACTAAGCTTTACTTGGAGTAAAGCTCGACGATCAGGTGTTCGTTAATGTCCGCAGACAGATCAGAACGCTCCGGCTGACGCTTGAACGTACCTTCCATCTTGCCAGCATCAACTTCCAGCCAGGTTGGCTTTTCACGCTGCTCAGCCAGCTCCAGAGCGGCTTTCACGCGAGATTGCTTTTTCGCTTTCTCACGGATGCTAACAACGTCATTCGCTTTTACCTGATAAGAAGCGATGTTAACAACACGACCGTTTACCATGATAGCCTTGTGGCTAACCAGCTGGCGTGCTTCAGCACGAGTGGCGCCGAAGCCCATACGGTATACAACGTTGTCCAGACGACCTTCCAGCAGAGCCAACAGGTTTTCACCGGTGTTGCCTTTCAGACGTGCTGCTTCTTTATAGTAGTTACGGAACTGACGCTCCAGCACACCGTACATACGGCGAACTTTTTGCTTTTCACGCAACTGCACACCATAGTCAGACAGACGCGGCTTACGCGCACCGTGCTGGCCAGGAGCTTGTTCAATTTTACACTTGGTATCGATCGCGCGAACGCCAGACTTAAGGAATAAGTCAGTGCCCTCACGACGGCTCAGCTTGAGCTTAGGACCCAAATATCTTGCCATTTTCTTTCTCCAACAATCCTAGAAACGAGGCGTTATACGCGACGTTTTTTCGGCGGACGACAACCGTTATGAGGGATCGGAGTCACATCAGTAATATTAGTGATGCGGAAACCAGCGGCGTTCAGTGCACGAATAGTAGATTCGCGACCTGGACCCGGACCTTTAACCATAACTTCCAGATTCTTGATGCCGTATTCTTTTACGGCTTCTGCGCAACGCTCTGCTGCAACCTGAGCTGCAAACGGAGTGGATTTGCGAGAACCACGGAAACCGGAACCACCGGCTGTTGCCCAACCCAGCGCGTTACCCTGACGATCAGTGATGGTAACGATGGTGTTGTTAAAAGAAGCATGGATATGAGCCACGCCATCAGAGACTTGTTTTCTTACACGCTTACGTGCACGAACTGGTGCCTTTGCCATTATTCAATCACCCCGATTATTTCTTGATCGGTTTACGCGGACCCTTACGGGTACGTGCGTTGGTCTTAGTACGCTGACCGCGAACCGGAAGACCACGACGATGGCGTAAACCACGGTAGCAACCAAGGTCCATCAGACGCTTGATGCTCAGGGTGATTTCACGGCGCAGATCACCTTCAACGACAAATTTACCTACTGCTTCACGCAGAGAATCAATCTGTTCTTCAGACAGCTCACTGATCTTAACATTTTCAGCGATACCCGTTTCAGCGCAGATGGCTTTAGAGCGGGTCTTGCCGATACCAAAAATTGCAGTTAAAGCAATTACGGTATGTTTCTGATCAGGAATGTTAATGCCTGCTATACGGGCCACTATGCACTCCTACTATTTAATATGTACGTACCATGCTGAAAAGCCCGTTTTCAGGATACTCAAATGGAAACGTACAGACATACAAAAGATTGGCTGGCTAATCTAGCCAGCTCAACCCAACTTTGCAAGAAAAATATGCGAATAAATCAGCCTTGGCGCTGTTTATGCTTTGGCTCGGCACTGCAAATCACACGGATGACACCATCACGCTTAACGATTTTGCAGTTACGGCATAATTTCTTGACGGAAGCACGAACTTTCATTTTTACTCTCCGTAACTTCTCGGGCGACCAGTTAGCGGCCGTAGCCTTTCAGGTTCGCCTTCTTCAATGCAGACTCATACTGACTAGACATCATCAGAGTTTGCACTTGAGCCATAAAGTCCATAATCACGACGACAACAATAAGCAGCGAGGTTCCACCGAAGTAGAACGGCACTTTCATTGCATCACGCATGAACTCCGGGATCAGGCAGATAAAAGTGATATACAACGCACCGACCAGAGTCAGGCGGGTCATTACTTTATCGATATACTTCGCCGTTTGTTCTCCCGGACGAATTCCTGGTACAAATGCACCGGACTTCTTCAGGTTATCTGCTGTTTCACGCGGGTTGAAAACCAACGCCGTGTAGAAGAAACAGAAGAAGATGATTGCAGACGCATAGAGTAACACATAAAGCGGTTGCCCAGGCTGCAAATACAGCGAAATTGTTGTCAGCCAGTTCCAACCAGTACCGCCCCCGAACCATGACGTGATGGTCGCCGGGAACAGAATAATACTGGAAGCGAAGATTGCCGGGATTACCCCCGCCATATTCACTTTCAGCGGTAAATGTGTGCTCTGTGCAGCATAGACACGACGACCCTGTTGACGCTTAGCGTAGTTTACCACAATGCGGCGTTGACCACGTTCAACGAATACAACGAAGAAGGTCACTGCAAATACTAATACTGCAACCAACAGCAACAGGAGGAAGTGCAGGTCGCCTTGACGCGCTTGCTCGATAGTATGGGCGATGGCCGGCGGGAGTCCCGCAACGATCCCGGCGAAGATCAGGATCGAGATACCGTTTCCGATACCGCGTTCGGTGATCTGTTCGCCGAGCCACATCAGGAACATAGTCCCTGTGACCAGACTAACAACAGCGGTGAAATAGAATGCAAAGCCCGGATTAATCACCAGGCCCTGCATACCAGGCATATTCGGCAGACCGGTAGCAATACCGATCGACTGGAATATAGCCAGCACCAGAGTACCGTAGCGGGTGTACTGGCTGATCTTACGACGACCAGACTCCCCTTCTTTCTTCAGTTCTGCCAGCGGTTGATAAACAACGGTCAGCAGCTGGACAATGATCGACGCCGAAATATACGGCATGATCCCCAGAGCAAAGATAGAAGCACGGCTGAGAGCACCACCAGAGAACATGTTAAACATTTCAATGATGGTGCCTCGCTGTTGCTCAAGCAGTTTGGCAAGTACAGTGGCATCAATACCAGGGATCGGAATAAAAGAGCCAATACGGAACACAATCAGCGCACCGATAACAAACAAAAGTCTGCGTTTCAGTTCGCCAATTCCACCTTTGGCACTTTGAAAATCTAATCCCGGTTGTTTAGCCATCTGCTACTTATTCCTCAATTTTACCGCCAGCAGCTTCGATAGCAGCACGAGCGCCTTTAGTCACGCGCAGGCCACGAACAGTTACCGGACGAGTTACCTCACCAGACAGGATCACTTTCGCGAACTCGATCTGGATACCGATAATGTTAGCCGCTTTCAGCGTGTTCAGGTCTACCACATCGCCTTCTACGTGAGCCAGATCAGACAGACGAACTTCTGCAGTGATCATTGCTTTACGAGAAGTGAAGCCGAATTTCGGCAGACGACGGTACAGTGGCATCTGACCACCCTCGAAACCGCGACGTACGCCACCGCCAGAACGAGAGTTCTGACCTTTGTGACCACGACCACCGGTTTTACCGAGGCCAGAACCGATACCACGACCCAGGCGTTTACCCGCCTTTTTGGAGCCTTCGGCCGGAGACAGAGTATTTAAACGCATCTCTTACTCCTCAACTTTAACCATGAAGGAAACCGCGTTGACCATACCACGAACAGCAGGAGTATCCTCGCGCTCTACGGTGTGACCAATACGACGCAGACCCAGGCCAAGCAGCGTTGCCTTGTGTTTCGGCAAACGACCGATTGCACTGCGGGTTTGAGTAATTTTAATAGTCTTTGCCATGGTTTATTTCCCCAGAATTTCTTCAACGGATTTACCACGCTTGGCAGCGACCATATCTGGAGACTTCATATTTTCCAGGCCATCAATAGTTGCACGAACCACGTTGATCGGGTTGGTGGAACCATATGCTTTAGCCAGAACGTTACGAACCCCAGCGACTTCCAGAACGGCGCGCATTGCACCACCGGCGATGATACCGGTACCTTCGGAAGCCGGCTGCATGAATACACGAGAACCCGTGTGAGTACCCTTAACCGGGTGCTGCAGGGTGCCAGTATTCAGCGCGACGTTAATCATATTGCGACGGGCTTTTTCCATCGCTTTCTGGATCGCTGCTGGAACTTCACGCGCTTTACCGTAACCAAAACCTACGCGACCGTTACCGTCACCAACTACAGTCAGAGCTGTGAAGGAGAAAATACGACCACCTTTAACGGTTTTAGATACGCGGTTTACCGCGATCAGCTTTTCCTGCAGTTCGCCAGCTTGTTTTTCGATGTGAGCCATCTTACACCTCTACCTTAGAACTGAAGGCCAGCTTCACGGGCAGCATCTGCCAGTGCCTGGACACGACCATGATATTGGAACCCGGAACGGTCAAAGGAAACATCTTTGATGCCTTTTTCCAGAGCGCGTTCAGCAACAGCTTTACCCACAGCTGCAGCCGCGTCTTTGTTACCGGTGTACTTCAGTTGTTCAGAGATAGCTTTTTCTACAGTAGAAGCAGCTACCAGAACTTCAGAACCATTCGGAGCAATTACCTGTGCGTAAATATGACGCGGGGTACGATGTACCACCAGGCGAGTTGCACCCAGCTCCTGGAGCTTGCGGCGTGCGCGGGTCGCACGACGGATACGAGCAGATTTCTTATCCATAGTGTTACCTTACTTCTTCTTAGCCTCTTTGGTACGCACGACTTCGTCGGCGTAACGAACACCCTTGCCTTTGTAAGGCTCAGGACGACGGTAGGCGCGCAGATCTGCTGCAACCTGACCGATCACCTGCTTATCAGCGCCTTTCAGCACGATTTCAGTTTGAGTCGGGCATTCTGCAGTGATACCGGCCGGCAGTTTATGCTCAACAGGATGAGAGAAACCTAAAGCCAGGTTTACTACATCCCCTTTGACCGCTGCACGATAGCCTACACCAACCAGCTGAAGCTTTTTAGTGAAGCCTTCGGTAACACCGATAACCATTGAGTTCAGCAGGGCACGCGCGGTACCAGCCTGAGCCCATCCGTCTACGTAACCATCACGCGGACCGAAGGTCAGTGCATTATCTGCATGTTTAACTTCAACAGCATCGTTGAGAGTACGAGTCAGCTCGCCATTTTTACCTTTGATCGTAATAACCTGACCGTTGACTTTAACGTCAACGCCGGCAGGAACAACGACCGGTGCTTTAGCAACACGAGACATTTTTTCCTCCGATTAGGCTACGTAGCAGATAATTTCGCCACCAAGACCAGCTTGGCGCGCTGCACGATCAGTCATAACACCTTTAGAGGTAGAAACAACTGCGATACCCAGACCCGCCATAACTTTCGGCAGCTCATCTTTACGTTTGTAGATGCGCAGACCTGGGCGGCTGACACGCTGAATGCTTTCTACAACAGCTTTACCCTGGAAATACTTAAGAGTCAGTTCCAGTTCCGGCTTGATGTCGCCTTCAACTTTAAAATCTTCAATAAAGCCTTCTTCCTTCAGCACGTTGGCAATTGCCACTTTCAGCTTGGAGGAAGGCATGGTGACCGCAGCTTTATTCGCGGCCTGACCGTTACGGATACGGGTCAGCATATCCGCGATCGGATCTTGCATGCTCATCTGTCTTTACTCCCGTGATTCAATTGGTGACAATTACCAGCTAGCCTTTTTCAGACCCGGGATTTCACCGCGCATAGCGGCTTCACGGACCTTGATACGGCTCAACCCGAACTTCCGCAGGAAACCATGCGGACGACCTGTTTGACGGCAGCGATTACGCTGACGAGACGGGCTGGAATCACGCGGCAGAGTCTGCAGCTTGAGAACAGCGTTCCAACGATCTTCGTCGGTTGCGTTCACATCAGAGATGATAGCTTTCAGTTCAGCGCGTTTAGCGAAGAATTTATCAGCTAAAGCCACGCGCTTTACTTCGCGTGCTTTCATTGATTGCTTAGCCATTAAGTAACCCTACCTTACTTGCGGAACGGGAAGTCAAAGGCAGCCAGCAGAGCGCGGCCTTCTTCATCAGATTTCGCAGTAGTGGTAATGGTAATATCCAAACCACGAACGCGGTCGACTTTATCGTAGTCGATTTCTGGGAAGATGATCTGCTCACGGACACCCATGCTGTAGTTACCACGACCGTCGAAAGACTTAGCGGACAAGCCACGGAAGTCACGGATACGCGGTACAGCAATAGTGATCAGGCGCTCAAAGAACTCCCACATGCGCTCGCCGCGCAGAGTTACTTTACAGCCGATCGGATAGCCCTGACGGATTTTGAAGCCTGCAACTGATTTGCGTGCTTTGGTGATCAGCGGTTTTTGACCGGAGATTGCTGTCAGGTCAGCTGCTGCGTTATCCAGCAGTTTCTTGTCAGCGATCGCTTCACCAACACCCATGTTCAGGGTGATCTTCTCGACCCGAGGGACTTGCATGACAGAATTGTAGTTAAACTCAGTCATGAGTTTAGCGACTACTTCGTCTTTGTAGTAATCATGCAGTTTCGCCATCGTACTACTCCAAATTACTTGATAGTTTCGCTATTAGATTTGAAGAAACGGACTTTTTTGCCGTCTTCGAATCTAAAGCCTACACGGTCAGCCTTGCCGGTTGCCGCGTTGAAGATAGCAAGGTTAGAGACTTGAATAGCTGCTTCTTTCTCTACGATGCCGCCTGGTTGGTTCAGGGCCGGAACCGGCTTCTGATGTTTCTTAACCAGGTTGATACCTTCAACAATGACCTTGCCGGAAGACAGGACATTTTTAACTTTACCGCGTTTACCTTTATCTTTACCGGTTAACACGATAACTTCGTCATCACGACGGATTTTCGCTGCCATGATTCGCTCCTTAGAGTACTTCTGGTGCCAGAGAGATAATTTTCATGAACTTCTCGTTACGAAGTTCACGAGTTACCGGCCCAAAAATACGCGTACCGATAGGTTGCTCGCTGTTATTGTTTAAAATAACGCATGCATTACCATCGAAGCGAATGACAGAACCGTCCGGGCGACGAACACCCTTCTTGGTGCGCACCACTACCGCCTTCAGCACATCACCTTTCTTGACCTTACCACGCGGAATTGCTTCTTTGATGGTGATCTTGATGATGTCGCCTACGCCTGCGTAGCGACGGTGCGAGCCACCCAGAACCTTGATACACATTACGCGACGTGCACCGGAGTTGTCGGCGACGTTCAGCATAGTCTGTTCTTGGATCATTTTAGTGCTCCGCTAATGTCAACTACTACTGGGACCCAAAAGCTGGGTCGTTAAAAAGCCCCATATCGAGGGCGCGGCATTATAACACCGCTTCTGCAATATGGGTAGAAAAAATAAACGGCCCATCGCTGAGCCGTTTATTCGTATTGAGAATGCGTACTCTATTACAGAACCGCTTTCTCTACAACGCGAACCAGCGTCCAGGACTTAGTCTTGGACAGTGGACGGCATTCACGGATTTCAACCTTGTCGCCGATACCACATTCGTTGTTCTCGTCATGTACGTGCAGTTTGGTCGTACGTTTGATGAATTTACCGTAGATCGGGTGTTTCACAAAACGTTCGATAGCAACAACAATGGATTTCTCCATTTTGTCGCTAACTACGCGACCTTGCAGAGTACGGATTTTATCGGTCATTACGCACCCGCCTTCTGAGTCAGTAAAGTCTTAACGCGTGCAACATCACGACGCACTTGCTTCAGCAGATGAGTCTGTTGCAGCTGGCCACTTGCAGCCTGCATACGCAGGTTGAACTGCTCACGCAGCAGGTTCAGCAGCTCAGCGTTCAGCTCTTCAACGCTTTTTTCACGCAGCTCTTTTGCTTTCATTACATCACCGTCTTAGTTACAAAGGTGGTTTTGATCGGCAGTTTCGCTGCTGCCAGGCCGAATGCTTCACGGGCCAGCTCTTCCGGTACGCCGTCCATTTCATAAAGGACTTTACCCGGCTGAATCAAGGCAACCCAGTACTCCACGTTACCTTTACCTTTACCCATACGAACTTCCAGCGGCTTCTCGGTGATCGGTTTGTCCGGGAATACACGGATCCAGATCTTACCTTGACGCTTAACTGCACGGGTCATAGCACGACGTGCTGCTTCGATCTGACGTGCAGTCAGACGACCACGGCCAACAGCTTTCAGACCGAAAGTGCCGAAGCTAACATCCGTACCCTGCGCCAGACCACGGTTGCGGCCTTTGTGCACTTTACGGAATTTTGTACGCTTTGGTTGTAACATCAGCGACGCTCCTTATTTACGGCCTTTACGCTGCTGCTTTTTAGGTTGAGCAGCCGGTTCCGGTTGTTCAACAGCAGCCATACCACCCAGGATCTCACCTTTGAAGATCCATACCTTAACGCCGATTACACCGTAAGTGGTGTGCGCTTCAGAGGTGTTGTAGTCGATGTCAGCACGCAGAGTGTGCAGCGGTACGCGACCTTCACGGTACCATTCGGTACGTGCGATTTCCGCGCCGCCCAGACGGCCGCTAACTTCAACTTTGATACCTTTAGCGCCCAGACGCATTGCGTTCTGTACAGCACGCTTCATAGCACGACGGAACATAACGCGACGTTCCAGCTGAGAAGTGATGCTGTCAGCAACCAATTTAGCGTCCAGTTCAGGCTTACGAACTTCGGCAATATTGATCTGTGCAGGAACGCCAGCGATATCCGCTACGACCTTGCGCAGTTTTTCTACGTCTTCGCCTTTCTTACCGATAACGATACCCGGGCGAGCAGTGTGAATGGTCACACGGATGCTCTTAGCCGGACGCTCGATAACGATGCGAGATACAGACGCTTTAGCCAGCTCTTTAGTTAAGAACTGACGTACTTTAAAATCGCTGTCCAGGTTGTCAGCGAATTCTTTGGTGTTCGCGAACCAGGTAGAGTTCCATGGTTTGACAATACCCAGGCGAATACCATTAGGATGTACTTTCTGACCCATTGCTAGTCTCCAGAGTCTCAGCGATCGGACACAACCACAGTGATGTGGCTGGTGCGCTTCAGGATGCGATCTGCACGACCTTTAGCACGCGGCATAATGCGCTTCATGCTCGGGCCTTCGTCTACGAAAATTTTCGCAACTTTCAGATCATCAATGTCAGCGCCATCGTTGTGTTCAGCGTTAGCAATGGCAGATTCCAGTACCTTCTTGACCAGTACAGCAGCTTTTTTGTTGGTGTAGGTCAGAATATCCAGGGCCTGCGACACTTTCTTACCGCGAATCAGGTCAGCTACAAGGCGAACCTTCTGAGCAGAAGAACGAGCATGGCGATGTTGAGCTAAAGTTTCCATCTCTTCCTCCTACCTTATTTCTTCTTCGCTTTTTTATCAGCAGCGTGGCCGCGATAAGTACGAGTCGGTGCGAATTCACCCAGTTTGTGACCAACCATTTCGTCGGAAACAAAGACTGGAACGTGCTGACGACCATTATGGACAGCGATGGTCAAACCGATCATGTTAGGAAAGATCGTTGAACGACGGGACCAAGTGCGCAGGGGCTTCTTGTCTCCGCTTTCCACCGCTTTCTCTACCTTCTTCAGCAAGTGCAGGTCAATAAAAGGACCTTTCTTGAGAGAACGTGGCATGGCTTATCCTCTAAAATTATTTGCTACGGCGACGTACGATGAATTTATCAGTACGCTTGTTGCTGCGGGTCTTCTTACCTTTGGTCTGCAGGCCCCACGGGGATACCGGGTGCTTACCAAAGTTACGACCTTCACCACCACCATGTGGGTGATCGACTGGGTTCATCGCAGTACCGCGAACGGTAGGACGAACACCACGCCAGCGTGCAGCACCTGCTTTACCCAGAACGCGCAGCATATGCTCAGCATTGCCAACTTCGCCCAGAGTAGCGCGGCAGTCTGCTTCGACTTTACGCATTTCACCAGAACGCAGACGCAGGGTGACATAGGCACCGTCACGAGCAACGATCTGAACGTAAGTACCAGCGGAACGAGCCAGCTGACCGCCTTTACCTGGTTTCATTTCTACGTTATGAACGGTAGAACCAACCGGGATATTGCGCATCGGCAGGGTGTTGCCTGCTTTGATTGCAGCATCAACGCCAGACTGAATCTGGTCGCCAGCTTTCAGGCCTTTCGGGGCCAGAATGTAACGGCGCTCACCGTCTTTGTACAGAACCAGCGCGATGTTCGCGGAACGGTTCGGATCGTACTCAAGACGTTCAACAACTGCCGGGATACCATCTTTGTTGCGTTTGAAGTCAACAATACGGTAAGCCTGCTTGTGACCACCACCGATATGACGAGTGGTGATACGGCCATTGTTGTTACGACCGCCGGATTTGCTGTTTTTTTCAACCAGCGGAGCAAAAGGTTTGCCCTTGTGCAGCTCTGGGTTGACCACTTTAACAACGTGGCGACGACCCGGAGATGTCGGTTTACATTTAACAACTGCCATTGTATTACTCCTCCGACTTACTCAGCGCCGCCGACGAAGTCCAGATTCTGGCCTTCCTTCAGGGTGACGTAAGCTTTTTTCCAGTCGCTACGACGACCGATACGCTGTCCGTGACGTTTAACTTTCCCTTTAACTACCAGGGTGTTAACGACTTCGACTTCGACTTCAAACAGTTTCTGCACAGCAGCTTTGATTTCTGCTTTGGTCGCGTCTTTAGCAACTTTGAGAACGATGGTGTTGGTTTTTTCCATCGCAGTAGACGCTTTTTCAGAAACGTGCGGTGCGCGCAGCACCTTCAGCAGACGTTCTTCACGAATCATGCCAGCATCTCCTCAACTTGCTTAACAGCATCAGCAGTCATTACGACTTTGTCGAAGGCGATCAGGCTAACCGGGTCGATACCAGTCGCATCGCGTACGTCAACCTTGTGCAGGTTACGTGCGGCCAGGAACAGGTTCTCGTCCAGCTCACCGGTGATGATCAGCACATCTTCCAGAGCCATGTCTTTCAGTTTCTGAGCCAGCAGCTTAGTTTTAGGCGCTTCTACAGAGAACTTCTCGACAACGATCAGACGATCCTGACGTACCAGTTCGGACAGAATGCTTTTCAGCGCGCCGCGGTACATCTTCTTGTTAACTTTTTGACTGTGGTCCTGCGGACGAGCAGCGAAGGTTACGCCACCGGAACGCCAGATCGGGCTCTTGATAGAACCTGAACGCGCACGGCCGGTACCTTTCTGGCGCCATGGCTTTTTGCCTGAACCAGTTACTTCAGCACGAGTCTTCTGAGCACGAGTACCCTGACGCGCACCAGCTGCATAAGCAACAACAACCTGGTGAACCAGCGCTTCGTTGAAATCACGACCGAAGGTAGTTTCGGAAACAGTCAGCGCGCTCTGCGCGTCTTTCAATACTAATTCCATTGCTATCCCCTTACGCCTTCACAGCTGGTTTAACGATCAGGTCGCAGCCGGTTGCACCCGGAACACCACCTTTAACCAGCAGCAGGTTGCGCTCAGCGTCAACACGTACTACGTCCAGGCTCTGAACAGTAACGCGTTCGTTGCCCAGCTGACCTGCCATTTTCTTGCCTTTGAACACTTTGCCCGGAGTCTGGTTCTGACCGATAGAACCCGGAACGCGGTGAGACAAGGAGTTACCGTGGGTAGCGTCCTGGGTACGGAAGTTCCAGCGCTTAACGGTACCAGCGAAACCTTTACCTTTAGAGGTACCGGTTACGTCAACTTTTTTAACGTCAGCAAACAGTTCAACGCTAATGTTCTGACCAACGGTGTATTCTTCACCATCTGCCAGACGGAACTCCCACAGGCCGCGGCCAGCTTCTACGCCAGCTTTAGCAAAGTGACCAGCTTCCGGCTTAGTTACACGGTTAGCTTTTTTAGCACCAGTGGTAACCTGAATAGCGCGATAGCCATCGTTAGCCAGATCTTTGACCTGAGTAACGCGGTTTGCTTCAACTTCGATAACGGTTACTGGGATAGAGACGCCATCTTCAGTGAAGATGCGGGTCATACCCACTTTTTTACCGACTAAACCAATCATTGTATCAACCTCTCAATCGCTCGATGACCTGATTAACCCAGGCTGATCTGCACGTCTACACCGGCAGCCAGGTCCAGACGCATCAGAGCATCAACGGTTTTTTCAGTTGGCTCAACGATGTCAACCAGACGCTTGTGAGTACGAATCTCGTACTGATCACGCGCATCTTTGTTGACGTGCGGAGAGATCAGAACGG
This sequence comes from Klebsiella sp. CN_Kp097, assembly GCF_040064495.1. Lineage (NCBI taxonomy): Bacteria > Pseudomonadati > Pseudomonadota > Gammaproteobacteria > Enterobacterales > Enterobacteriaceae > Klebsiella > Klebsiella sp. CN_Kp097. The sequence goes on along the minus strand of NZ_JBEAIL010000010.1, from coordinate 1,993 downwards.
TGAAACGCTCTTTGCGGGTCGGCAGCGGGATCGGACCACGGACTTGCGCACCAGTGCGCTTAGCAGTCTCGACGATTTCCGCGGTTGATTGATCGATCAGACGATGATCAAACGCTTTAAGGCGGATACGGATTCTTTGGTTCTGCATGAGACCAGAGCTCCAATTATTTTATAGACGAAATGATTACTCCTCATACCCATTACGATTGATGGGAGAGTGTAACCGTTCTTACAGAGTTCCCCGATTGGGAACATTGTTAGGTAGCAAACTGCGCTACCAGGGCTCATATCGAACCGGCCGTCAATTTTGACAGGCCCGCGCATTATACGCAAATTCAGGCGCGACGCAAGTGCTGATTAGAAAATCATCACCACAATTTGCGTGTCTTCTCGCCCAGGCGTTCGGCAATGCAATAACACGATAAATAAGTCAGGAAGCAGCCATCCATCTTACACAAATGCGCTTTGCGCTATCGCGCGACGATAAGCAAAGTGAGCGCATTATCCCCGAACAGGAGTGTTCCATGCTTACCGTCCTCCCCTTCTTAGTTTGTTATTGTGGATTAACCCTGGCGTTATGCCGGCAGGACCTGCTTCGCGGTCTTCTTCCTGACAGCCTCACCTGTCCCCTGCTGTGGAGCGGTTTTGTTTTTTACCTGTGTCTGGCGCCGCAGCGGCTAGAGGATGCCGTCTGGGGGGCAATTGCAGGCTATCTCATTTTTGCCCTGCTCTACTGGCTATATAGGGTGTTTCGCGGCTATGAGGGATTAGGATACGGCGACATTAAATATCTTGCCGCCCTCGGCGCCTGGCATGGCTGGCAGAGGTTGCCGCAGCTGGTGTTGGCCGCATCGCTGCTTGCCGGGATGACATGGATGACATTGGCGTTGTTCAGGAGGAGTAAGCAACAACGATGGGGTTTGAACAACCCGCTGCCGTTTGGGCCATTTCTGACTGCAGCGGGTTTTTGGTGCGGGTGGCAGACGTTCGCTAGTCTGACACTTTGATCTGCGATTGAAGGTAATTTTGCAGACCGATTTTGCCGATTAGATCTAACTCGGTTTCCAGCCAGTCAATATGGCCTTCTTCATCGGCAAGGATTTCAATCATCATATCGCGACTGACATAATCATGAACGCTGTCGGCATAGGCGATTGCCTCACGCAGGTTTTGCGCGCCTTCGAGCTCCAGCCGTAAGTCAGACTGCAGCATCTCTTCGACATCCTCACCGATGCCAAGTTTGCCAAGATCCTGCAGGTTAGGCAGCCCTTCAAGAAACAAAATACGCTCGATGTACTTATCGGCGTGTTTCATCTCATCGATAGATTCATGATATTCAATATCGTTGAGGCGCATCAGGCCCCAGTTCTTGAACATTCTTGCATGAAGAAAATACTGGTTAATAGCGACCAGTTCGTTTCCCAATAATTTATTGAGATAACTTATGATTTTGACATCACCTTTCATTATAAAGTCCCTCCGCTTCCACTTATTGAAGCGTAGTCCGGGCTATAAGGATGTCAAAAAGAGAAGAGTCGCGATCAGGCGATTTCTTTGAATTCCGGCATGCTGGTTAATTCATCTTCCATCACTTCACGTGCCGCGCGGACGCACTTACCGCATTGATTTCCAACGGGAATAAACTTGCGTAATTGTTGAAAAGATTGCGGTTGAAATTGACGCACAACCTGACGGATTTTTTTATCGCTTACGCCATTGCACAAACAAACGTACATATAAACTCCCGTTCAATTTATGCACAAAGTTTAAATGAGAATAGTTATGATTACAATAGACTGTTTATTAATTATCCCTGGCGGCGCACTTTATGAATATTTATACCATCGCGGCTTATCACCAAATCATAGACAGCAAAAAGGGCGCCGAAGCGCCCTTTTTAATTCAAAGCTAACGAATTAGCCCAGAACTTTAGCTACAACGCCCGCGCCAACGGTACGGCCGCCTTCACGGATTGCGAAACGCAGACCATCGT
>NZ_JBEAIL010000009.1:0-34592 GCF_040064495.1 Klebsiella sp. CN_Kp097 | reverse complement strand
ACCGCGAAAACCACCTGTACTGGCGTTGAAATGTTCCGCAAACTGCTGGACGAAGGCCGTGCTGGTGAGAACGTAGGCGTTCTGCTGCGTGGTATCAAACGTGAAGAAATCGAACGTGGTCAGGTACTGGCTAAGCCGGGCAGCATCAAGCCGCACACCAAGTTCGAATCTGAAGTGTACATCCTGTCCAAAGACGAAGGCGGCCGTCATACTCCGTTCTTCAAAGGCTACCGTCCGCAGTTCTACTTCCGTACTACTGACGTGACTGGTACCATCGAACTGCCGGAAGGCGTAGAGATGGTAATGCCGGGCGACAACATCAAAATGGTTGTTACCCTGATCCACCCGATCGCGATGGACGATGGTCTGCGTTTCGCAATCCGTGAAGGCGGCCGTACCGTTGGCGCGGGCGTGGTTGCTAAAGTTCTCGGCTAATCGCTGATAACATTTGACGCAATGCGCAATAAAAGGGCATCATTTGATGCCCTTTTTGCACGCTTTCACACCAGAACCTGGCTCATCAGTGATTTTTTTTGTCATAATCATTGCTGAGACAGGCTCTGAAGAGGGCGTAAAGTCCGAAACGCAGCAGAGCATTTCGGTTTGGTCGCCTCGCATTTAATGCGGGGCGAAGATGTTTGTCTGAATTCTTGTGACAGGTTGGTTTATGAGTGCGAATACCGAAGCTCAAGGGAGCGGGCGCGGCCTGGAAGCGTTGAAGTGGGTTATCGTTGCCGTGCTGCTGATTGTAGCCATCGTAGGCAACTTCCTTTATCGCGACATTATGCTGGCGATCCGTGCGCTGGCCGTGGTGATTCTTATCGCTGCTGCCGGTGGCGTCGCTCTGTTAACGACAAAAGGTAAGGCGACTGTCGCCTTCGCCCGCGAAGCGAGAACCGAAGTCCGCAAAGTGATCTGGCCGACCCGCCAGGAAACGCTGCACACCACGCTGATTGTTGCTGCCGTAACTGCAGTAATGTCACTGATCCTGTGGGGACTGGATGGTATTCTGGTTCGCCTGGTATCCTTTATCACTGGCCTGAGGTTCTGAGATGTCTGAAGCTCCTAAAAAGCGCTGGTACGTCGTTCAGGCGTTTTCCGGTTTTGAAGGTCGCGTAGCTACTTCGCTGCGTGAACATATCAAATTACACAACATGGAAGAGTTGTTTGGCGAAGTCATGGTTCCGACCGAAGAAGTGGTTGAAATCCGTGGCGGCCAGCGTCGCAAAAGCGAACGCAAATTCTTCCCAGGCTACGTTCTGGTTCAGATGGTCATGAACGACGCGAGCTGGCACCTGGTGCGCAGCGTCCCGCGTGTGATGGGTTTCATCGGCGGTACTTCCGACCGTCCGGCGCCGATCAGCGACAAAGAAGTCGATGCCATCATGAACCGTCTGCAGCAGGTTGGCGATAAGCCGCGTCCGAAAACGCTGTTTGAACCGGGCGAAATGGTTCGCGTCAACGATGGTCCGTTTGCTGACTTTAACGGCGTTGTTGAAGAAGTGGACTACGAGAAGTCTCGTCTGAAAGTTTCCGTTTCTATCTTCGGTCGTGCGACTCCGGTAGAACTGGACTTTGGCCAGGTTGAGAAGGCGTAAGCTGGCGATCAAAAAAGCAGCGATTTAATCGTTGCATAGGGCGCGAAATTGGCATACAATTTCGCGCCTTTTGTTTTTATGGGCCTGGCCCGTAAAACGATGTTTAATCACGGGGAGCTTCTCTGAAGCGTTAATACCCAATTTGAGGATTTAAGAATGGCTAAGAAAGTACAAGCCTACGTCAAGCTGCAGGTTGCAGCTGGTATGGCAAACCCGAGTCCGCCGGTTGGTCCAGCACTGGGTCAGCAGGGCGTTAACATCATGGAATTCTGCAAAGCGTTCAACGCAAAAACTGAATCCATGGAAAAAGGTCTGCCAATCCCGGTTGTTATCACCGTTTACGCTGACCGTTCTTTCACTTTCGTTACCAAAACTCCGCCGGCAGCAGTTCTGCTGAAAAAAGCGGCTGGTATCAAGTCCGGCTCCGGTAAGCCGAACAAAGAGAAAGTTGGTAAAATTTCCCGCGCTCAGCTGCAGGAAATCGCGCAGACCAAAGCTGCCGACATGACTGGTGCCGACATTGAAGCGATGACTCGCTCCATCGAAGGTACTGCACGTTCCATGGGCCTGGTAGTGGAGGACTAAGAAATGGCTAAACTGACCAAGCGCATGTCCGTGATTCGTGAGAAAGTTGATGCAACTAAACAGTACGACATCAACGAAGCCATCTCTCTGCTGAAAGAACTGGCGACCGCTAAGTTCGTTGAAAGCGTTGACGTTGCTGTAAACCTGGGCATCGATGCTCGTAAATCTGACCAGAACGTACGTGGTGCAACTGTACTGCCGCACGGTACTGGCCGTTCTGTTCGCGTTGCCGTATTTGCACAGGGCCCGAACGCTGAAGCTGCTAAAGCTGCAGGCGCCGAGCTGGTAGGTATGGAAGATCTGGCTGACCAGATCAAGAAAGGCGAAATGAACTTTGACGTTGTTATTGCTTCCCCGGATGCAATGCGCGTTGTTGGCCAGCTGGGCCAGGTTCTGGGCCCGCGCGGCCTGATGCCAAACCCGAAAGTTGGTACCGTAACTCCTAACGTTGCTGAAGCGGTTAAGAACGCGAAAGCAGGTCAGGTTCGTTATCGTAACGACAAAAACGGCATCATCCACACCACCATCGGTAAAGTGGACTTTGACGCTGACAAACTGAAAGAAAACCTGGAAGCTCTGCTGGTTGCGCTGAAAAAAGCAAAACCGACTCAGGCTAAAGGCGTGTACATCAAGAAAGTTAGCATCTCCACCACCATGGGTGCAGGTGTTGCAGTAGATCAGGCTGGCCTGAACGCTTCTGCAAACTAATGCCTTTACGTGGGCGGTGATTTTGTCTACAATCTTACCCCCACGTTTGCTAACGAAAGTTAGCGGCTAACAGATTTGTTCGTTGGAGCCTGGCCTATCCAGGCCTCCGTCGAAGACCGCAGGTGTTTCGTAAGAAACTTAATCCCCTGCGTAGACGGTGACAGAACGCTAAGATTATTTTTTGGATACTCTGGCTTGTTTCTGCTCACCGTATTAAGACGCTCTATTCGTTGAATAGAGTGAAGTGAGTTCCAGAGCATAAGCTCTGGCAAACATCCAGGAGCAAAGCTAATGGCTTTAAATCTTCAAGACAAACAAGCGATTGTTGCTGAAGTCAGCGAAGTAGCCAAAGGCGCGCTGTCTGCAGTAGTTGCGGATTCCCGTGGCGTAACTGTAGATAAAATGACTGAACTGCGTAAAGCAGGTCGTGAAGCTGGCGTTTACATGCGTGTTGTTCGTAACACCCTGCTGCGCCGCGTCGTTGAAGGTACTCCGTTCGAGTGCCTGAAAGACACGTTTGTTGGTCCGACCCTGATTGCATACTCTATGGAACACCCGGGCGCTGCTGCTCGTCTGTTCAAAGAGTTCGCGAAAGCGAATGCAAAATTTGAGGTCAAAGCCGCTGCCTTTGAAGGTGAGCTGATCCCGGCGTCGCAAATCGACCGCCTGGCAACTCTGCCGACCTACGAAGAAGCAATTGCACGCCTGATGGCAACCATGAAAGAAGCTTCGGCTGGCAAACTGGTTCGTACTCTGGCTGCTGTACGCGATGCGAAAGAAGCTGCTTAATCGCAGTTATCTTTGTAAAGCACTCGCTTACGTATAAACTTATTCTGATATTCAGGAACAATTTAAATGTCTATCACTAAAGATCAAATCATTGAAGCAGTATCCGCTATGTCCGTAATGGACGTTGTTGAGCTGATCTCTGCAATGGAAGAAAAATTCGGTGTTTCCGCTGCTGCTGCTGTAGCTGTAGCTGCTGGCCCGGCTGAAGCTGCTGAAGAAAAAACTGAATTCGACGTAATTCTGAAAGCTGCTGGCGCTAACAAAGTTGCTGTTATCAAAGCAGTACGTGGCGCGACTGGCCTGGGTCTGAAAGAAGCTAAAGACCTGGTAGAATCTGCACCGGCTGCACTGAAAGAAGGCATCAGCAAAGACGACGCTGAAGCTCTGAAAAAATCTCTGGAAGAAGCTGGCGCTGAAGTTGAAGTTAAATAAGCCAACCCTTCCGGTTGCAGCCTGAGAAATTAGGCTGAGGCTGGTGACTTTTTAGTCACCAGCCTTTTTGCGCTGTAAGGCGCCAGTAGCATTTCACACTGTTTGACTGCTGGTTTGCCTCACAATGCTTGTTTCTATCGACGACTTAATATACTGCGACAGGTTAGGGTTCCTGGGCTGTGTAAATCGCAATGAAATGGTTTAAGCGTGATAGCAACAGGCATTGCGGAAAGTGTTCCATTTTCCGGTCAACAAAATAGTGTTGCATAAAAAACTGCCCTTTCCGGGCAGATGGGTCGACTTGTCAGCGAGCTGAGGAACCCTATGGTTTACTCCTATACCGAGAAAAAACGTATTCGTAAGGATTTTGGTAAACGTCCACAAGTTCTGGATGTGCCTTATCTCCTTTCTATCCAGCTTGACTCGTTCCAGAAGTTTATCGAGCAAGATCCTGAAGGGCAGTATGGTCTGGAAGCAGCCTTCCGTTCCGTATTCCCGATTCAGAGCTACAGCGGTAATTCAGAGCTGCAGTACGTCAGCTACCGTCTGGGCGAACCTGTTTTTGATGTTAAAGAATGTCAGATCCGTGGCGTGACGTATTCCGCACCGCTGCGCGTAAAACTGCGTCTGGTGATCTACGAGCGCGAAGCGCCGGAAGGCACCGTTAAAGACATTAAAGAACAAGAAGTCTACATGGGCGAAATCCCGCTCATGACCGACAACGGTACCTTCGTTATCAACGGTACCGAGCGTGTTATCGTTTCTCAGCTGCACCGTAGCCCGGGCGTCTTCTTTGACAGTGACAAAGGTAAGACTCACTCTTCCGGTAAGGTCCTGTATAACGCACGTATCATCCCTTACCGTGGTTCCTGGCTGGACTTCGAATTCGACCCGAAAGACAACCTGTTCGTTCGTATCGACCGTCGTCGTAAACTGCCTGCAACCATCATTCTGCGCGCGCTGAATTACACCACTGAGCAGATCCTTGACCTGTTCTTCGAGAAAGTGGTCTTTGAAATTCGCGACAACAAGCTGCAGATGGAGCTGGTACCGGAGCGTCTGCGCGGTGAAACCGCCTCCTTCGATATCGAAGCCAACGGTAAAGTGTACGTTGAGAAAGGCCGTCGTATTACCGCGCGCCATATTCGCCAGCTGGAAAAAGACGATATCAAACATATCGAAGTTCCGGTTGAGTACATCGCGGGTAAAGTTGCTTCTAAAGACTACATCGACGAAGCGACCGGCGAACTGATCTGCCCGGCGAACATGGAGCTGAGCCTGGATCTGCTGGCTAAACTGAGCCAGTCCGGCCACAAGCGTATCGAAACGCTGTTCACCAACGATCTGGACCACGGTCCGTACATTTCTGAAACTGTACGCGTCGACCCGACCAACGATCGTCTGAGCGCGCTGGTAGAAATCTACCGCATGATGCGCCCGGGTGAGCCGCCGACTCGTGAAGCGGCTGAAAGCCTGTTTGAGAACCTGTTCTTCTCCGAAGACCGCTACGATCTGTCCGCGGTTGGTCGTATGAAGTTCAACCGTTCTCTGCTGCGCGACGAAATCGAAGGTTCCGGTATCCTGAGCAAAGACGACATCATCGAAGTGATGAAGAAGCTCATCGATATCCGTAACGGTAAAGGCGAAGTCGATGATATCGACCACCTCGGCAACCGTCGTATCCGTTCCGTTGGCGAAATGGCGGAAAACCAGTTCCGCGTTGGCCTGGTGCGTGTAGAGCGTGCGGTTAAAGAGCGTCTGTCTCTGGGCGATCTGGATACCCTGATGCCTCAGGATATGATCAACGCCAAGCCGATTTCCGCAGCAGTGAAAGAGTTCTTTGGTTCCAGCCAGCTGTCCCAGTTTATGGACCAGAACAACCCGCTGTCTGAGATTACGCACAAACGTCGTATCTCCGCACTCGGCCCAGGCGGTCTGACCCGTGAACGCGCAGGCTTCGAAGTTCGAGACGTACACCCGACTCACTACGGTCGCGTATGTCCAATCGAAACGCCTGAAGGTCCGAACATCGGTCTGATCAACTCCCTGTCCGTGTACGCACAGACTAACGAATACGGTTTCCTTGAGACCCCGTACCGTAAAGTGACCGACGGTGTTGTTACCGACGAAATTCATTACCTGTCTGCTATCGAAGAAGGTAACTACGTCATTGCTCAGGCGAACTCCAACCTGGATGACGAAGGCCACTTTGTTGAAGATCTGGTTACCTGCCGTAGTAAAGGCGAATCCAGCTTGTTCAGCCGCGACCAGGTTGACTACATGGACGTATCCACCCAGCAGGTGGTATCCGTCGGTGCGTCCCTGATCCCGTTCCTGGAACACGATGACGCCAACCGTGCATTGATGGGTGCGAACATGCAACGTCAGGCGGTTCCGACTCTGCGCGCTGATAAGCCGCTGGTTGGTACCGGTATGGAACGTGCTGTTGCCGTCGACTCCGGTGTTACTGCGGTAGCTAAACGTGGCGGTACCGTTCAGTACGTGGATGCTTCCCGTATCGTTATCAAAGTTAACGAAGACGAGATGTACCCGGGCGAAGCAGGTATCGACATCTATAACCTGACCAAGTACACCCGTTCTAACCAGAACACCTGCATCAACCAGATGCCTTGCGTGTCCCTGGGCGAACCAATTGAACGCGGCGACGTCCTGGCCGACGGCCCGTCCACCGACCTCGGTGAACTGGCGCTGGGTCAGAACATGCGCGTAGCGTTCATGCCGTGGAACGGCTACAACTTCGAAGACTCCATCCTCGTATCCGAGCGTGTTGTCCAGGAAGACCGTTTCACCACCATCCACATTCAGGAACTGGCGTGCGTGTCCCGTGACACCAAGCTGGGGCCGGAAGAGATCACCGCTGACATCCCGAACGTGGGTGAAGCTGCGCTCTCCAAACTGGATGAATCCGGTATCGTTTATATCGGTGCGGAAGTGACCGGCGGCGACATTCTGGTTGGTAAGGTAACGCCGAAAGGTGAAACCCAGCTGACTCCGGAAGAGAAACTGCTGCGCGCGATCTTCGGTGAGAAAGCGTCTGACGTTAAAGACTCTTCTCTGCGCGTACCGAACGGTGTCTCTGGTACCGTTATCGACGTTCAGGTCTTTACCCGTGACGGCGTAGAGAAAGACAAGCGTGCGCTTGAAATCGAAGAGATGCAGCTGAAGCAGGCTAAAAAAGACCTGTCTGAAGAACTGCAGATCCTCGAAGCTGGTCTGTTCAGCCGTATTTACGCTGTGCTGGTTGCCGGTGGCGTTGAAGCTGACAAGCTCGACAAACTGCCTCGCGATCGCTGGCTGGAACTGGGCCTGACCGACGAAGAGAAACAAAATCAGCTGGAGCAACTGGCTGAGCAGTATGACGAACTGAAACACGAGTTCGAGAAAAAACTCGAAGCGAAACGCCGTAAAATCACCCAAGGCGACGATCTGGCACCGGGCGTGCTGAAGATTGTTAAGGTATACCTGGCCGTTAAACGCCGTATCCAGCCTGGTGATAAGATGGCAGGTCGTCACGGTAACAAGGGTGTTATCTCTAAGATCAACCCGATCGAAGATATGCCGCACGATGCTAACGGTACGCCGGTAGATATCGTACTGAACCCGCTGGGCGTACCGTCTCGTATGAACATCGGTCAGATCCTGGAAACTCACCTGGGTATGGCTGCGAAAGGCATCGGCGATAAGATCAACGCCATGCTGAAACAGCAGCAAGAAGTCGCGAAACTGCGCGAATTCATCCAGCGTGCTTACGATCTGGGCGCTGACGTTCGCCAGAAAGTTGACCTGAATACCTTCAGCGATGAAGAAGTTCTGCGTCTGGCTGAAAACCTGCGTAAAGGCATGCCGATCGCAACGCCGGTATTCGACGGTGCGAAAGAAGCTGAAATCAAAGAGCTGCTGCAGCTGGGCGATCTGCCGACTTCCGGTCAGATCACTCTGTTTGACGGCCGCACCGGTGAACAGTTCGAACGTCCGGTAACCGTAGGTTACATGTACATGCTGAAACTGAACCACCTGGTCGACGACAAAATGCACGCTCGTTCCACCGGTTCTTACAGCCTGGTTACTCAGCAGCCGCTGGGTGGTAAGGCGCAGTTCGGTGGTCAGCGCTTCGGTGAGATGGAAGTGTGGGCGCTGGAAGCATACGGCGCGGCCTACACCCTGCAGGAAATGCTCACCGTTAAGTCTGATGACGTGAACGGTCGTACCAAGATGTATAAAAACATCGTGGACGGCAACCACCAGATGGAACCGGGCATGCCGGAATCCTTCAACGTACTGTTGAAAGAAATCCGCTCGCTGGGCATCAACATCGAACTGGAAGACGAGTAACTCTCGCTCAAACAGGTCACTGGTGCCGGGGTAAAACCCGGCGCCAGATTGTGCTAACTCCGACGGGAGCAAATCCGTGAAAGACTTATTAAAGTTTCTGAAAGCGCAAACTAAAACCGAAGAGTTTGATGCGATCAAAATTGCTCTGGCATCGCCAGACATGATCCGTTCATGGTCTTTCGGTGAAGTTAAAAAGCCGGAAACCATTAACTACCGTACGTTCAAGCCAGAACGTGACGGTCTGTTCTGCGCTCGTATTTTCGGGCCAGTAAAAGACTATGAGTGCCTGTGCGGTAAGTACAAGCGCCTGAAACACCGTGGTGTTATCTGTGAGAAGTGCGGCGTTGAAGTGACCCAGACCAAAGTGCGTCGTGAGCGCATGGGCCACATCGAGCTGGCGTCTCCGACTGCCCACATCTGGTTCCTGAAGTCTCTGCCGTCCCGTATCGGTCTGCTGCTGGATATGCCGCTGCGTGATATCGAACGCGTACTGTACTTTGAATCTTATGTTGTTATCGAAGGTGGCATGACCAACCTCGAACGCAACCAGATTCTGACTGAAGAGCAGTACCTGGACGCGCTGGAAGAGTTCGGTGACGAATTCGACGCGAAGATGGGCGCCGAAGCTATTCAGGCCCTGCTGAAAAGCATGGACCTGGAGCAAGAGTGCGAGCAGCTGCGTGAAGAGCTGAACGAAACCAACTCCGAAACCAAGCGTAAAAAGCTGACCAAGCGCATTAAGCTGCTGGAAGCCTTCGTTCAGTCTGGCAACAAGCCGGAGTGGATGATCCTGACCGTTCTGCCGGTTCTGCCGCCAGATCTGCGTCCGCTGGTTCCGCTGGATGGCGGTCGTTTTGCGACTTCTGACCTGAACGATCTGTATCGTCGCGTCATTAACCGTAACAACCGTCTGAAACGTCTGCTGGATCTGGCTGCGCCGGACATCATCGTACGCAACGAAAAACGTATGCTGCAGGAAGCGGTCGACGCCCTGCTGGATAACGGTCGTCGCGGTCGTGCGATCACCGGTTCCAACAAACGTCCTCTGAAATCTTTGGCCGATATGATCAAAGGTAAACAGGGTCGTTTCCGTCAGAACCTGCTCGGTAAGCGTGTTGACTACTCCGGTCGTTCTGTAATCACCGTAGGTCCATACCTGCGTCTGCATCAGTGCGGTCTGCCGAAGAAAATGGCGCTGGAGCTGTTCAAACCGTTCATCTACGGCAAGCTGGAACTGCGTGGCCTGGCCACCACCATCAAAGCCGCTAAGAAAATGGTTGAGCGCGAAGAAGCTGTCGTTTGGGATATCCTGGACGAAGTTATCCGCGAACACCCGGTACTGCTGAACCGTGCGCCAACACTGCACCGTTTGGGTATCCAGGCGTTTGAACCGGTTCTGATCGAAGGTAAAGCCATTCAGCTGCACCCGCTGGTTTGTGCGGCATATAACGCCGACTTCGATGGTGACCAGATGGCTGTTCACGTACCGCTGACGCTGGAAGCCCAGCTGGAAGCGCGTGCGCTGATGATGTCTACCAACAACATCCTGTCCCCGGCGAACGGCGAACCAATCATCGTTCCGTCTCAGGACGTTGTACTGGGTCTGTACTACATGACCCGTGACTGTGTTAACGCCAAAGGCGAAGGCATGGTGCTGACTGGCCCGAAAGAAGCGGAGCGTATTTATCGCGCCGGTCTGGCCTCTCTGCATGCGCGCGTTAAAGTGCGTATCACCGAATACGAAAAAGACGACAATGGTGAGTTCGTCGCGAAGACCAGCCTGAAAGACACGACCATTGGCCGTGCCATTCTGTGGATGATCGTGCCGAAAGGTCTGCCGTTCTCTATCGTGAACCAGGCGCTCGGTAAGAAAGCGATCTCCAAGATGCTGAACACCTGTTACCGTATTCTGGGTCTGAAACCGACCGTTATTTTTGCGGACCAGACGATGTACACCGGCTTTGCTTATGCAGCGCGTTCAGGTGCGTCCGTTGGTATCGATGACATGGTCATCCCGGAGAAAAAATACGAAATCATCAGCGAAGCGGAAGCGGAAGTTGCTGAGATTCAGGAACAGTTCCAGTCTGGTCTGGTCACCGCGGGCGAACGCTACAACAAAGTTATCGATATCTGGGCTGCGGCGAACGATCGTGTATCCAAAGCGATGATGGATAACCTGCAAACCGAAACCGTGATTAACCGTGACGGTCAGGAAGAGCAGCAGGTTTCCTTCAACAGTATCTACATGATGGCCGACTCCGGTGCGCGTGGTTCTGCGGCACAGATTCGTCAGCTGGCTGGTATGCGTGGTCTGATGGCGAAGCCGGATGGCTCCATCATCGAAACGCCGATCACCGCGAACTTCCGTGAAGGTCTGAACGTACTCCAGTACTTCATCTCCACCCACGGTGCTCGTAAAGGTCTGGCGGATACCGCACTGAAGACTGCGAACTCCGGTTACCTGACTCGTCGTCTGGTTGACGTTGCGCAGGACCTGGTTGTCACTGAAGACGACTGTGGCACCCTGGAAGGCATCACCATGACGCCGGTTATCGAAGGTGGCGACGTTAAAGAGCCGCTGCGCGATCGCGTATTGGGTCGTGTGACTGCTGAAGACGTTCTGAAGCCGGGTACCGCGGACATTCTGGTTCCACGCAACACGCTGCTGCACGAGCACTGGTGTGACCTGCTGGAAGAGAACTCCGTTGACTCCGTCAAAGTTCGTTCCGTTGTATCCTGTGACACCGACTTTGGTGTATGTGCGCACTGCTACGGTCGTGACCTGGCGCGTGGTCACCTCATCAACAAAGGTGAGGCTATCGGCGTTATCGCGGCACAGTCCATCGGTGAGCCGGGTACACAGCTGACGATGCGTACGTTCCACATCGGTGGTGCGGCATCTCGTGCGGCTGCTGAATCCAGCATCCAGGTGAAAAACAAAGGTAGCATCCGTCTGAGCAATGCGAAGTCGGTTGTGAACTCCAGCGGTAAACTGGTTATCACCTCGCGTAACACCGAACTGAAGCTGATCGACGAATTCGGTCGTACCAAAGAAAGCTATAAAGTGCCTTACGGCTCCGTTATGGCTAAAGGCGACGGCGAACAGGTTGCTGGCGGTGAAACCGTTGCAAACTGGGATCCGCATACCATGCCGGTTATCACCGAAGTGAGTGGTTTCGTCCGCTTCACTGACATGATCGACGGCCAGACCATTACTCGTCAGACCGACGAGCTGACCGGTCTGTCTTCGCTGGTGGTTCTGGATTCCGCGGAACGTACCTCCGGTGGTAAAGATCTGCGTCCGGCGCTGAAAATTGTTGATGCTCAGGGCAACGACGTTCTGATCCCAGGCACCGATATGCCTGCTCAGTACTTCCTGCCGGGTAAAGCGATTGTTCAGCTGGAAGATGGCGTACAGATCAGCTCTGGTGACACCCTGGCGCGTGTTCCGCAGGAATCTGGCGGTACCAAGGATATCACCGGTGGTCTGCCGCGCGTTGCGGACCTGTTCGAAGCACGTCGTCCGAAAGAGCCGGCAATCCTGGCTGAAATCAGCGGCATCATTTCCTTCGGTAAAGAAACCAAAGGGAAACGTCGTCTGGTTATCACCCCGGTAGACGGTAGCGAACCGTACGAAGAGATGATTCCGAAATGGCGTCAGCTGAACGTGTTCGAAGGTGAACGTGTAGAACGTGGTGACGTGGTTTCCGACGGTCCGGAAGCGCCGCACGACATTCTGCGTCTTCGTGGCGTACACGCGGTAACGCGTTACATCACCAACGAAGTGCAGGACGTTTATCGTCTGCAAGGCGTTAAGATTAACGATAAGCACATTGAAGTTATCGTTCGTCAGATGCTGCGTAAAGCGACCATCGAAAGTGCTGGTAGCTCCGACTTCCTCGAAGGTGAGCAGGTTGAATACTCCCGCGTTAAGATCGCTAACCGCGAGCTTGAAGCGAATGGCAAAGTTGCGGCAACCTATTCCCGCGACCTGCTGGGTATCACCAAAGCGTCTCTGGCAACCGAGTCCTTCATCTCCGCGGCATCGTTCCAGGAGACCACTCGCGTGCTGACCGAAGCAGCCGTTGCGGGCAAACGCGACGAACTGCGCGGTCTGAAAGAGAACGTCATCGTGGGTCGTCTGATCCCGGCAGGTACCGGTTATGCGTACCACCAGGATCGTATGCGCCGTCGCGCAGCGGGCGAACAGCCGGCTGCGCCGCAGGTGAGCGTAGAAGAAGCCTCTGCCAACCTGGCAGAACTGCTGAACGCAGGCCTGGGCGGTTCTGACAACGATTAATCGTTGATTCGCTAAGCGCTTAAAAGCCAGTCAGGTTTCCTGACTGGCTTTTTTATTACCTGTCGATTTATCTCACCTAAAATAAATTACATTTATTTAATGTAATTGCCGCAATTAATTAGCAAATTAAACATGTCTGATAATTATCTATTTGCTATTTCTTTATGCCATCACTAATCGATGGATAAAAATTCTACATGTATCAAAAAATAGGCGCCGCAAACGCTATATAGTCAAAACACTCAAAGAATCATGTGATTACTTTTCCCCATCCTTTTCGGTTTACCGCAACTGAGGGGGTCACTGCGCCTGTTAAAAGGCAATGGAGGTGGTGAGCAAAATAAAAATAAGGCGGAGAGTATTGTCGTTATTAATGGATAGCTTCTGGGGGATGCATGGAATTTGCTATACAGCTCATCATTATCTTAATTTGTCTGTTCTACGGCGCGAAAAAGGGTGGCATTGCGCTCGGCCTTTTAGGCGGCATTGGCTTAGTTATCTTAGTTTTTGTCTTTCATCTTAAACCAGGAAAACCACCGGTTGATGTCATGCTGGTGATTATCGCGGTGGTGGCCGCCTCGGCGACGCTACAGGCATCCGGCGGTTTAGACGTGATGCTGCAGATTGCCGAGAAGCTCCTGCGGCGCAACCCCAAATACGTTTCTATCGTTGCGCCATTCGTCACCTGTACGCTGACGATCCTGTGCGGTACCGGCCACGTGGTGTATACGATCCTGCCAATTATTTACGACGTAGCTATCAAAAATAATATTCGCCCGGAGCGGCCGATGGCGGCGAGCTCGATTGGCGCTCAGATGGGGATCATTGCCAGTCCGGTTTCGGTGGCGGTGGTCTCGCTGGTGGCGATGCTCGGGAATTTTACCTTTAACGGTAAGCACCTTGAGTTTCTCGATCTACTGGCGATAACCATTCCGTCAACGCTACTGGGGATTTTGGCGATTGGCATCTTCAGCTGGTTCCGCGGTAAGGACCTTGATAAAGACGAGACCTTCCAGGCGTTTATTGCAGTACCGGAAAACCGTCATTATGTTTATGGCGATACGGCCACGCTATTGGATAAAAAGCTGCCGACCAGCAACTGGATCGCGATGTGGATCTTCCTTGCCTCAATCGCCGTAGTGGCGCTGCTTGGCGCGTTTTCCGAACTGCGCCCGGCGTTCGATGGTAAGCCTCTCTCAATGGTACTGGTGATCCAGATGTTCATGCTGCTCTCCGGGGCGCTTATCATCATCATTACCAAAACTAACCCGGCGTCGATTTCTAAAAATGAGGTTTTCCGCTCGGGGATGATCGCTATCGTCGCGGTGTACGGCATTGCATGGATGGCGGAAACCATGTTTGGCGCGCACATGACCGAGATTAAAGGCGTGCTCGGAGAGATGGTGAAGGAGTACCCGTGGGCCTACGCTATCGTGCTGTTATTGGTATCGAAGTTCGTCAACTCTCAGGCGGCGGCGCTGGCGGCGATTGTCCCGGTGGCGCTGGCGATCGGCGTTGACCCGGCCTATATCGTCGCTTCCGCGCCCGCCTGCTACGGCTATTACATCCTGCCGACCTACCCAAGCGATCTGGCGGCGATTCAGTTTGACCGTTCAGGCACGACCCATATTGGCCGCTTCGTCATTAACCATAGCTTTATTCTGCCGGGATTAATTGGCGTGAGCGTTTCCTGCGTTTTTGGCTGGGTGTTCGCGGCGATGTACGGTTTTCTGTAAGTGAGACAGGCGCCGCTGGCGGCGCCTGATAAATCAGCGGGATTATTGTGCGGGCGGCAGGCGGCGATACAGTTCGATCATATCGGTCGCTAAATCCTGAATCACCATCGCGTTCATTAGATGATCCTGGGAATGCACGGTAATCAGGTTCACCGGCAGCTTGCCGCTGCCTTCGTCCAGGCCAATAAGCTGGGTCTGGATTTTATGCGCATGTTTCACGAATTCGTGGGAGTCGGCCATAGCCTGTTCGGCGGCGGCGAAATCGCCTTTACGCGCCTGCTGCAGGGCGGTGAGGGCAGAACTGCGTGCGGAGCCGGCGTTGACCAGCAGCTCCATGATAATCGTCTCTAAATCTTCCATGCCTTACTCCATCAGCTTCAGGGCTTTATCCAGAACGGCATCGCCTTTCATCATGCCGTAATCCATCATGTCAATAACGGCGACCTTTTTACCGACCGGGTCGGCTAGCGCCTGTAGTTTCGCCTGCTCGTACTTCACCTGTGGGCCGAGCAGGATAATATCCGCCGCAGCCAGGTTATCTTTGAACTCCGCTACCGGCACAGCTTTGATCGAGACTTCGATGCCTTTCTTTTGCGCGGCCTCTTTCATGCGTTGCACCAGCATGCTGGTGGACATTCCTGCGGCACAGCATAAAACGATATTCTTCATAGTTTCATCGCCCTTATGTATGTTCCTTGATGCATCATCTTTATCGCGGGCGGCGGCGCGGCACAACCGCTTCACCATGATTGTGTGTAAAACATCACAAAAAATGAAACCGGTTTCAATTTTGCAGCGGCCGAGATAAAAAAGCCCGCAAAAGCGGGCTATCAGGGAGTTGTGCTCAGGCGCGAACGATTCGATTCTTGCCCTGCTGTTTGGCCTTATACAACGCTTCATCCACGCTAACGACCAGTTTTTCCAGCGGCTCCATATTCCATTCCCCGAGGCCGGCGCTAAAGGTGACGGTTAATCCTTCTTCGCGCCAGGTTCGGCTGGCAACGTTAAGGCGCCAGCTCTCCAGAATGGTGAGCGCGTTGTCGATATGTTCGGCAGGGAAGATAACGGCAAACTCTTCGCCGCCGTAGCGGTAAAGCGAGATCTCCTGCGGCTGCAGGATCTGTATCCCTTCACGCGCGACGTTGCGCAGCACGATGTCGCCATTGAGGTGGCCCCAGGTATCATTAATTGATTTAAAGTTGTCGATATCGACCAACGCGAGGGCGAAAGGCTGGTGATCGTTCATCAGGGCGGCGATATCGCTGTCGAAGGCGCGGCGATTTTTGCAGCCGGTTAGCGCATCGATGGTGGCCTGGCGGACATAGGTGAGCTCACGCTGTTTATTGCTCTCGATCGCTTTGCTGAGCATGGCTTCCAGCCGCGGCGCGCGTTTGACGTCGCCGGTCTTAATGGCGTTAATGATGTTCATCAGTACGGTACGCGAAGCGTGGCGCAGATACAGCCCGAACAGGACGATGACAATGGCGGCGAGGGCGAACCCCCAGGCGACAATATCGGTTTCATAGCGCGTCAGGTCATCAAGGGTGGCATCGGTGACGCGGAAAATAACGAACCAGTCAGGGTTGGTAAAGGAATAGTAGTAGTACCAGGCCTTATGTTCCTCATCATAAAGTTGGCCTTCCGCGCTGGTCATTTTGTCCATCAGTTCCGCGCTAACGTAAGTTTTAAATAGCGCGCCGGTATCGGGATGGATAACCACTTTGCCGTCGCGTTGCACGACAAAAAACTCGCCCTGTACCGGCGAGACAATCTGCCGTAACGCGTAGCCCATTGAGGTCAGATCCATATGAAATGCCAGACTACCTTTGAGCCTTCCCTGCGGTGAAATGACAGGCCGGTAGACGGTAACGGTAGGGTGGTGGGTGAAGTAGTCAAGGTAAGGAGTGGTATAGAGGCTGAAGGTACTGGCTTCCGCCTGGCGAATAAACCAGGGGCGCGTTTTTGGATCAAACGTGCGGCTCTCATCGCCTTCCATCACTTCGGGGGCGCGCAGATAATGACCAAGAGTATCGGCAAGCGAAATGGAGGAGACCGTCGGCATCAGCTCCTGCAGACGCATCAAATCGTCCAGACCCTTTTGCGGATTGAGATTTACGGCGATATTGAGCGCATCGTCGCGGGCAAAGTATTTCGTCGCGCGCGCCAGAATGTAGTCATTTTCGCGCAGCAGCGATTCGGTGTAGTTCACCGCAAGGTTATGGGTGAAGTTGCGGTTAATATGGTGATAATCTTCAAGAAAGTTTTTCTTCTGCGTCGCGGTAACAAAGATTGCGATCAGTAAAAAACTGAGCAAAATCCCCGCAAACCCCACTACGATTGGCGTAGTAAAAGAGAGCTTTCTGTTGTGGCGTGCCATGAGTTGTTAATCGTCCAGAATCAATATACCCGTCATACTTCAAGTTGCATGTGCGTTGGCTTTCCTCGCTCACCCCAGTCACTTACTGAAGTAAGCTTCTGGGGATTCGCTGCGTCGCCGCCTTCCTGCAACTCGAATTATTTAGGGTATAAACCGTGGGTTTAGACGCAGGTTAAGCCAGCATGCCTGCTTAGCGAATCAGGTAACTATCGCTAAATTATAACGCTGAGTGCGCTCATCATCGTGATTAATATTTAATAGCAATATGTTTGCGGCAGTGCGGACGGTAGAGGCAGGGCGAAGAGAGGAAAGAAAAGCTCGCCCTGGTCAGCGTCCGCTGCTGACCAGGGCAGAATAGAAAAACGGCGGCAGTTCGGCGAGCCTCTGTTTTTCATCTCTCGTGCAGGCACGCAAAATAATCAGCTGCTTGCAGCATGCTTCATGATGATTGCGAGGCGCGTCCCAGCCAGCTATCCCAGTCTTTCCATACCGGCTGCAGGCCACGGGCGGCCAGCGCGCTGGCGACCTCTTCAGGGCGGCGATCGTCGTGTGGCGCAAATTGCTCAAGCTCCGGATGATCGTCGGCGTAGCCGCCGGGCTGGGTTTTGGAGAACGCGCTGACGTTGTTAATCGCCAGCGGGATCACCCGGTCGCGGAACCACGGTGATTCACGGGTCGAGAGCGACAGCTCAACCTCCGGTGCCAGCAGGCGGAAGGCGCAAATGGTCTGCACCAGCTGACGTTCGTCCATCAGCGAGGCTGGCGCAATCCCTCCGGCACAAGGGCGTAAACGCGGGAAGGAGATAGAGTAACGGCTGCGCCAGTAGCGCTGCTGTAGCCATAGCAGATGTTCGGCGACCATAAAGCAGTCCACCCGCCAGCTGTCGGAAAGACCAATGAGCGCGCCAAGGCCGATCTTGTCGATCCCCGCTTCGCCCAGCCGATCCGGCGTATCCAGACGCCAGAAGAAATCCTGCTTTTTACCTTTCAAGTGGTGCTGGGCATACATGCCTTCATGGTAGGTCTCCTGATAGACCATCACCCCATCAAGCCCCAGCGTTTTTAGTTCGGCATACTCGTCGGTCGCCATCGGCTGCACTTCCATATGCAGCGAGGCAAACTGGCGGCGGATGGATGGCAGATGCTGGCGGAAATAATCCATTCCGACCTTACTCTGATGTTCGCCGGTGACCAGTAACAAATGCTCAAAGCCTAAATCGCGGATTGCGGCGCATTCGCGGGCAATCTCTGCTTCATCCAGCGTCTTGCGCTTAATGCGATTACTCATTGAGAAGCCGCAGTAGGTACAGTCGTTGGCGCACAGGTTGGACAAATACAACGGTACGTAAAAGCTGACGGTGTTGCCGAAGCGCTGCCGGGTGAGGCGCTGTGCGCGCTGGGCCAGCGGTTCAAGGTAATCGGCCGCGGCAGGAGAGAGCAGAGCCATCATGTCATCGCGGGTGAGCTGCTTTGCCGCCAGCGCTCGTTCGACGTCGGCGGCGGTTTTGCTGTTGATGCGCAGGCGGATGTCATCCCACTCCAGCTGCCGCCAGCGATCGCTAAAAGTTTTCATGCCAGCGCCTCCAGAAAGCCGGTAAGCGGGCTGGTGGCCTGCGCCTGAGTACTGCGTGCGCCCGGTCCGGCCTGACGCGCCAGTAATCCGGCATCGACCGCCATGCGGAAGGCGCGAGCCATGGCGACAGGATCGTCGGCGACGGCAATGGCGGTATTGACCAGCACCGCATCAGCGCCCATCTCCAGCGCCTGCGCCGCGTGGCTCGGTACGCCGATCCCGGCATCAACCACCACCGGTACCGTCGCCTGTTCGATAATAATCTCCAGCATAGCCCTGGTTTCCAGCCCCTGGTTGGAGCCTATCGGTGCGCCCAACGGCATCACCGCCGCGCAGCCAGCCTCTTCCAGCCGTTTGCACAGGACCGGGTCGGCGCCGCAATAGGGCAGGACGACAAAACCTTCGCGCACCAGCAATTCCGCCGCCTTCAGGGTTTCAATGGGGTCAGGCAGCAGCCAGCGGGCGTCCGGGTGGATCTCCAGTTTCAACCAGTGGGTGCCTAAGGCTTCCCGCGCCAGGCGGGCGGCAAATACCGCTTCTTCCGCCGTCTTGGCGCCTGAGGTATTCGGCAGCAGGTTAACGCCCGCCGCCAGCAGCGGCGCGAGAATCGCGTCATTGTTCTGGCGTAAATCGACGCGCTTCATCGCCAGCGTCACCAGCTGGCTTCCCGAGGCGCGAATCGCCTCGACCATCACCTCCGGGGCGGCGAACTTGCCGGTTCCGGTAAAAAGGTGGGATTCAAATGTCTTATCAGCAATACGTAACATATCAGCCTCCGGCGATAACCTGAAAAAGCAGGACCCGATCGCCTTCCTGCAAGAGATGATCTTCCCACCGTTCGCGTGGCAGGATGTGTTGATTGAGCGCCAGCGCAACGCCCGGCTGGAGCTGTTCCAGTTGGCTGAGCAGGGCGCTTACGCTGAGGTTGTCCGCGCACTCCAGCGGTTCGTCGTTAAACCAGACTTGCATCATGGCCTCCGCATACCGGGCAGCCCTGGGCCTTTTGCAGCGCGAGGTTGCGCCAGTTGCTGGTGCGGGCATCAAACAGCCGTAGCGTGTTGCGCGGCGTCGCCATGCCGCTAAGGAGCTTTATGGCCTCCAGCGCCTGCAGCGTCCCCATCATGCCGACGACCGGACCGACGATTCCCGCGGTGCGGCAGTTACGTTGCGGTTCGGCGGTGTCCGGCCACAGGCAGCGATAGCAGCCCTGCGCCCAGGGCGGCGTCAGCACCATCAACTGGCCGCCGAAGCCGACGGCGCTGGCGGTCACCAGCGGCGTCTCAAGGGCGACGCAGGCGGCGTTAATCGCCTGGCGGGCGATCATGTTATCGGTACAGTCCAGCACCACGTCGGCTTTCGCCACTTCAGCGCGCAGCGCCTCGCCGCTTAAACGCTGCTGTAGCGCCACGAGGCGGATTTGCGGATTGAGTTGGTTGAGCCGCGTCTTTGCCGCCGCGGCTTTTGGCTGGTCGATATCGTCGCTGGTGAACAGAATTTGCCGCTGCAGGTTGCTGAGATGCACCGCGTCGTCATCGGCCAGCGTCAGCGTCCCGACGCCGGCCCCCGCCAGATATAGCGCCGCCGGCGAACCTAAGCCGCCCAGGCCAATAATCAGCGCCCGGCTGGCTAACAGTTTCTGCTGCCCCTCGATGGCGATATCTTCCAGCAGCAGCTGGCGGCTATAGCGCATGAAATCGTGATCATTCATCGCCTGCTCCCGCCAGCGTTAACAGTTGTGCAGTGGCAGCCCGCCAGTCAGCAGCCTGGGTAATGGCGCTGACGACCGCGATGCTGCCAACGCCGGTGGCCAGTACGCCCGGTGCTTTTTCCAGACTGATGCCGCCTATCGCAACCGTCGGATAATCGGCCAGCCGCTGAATATGCCCGGCAAGCTGTTCGAGGCCCTGCGGCGCCGAAGGCATCTGTTTGGTTTGCGTCGGGAAGACGTGTCCCAGTGCGATGTAGGAAGGGCGCGCCGCCAGCGCGACGTCAATTTCCATGTCGTCGTGAGTGGAGACGCCAAGGCGCAGTCCGGCTTTACGGATGGCGCTCAGGTCGGTGGTTTCCAGGTCCTCTTGACCCAGATGTACGCCATACGCCCGGTGCTTAATCGCCAGTTGCCAGTAATCATTGATAAACAGACGCGCGCGATAGCGGCGGCCAAGCGCGATGGCGGCGATAACATCATCCTCTACCTCGCTGTCGCGCTGGTCCTTGATCCGCAATTGAATAGTGCGTACGCCGGCTTCCAGCAGGCGCTCAATCCACGCCACGCTATCGACAACCGGATAAAGCCCGAGACGAAACGGTACGGGCGGAAAGTCAGGCTGGTACATCAGGCATTTTCCTTTTTCAGGTAGATTTCACCGCCGCGGGCGCGGAAGTTATTCGACATATCGGCCATGCCGGCTTCGATATTTTGCTTTGCGGCGTAGTCACGGACCTCCTGCGTGATCTTCATCGAACAGAATTTCGGCCCGCACATGGAGCAGAAGTGGGCGACTTTGCCGGACTCCTGCGGCAGGGTTTCATCGTGATAGGCCCGCGCGGTAAAGGGATCGAGCGCGAGGTTGAACTGGTCTTCCCAGCGGAATTCGAAACGCGCTTTTGACATCGCGTTGTCGCGGATCTGCGCCCCCGGGTGGCCTTTAGCGAGGTCGGCGGCGTGGGCGGCGATTTTGTAGGTAATCAGCCCCTGTTTTACATCCTCTTTGTTGGGCAAGCCGAGATGTTCTTTTGGCGTGACGTAGCACAGCATGGCGCAGCCAAACCAGCCAATCATTGCCGCGCCGATACCGGAAGTGAAATGATCATAGCCCGGCGCGATGTCGGTGGTGAGCGGCCCCAGCGTGTAGAACGGCGCTTCGTGGCAGTGCTCCAGCTCTTCGGTCATATTGCGGCGAATCATCTGCATCGGCACGTGGCCGGGGCCTTCAATCATCACCTGAACGTCATACTCCCAGGCGATTTTAGTCAGCTCGCCCAGCGTATGCAGCTCGGCGAACTGCGCCTCGTCGTTGGCATCCTGAATCGAGCCGGGGCGCAGACCATCGCCGAGGGACAGCGACACGTCATAGGCGGCGCAGATTTCACAGATTTCTCGGAAGTGCTGGTAGAGGAAGTTTTCCTGATGATGCGACAGGCACCACTTGGCCATGATGGAACCGCCGCGCGAGACGATCCCGGTCAGCCGCTTCGCGGTCATCGGCACGTAACGCAGCAGCACCCCGGCGTGAATCGTGAAGTAGTCGACGCCCTGTTCGGCCTGTTCCAGCAGGGTATCGCGGAAGGCTTCCCAGGTCAGGTTCTCGGCAATGCCGTTGACCTTCTCCAGCGCCTGGTAAATCGGGACGGTACCAATCGGCACCGGGCTGTTGCGCAGGATCCATTCGCGGGTCTCGTGGATATAGCGGCCGGTGGAGAGGTCCATTACCGTGTCGGCGCCCCAGCGGGTTGACCAGACCAGCTTCTCGACCTCTTCTTCAATGGAAGAGGTCACCGCCGAGTTGCCGATATTGGCATTCACTTTCACCAGGAAGTTGCGGCCGATAATCATCGGCTCGGATTCCGGGTGATTGATATTGGCCGGGATGATGGCTCGCCCGGCAGCGACTTCATCGCGGACGAATTCGGCGGTAATGTTGTCCGGCAGGCGTGCGCCAAAGCTTTCTCCGGGATGCTGCTGGCGCAGCACCTCGCTGCGGATACGCTCGCGGCCCATGTTTTCGCGAATGGCGATGAATTCCATCTCCGGGGTGACGATCCCCTGGCGGGCATAGTGTAGTTGCGTCACGCATTTGCCAGCGACGGCGCGTTTAGGCGTCAGCAGGCCGCCGAAGCGCAGTTCATCAAGGCCATCGTCGGCCAGCCGCGCTTTAGTGTAAGCCGAGCTGCGTTCGTTGAGCGGTGCGCAGTCGTTACGCGCGTCGATCCACGGTTGGCGTAGTTTTGCCAGCCCCTGGCGGACATCGATGTTGATCTCCGGGTCGCCGTATGGCCCGGAGGTGTCGTACACCGATATCGGTTCGTTGGCTTCGTATTGGGGGTTATCTTTATCACCGCCGATGAGCGTCGGGCTGAGCTGGATTTCACGCATCGGGACGCGGATATCAGCCTGTGAGCCTTGAATGTAAATGCGGCGCGAATTGGGAAAAGCGGTACCTTCCAGCGTATCAATGAATCGCTGCGCGTGTTCGCGTTGTTCCCGGCGGGTCAGTTTGGTAGTAGACATAGCGCATTCCAGTTACAAAAAAAGGAGATGGCTTGTCAGACGACGGATGGAGTAACAGATGCGACCAGCCCGTAACGGGCAGGTGCGACCAGCAGTTTACTCTTGTTCCCTTCGCAGGTATTAGCCTGATCAGGTTCCGCGGATCCCGAATAAACGGTCTCAGCCTTTTCCACTTCAGCGTTCGCGTGGAAAATAGGCACTCCGACAAGATGAAATCCCTCCGCAGAGGGATAATGTATGTAAATTACTCGTTAACGGTTCACAACTCAAGCGGTCGGCGCGATATTGTCGCCAACGTTGTCTTTCTGATCGTGAGCGACGACCAGCGCCAGCAGCTTGTCCTCAAGCGCGAAGCGCGCCTCCAGCGATTCGCCGATATCTGACAGCGCCTGCTGAAATTCGAGATAGTTATCATGATCGATGGCGTTTTCGAGGCAGGTATCGTAGTAGTCCATCATCTGCTGGGTATTGGCTTCCAGCTGCGGGTAGATTTTGGTAGCGGCTAAAAGAGGGGTACTCCCTTCCATTTCTCCGATAATACGTTCATAAATATTAAAATGACCGGATGAGAGGTAATCCACCAGGCTTTGGCAAAAGTCATCCAGCGCCTTTTCATTAAGCCGCATAAAGGATTCTTTGCCGGGTTTCAGGCCAACCAGGTTGTAGTAAGCCACGAGCAAATGCTTACGCACAAGCAGCCAGCGATCGACCAGTTTGTTATTGCCTCCAACACGTTCCGTCAGGTTTTCCAGCTGGTTTAACATGATTGACTCCGCAAGATTAAAAATAACGTCGCTCAGCAAATGTAAATATAATGTTAAAAGTGCCAGTAAAACGAAGGTAGCGCAATAGATATGGATCGTATTATTGAAAAATTAGATCGCGGCTGGTGGATCGTCAGTCACGAACAAAAATTATGGCTTCCCGCAGGGGAATTACCACATGGCGAAGCGGTAAATTTTGATCTTGTCGGTGAACGCGCGCTACATCTCGGCGAGTGGCAAGGCGAAGCGGTGTGGCTGGTGCGTCAGGATCGTCGCCGTGATATGGGATCGCTGCGCCAGGTATTGGATCAGGATCCTGGGCTTTTCCAGTTAGCAGGGCGCGGGATCCAGTTGGCCGAGTTTTATCGATCGCATAAATTCTGCGGCTACTGCGGTCACCCGATGCATGTCAGTAAAACCGAGTGGGCGATGCTGTGCGGCCACTGCCGCGAGCGCTATTATCCGCAAATTGCCCCCTGCATTATCGTTGCCATTCGTCGCGACGATTCAATTCTGCTGGCACAGCATACCCGCCATCGTAATGGTGTCCATACGGTGTTGGCCGGGTTTGTCGAAGTGGGTGAAACCCTTGAGCAGGCGGTCGCCCGCGAAGTGATGGAAGAGAGCGGTATTAAGGTGAAAAACCTGCGCTATGTGACCTCCCAGCCGTGGCCCTTCCCGCAATCATTGATGACCGCCTTTATGGCTGAATACGATAGCGGCGATATTGTCGTGGATAAGAAAGAGCTGCTGAGCGCAGAGTGGTATCGCTATGACGATTTGCCGCTACTGCCGCCGCCGGGCACGGTGGCGCGACGCCTGATCGAAGATACGGTGGCGATGTGTCGGGCAGAGTACGAGTGACATGTTACACTGGGCGCATCAACGCTAAAGGAATGTAAAAATGACCGAACTGAAAAACGATCGTTACCTGCGCGCGCTGCTGCGCCAGCCGGTTGATGTCACCCCGGTGTGGATGATGCGCCAGGCGGGCCGCTATCTCCCGGAATACAAAGCCACCCGCGCGCAAGCGGGCGATTTCATGTCGCTGTGTAAAAATGCCGAGCTGGCATGCGAAGTAACGCTACAGCCGCTGCGCCGTTACCCGCTGGATGCGGCGATCCTCTTTTCGGACATCCTGACGATTCCGGATGCGATGGGGCTGGGGCTGTACTTTGAAGCTGGCGAAGGCCCGCGCTTCACCTCGCCGGTGAAATGCAAAGCCGACGTCGACAAACTGCCGCTGCCGGACCCGGAACAAGAATTAGGCTACGTGATGAACGCCGTGCGCACCATTCGCCATGAACTGAAAGGCGAAGTACCGCTGATTGGTTTTTCCGGCAGCCCGTGGACGCTGGCGACCTATATGGTCGAAGGCGGCAGCAGCAAAGCCTTTACCGTCATCAAAAAGATGATGTACGCCGAACCGCAGGCGCTGCACGCGCTGCTGGATAAGCTGGCGAAAAGCGTCACCCTGTATCTGAACGCGCAGATCAAAGCGGGCGCGCAGTCGGTGATGATTTTCGACACCTGGGGTGGCGTGTTGACCGGCCGCGACTATCAGCAGTTCTCGCTCTACTACATGCATAAAATCGTCGATGGCCTGCTGCGGGAAAACGAAGGCCGTCGCGTACCGGTAACGCTGTTCACCAAAGGCGGCGGACAATGGCTGGAAGCGATGGCGGAGACCGGCTGCGATGCGCTGGGTCTCGACTGGACCACCGATATTGCCGATGCTCGCCGTCGCGTAGGCCACAAAGTGGCGCTGCAGGGCAATATGGACCCGTCGATGCTTTATGCCCCTGCCGCCCGCATTGAAGACGAAGTGGCGCACATTCTCGCCGGCTTCGGCCAGGGCGAAGGCCATGTCTTTAACCTTGGCCACGGCATCCATCAGGACGTCGACCCACAGCATGCAGGAGTCTTTGTTGAGGCGGTGCATCGTCTCTCCGCGCAATATCACCAATAGGAGATAAGCATGATGGATTTAGCTGCGCTACGGACCCAACAGCAATCTTTAGCCGCGTCGGTAGAACGTGCGGACCGATTGGATCGCGACCCGCCGGTGCTGATCGGCGGCGCCGATGTGGGGTTTGAGCAGGAGGGGGAAATTACCCGCGCTGCGATGGTGCTGCTAACTTATCCGGGGCTTGAGCTGGTGGAGTATCAGGTGGCGCGCGTCGCCACCACGATGCCGTACATCCCAGGCTTCCTCTCCTTTCGCGAGACCCCCGCGCTGCTGGCGGCGTGGCAACAGCTATCGCAAAAGCCCGATCTGTTGTTCGTCGACGGGCACGGTATTTCACATCCCCGGCGGCTTGGCGTCGCCAGCCATTTTGGCCTGATGGTTGATGTGCCAACGATTGGCGTAGCGAAAAAACGTTTATGCGGCAAGTTTGAACCGCTTGGCGCCGAGCCCGGCGCGCTGGCGCCATTAATTGACAAAGGCGATCAGCTGGCCTGGGTCTGGCGCAGCAAAGCACGCTGCAACCCGCTGTTTATCAGTACGGGCCACCGCGTGGGTATGGATAGCGCGTTAATGTGGGTGGAACGCTGTATGCAGGGCTATCGTCTACCCGAGCCGACGCGCTGGGCCGATGCCGTGGCATCCCGTCGGCCTTCCTTTGTGCGTTGGCAAGCAAATCACGGCTGATTCAGGTACACTGCGCCTAATTTCTGACTTCGAGAATTCATCATGTTACAAAACCCGATTCACCTGCGCCTGGAGAAACTGGAGAGCTGGCAGCACGTCACCTTTATGGCCTGCCTGTGCGAGCGTATGTACCCTAACTACGCCATGTTCTGCAAGCAAACCGAGTTCGGCGACGGCCAGTTATATCGTCGTATCCTTGACCTGATCTGGGAAACGCTGACGGTAAAAGATGCGAAGGTGAATTTCGACAGTCAGCTGGAAAAGCTGGAAGAGGCGATTCCGTCCGCGGATGACTACGACATGTACGGCGTCTATCCGGCTATCGATGCCTGCGTCGCGCTGAGCGAATTAATCCACTCACGCCTGAGCGGTGAAACGCTGGAACATGCTATCGAGGTCAGTAAGACTTCCATTACTACCGTCGCGATGCTGGAAATGACTCAGGAAGGTCGCGAAATGACCGATGAAGAGCTCAGAGCCAACCCGGCGGTTGAACAAGAATGGGACATTCAGTGGGAGATTTTCCGCCTGTTGGCCGACTGCGAAGAACGCGATATTGAACTGATTAAAGGGCTGCGTGCAGACCTGCGAGAGGCCGGCGAGAGCAATATTGGTATAAATTTTCAGCAATGAGACCAGAAAACGTGATTTACCGCCTGAATTGTAGCGTCTGAAGACTTCCATTCCGCCCCCTGTCTGGTCTACATTTGGGGGGCGAAAAAAAGTGGCTATCGGTGCGTGTATGCAGGAGAGTGCTTTTCTGGCATTTCCGTCGCACTCGATGCTTAGCAAGCGATAAACACATTGTAAGGATAACTTATGAACAAGACTCAACTGATTGATGTAATTGCGGACAAAGCTGACCTGTCTAAAGCACAGGCAAAAGCTGCCCTGGAATCCACCCTGGCTGCAATTACCGAGTCTCTGAAAGAAGGTGATGCTGTTCAACTGGTTGGTTTCGGTACCTTCAAAGTGAACCACCGTGCTGAGCGTACTGGCCGCAACCCGCAGACCGGTAAAGAAATCAAAATCGCTGCAGCTAACGTGCCAGCATTTGTTTCTGGCAAAGCGCTGAAAGACGCAGTCAAGTAAGACCGCGTGGCAGTGTCCAGTTTTAACGAAGGGGCTTTTAAGCCCCTTTTGTCTAACTGGCGTCGCACGCTGACGCTGGCAGGCGCGCTATTGCTCACTGCCTGCAGTCACGATTCTTCTCTTCCTCCTTTCACCGCCAGCGGCTACGCCGATAACCAGGGCGCCATGCGCATCTGGCGCAAAGATGCCGGCGATGAAGTTCACCTGCTTGCCGCTTTTAGTCCATGGCACCGCGGCGACACCTCAACCAGCGAGTACCGCTGGCAGGATGGCCAACTAACGCTTATTGAACTCAATGTATACGGTAAACCGCCGGAACATATTCGCGCCCGCTTTGACGCCCAGGGCGAGCTGAGCTTTATGCAGCGGGAAGTCGACGGGCAGAAGCAGCAGCTTTCCAGCGACCAGGTTGCGCTGTACCGCTACCGCGCACAGCAAATCCGTGAAACCAGCGATGCATTGCGTCAGGGACGGGTAGTTTTACGCCAGGGGCGCTGGCATGCCGATCGTACCGTGACTACCTGTGAAGGCCAGACCGTGAAGCCTGACCTTGATGAGCGGGCATTAGCGCATATTGAACGCCGCCAGAATCACTCTTCCGTAGAAGTGAGCGTGGCGTGGCTGGAAGCACCGGAAGGCGCTCAGCTGCTGCTGGTGGCTAACGAAAACTTCTGTACCTGGCAGCCGAACGAAAAATCGTTCTGAGTTTTACCAGTGGTTCATGCCCATATGACCACCGCCATTACCGCGGCAGCCGCCGTAACCCATACCCGCGCCGCGAGGAACGCCTGCTTCCGCAAGGGCGATATCAAATTTTACCCGCTGCTGATCCAGCTGCTGGCTTAATGTTTCCATTTCCTTCGCCACGGCCTCAATTTTTCCGCTTTCTGGTTTTGGCGCAGTAAGCAGCGCATTGTACTCGTAGCGTTTGGACTGTAACTGCTGGCGCAGGGCGCTGGTTTGCGCATAGTAATTGTCATGTAGCTTCTGCACGGTCGCTTGCTGTTCCTGGGTGAGCTGGCTGTAACCCTGCGCGCCCATCCCGTTATTGTAGCCCCAGTGATGTCCGGCCCAGGCCGCGTGACTGCCAAAGGTCAGAGCGGCAAGCGCCGCGAAGATGAGGGATAAAGTCGGTTTCCGTTTCATAGCGTGATCTCCTGTGTGGTTTCCCTCTGTGTTGCATCTTCCATGCCAGCCTGAAAAAGCGCGTCAATACCGGCTGGTCCGCGGCACACGTGACTCTGGCGAGTAAAAATGACCCGTTGCGTCTGGCGACAGCGAGTCATTTTTACTCGCTAAATCACCGACGATATGTCTGAGGACAGGTTTCACGGTATGGAAAAATGGCATGATTTCTGCTGATGGATCCTTCGATAGCGAATAAGGACACGATAAGGACCCGCCCATGCTGCGCATTACTTCATGCTTCCGGGACGCCCTGAGCTGGTTACTGACCGGCACGGTCGTCCTGTTAGTTCTTCTGTTTTCCGCGATGATCGTCCGCGATTATGGTCGGGAGACCGCCGCCGCCCGGCAAAATATCGAAGAAAAGGGGAGTGTGCTGATCCGCGCCCTGGAGTCCGGCACGCGTGTCGGCATGGGGATGCGAATGCATCACGCGCAGCTGCAGGCGTTGCTGGAGGAGATGGCATGGCAGCCCGGAGTGCTGTGGTTCGCGGTGACCGATGAAAACGGTAAGATTATCGCCCACAGCGACCCGCAACAGGTGGATACCGCGCTGTACAGTCCTGCGCAAATGCGTGAACTCAAGGTGGGCGAACAGGAGCGCTGGCGTCGGCTTGCCGAGCCGCAACCGGCGCTGGAGATTTATCGCCAGTTCCGCCCGCTCAACCCTGCTCGTGGTCACCATATGGGAATGATGAAGCGCTGCAACAGCGCGCTGGCTCAGCCTAATGTTCCACAGGTGATTTTTATCGCCTTTGATAGCCGCGAGCTGGATGCGGCGCAGGCTCGCGGCTTGCGTAACATGATGATCATGCTGGTGGCCGCGGCGCTGGTCATCGTCGCGACGATCCTCGCTCAGTTCTGGTTCCGCCGCTACCGTCGTTCACGTCAGCAGCTACAGGAGGCGATGGCCCGCAAAGAAAAACTGATGGCCCTTGGGCATCTGGCGGCTGGCGTCGCGCATGAGATCCGCAACCCGCTCTCTTCGATTAAAGGACTGGCAAAGTATTTTGCCGAGCGTACGCCGCCGGGCGGCGAGGCGCAGGAGTTAGCGCTGGTGATGGCGAAAGAGGCCGACCGCCTGAACCGGGTCGTCAGCGAACTGCTGGAGCTGGTTCGCCCTGCCCATTTAAACTACCAGCCGGTCGATATTAACGCGCTTATCCATCACTCATTGCAGCTGGTAAGCCAGGATGCGCAGAGTCGCGGGATCGAACTGCAATTTACTCCGCGCCCTGAATTAACCTCGATTAAAGCCGACCCCGACCGTCTGAACCAGGTGCTGTTGAATCTGTATCTGAATGCGATGCAGGCTATTGGCCGCGACGGCGTCATTCACGTATCGGCAAGCGAAGCCGATCGGCAACGTGTGAAAATTGTCGTCAAGGATAGCGGTAAGGGGATGAGCGATGAAGAGCTGCAGGCCATCTTCACTCCTTATTTCACCACCAAGGCGGACGGCACAGGGCTGGGGCTGGCGGTGGTACAGAATATTATCGAACAACATGGCGGGACGATCCGCGCCGAAAGTCAGCCGGGAGCCGGAGCGATATTTACGCTTTGGCTACCAGTAGATGCTCAACGGAGGGAAGATGAGCAGCGATAAAGTACAGATTCTGGTTGTCGATGATGACGTCAGCCACTGCACGATTCTGCAGGCGCTACTGCGTGGCTGGGGCTATCAAGTGGCGTTAGCCCACAACGGCCTGCAGGCGCTGGAGCAGATCCATCAGCAGGTCTTCGACCTGGTGCTATGCGATATCCGCATGGCGGAGATGGACGGTATCGCGACATTAAAAGAGATCAAAGCCTATAACCCGGCGATTCCGGTATTAATCATGACGGCATTCTCCAGCGTCGGCACGGCGGTTGAGGCTATTAAGTCCGGCGCGCTGGATTATCTGGTCAAGCCGCTGGATTTTGACACCCTACAGCAGACGCTGGTTCAGGCGCTGGCGCACACCCGGCAGAGCGAGAGCGATCTCAGCGCCTCGTCAGATTTACGATGGGGCATGATTGGCGAAAGCCCGGCAATGCAGGCGCTTATCAACAATATTACGCTGGTGGCGCCCTCGGACGCGACGGTGCTGATCTGCGGCGAATCGGGAACCGGTAAAGAACTGGTGGCGCGCGCCATCCACGCCTGCAGCGAGCGCCGCGACAAGCCGCTGGTGACGCTAAACTGCGCAGCGCTCAATGAGTCGCTGCTGGAATCCGAGCTGTTCGGCCATGAAAAAGGAGCTTTTACCGGCGCGGAACGGCGGCGGGAAGGGCGTTTTGTCGAGGCGGATGGCGGCACG
Organism: Klebsiella sp. CN_Kp097; assembly: GCF_040064495.1. Lineage (NCBI taxonomy): Bacteria > Pseudomonadati > Pseudomonadota > Gammaproteobacteria > Enterobacterales > Enterobacteriaceae > Klebsiella > Klebsiella sp. CN_Kp097. The sequence goes on along the minus strand of NZ_JBEAIL010000009.1, from coordinate 3,916 downwards.
CTGTTCCTTGATGAAATTGGCGATATCTCGCCGCTGATGCAGGTGCGTCTGCTGCGGGCGATTCAGGAACGCGAAGTGCAGCGCGTGGGCAGTAATCAGACGCTTTCTGTCGATGTGCGGCTAATCGCCGCCACCCATCGTAATCTGGCGGAGGAGGTGAGCGCCGGGCGTTTTCGCCAGGATCTCTATTACCGCCTGAATGTCGTAACTATTGATATGCCGCCGCTGCGTCAGCGGCGTGAAGATATTCCGCAACTGGCGCAGCACTTTCTTAAGCGCTATGCCGAACGCAATCGTAAAACGGTGCAGGGATTTACGCCGCAGGCGATGGACCTGTTGATTCACTACGGCTGGCCGGGAAATATCCGCGAACTGGAAAATGCGGTGGAGCGGGCGGTGGTGCTACTGACCGGAGACTACATTTCCGAGCGTGAACTGCCGTTGGCGATAGCGGGCGCGCCGCTGCCGGTCACTGTCAACGATGAGGCGCTGATTCAGCCATTAGTGGAAGTCGAAAAAGAAGTCATTCTCTCGGCGCTGGAAAAAACGGGCGGCAACAAAACTGAAGCCGCCCGTCAGTTAGGCATTACGCGTAAAACGCTGCTGGCAAAACTCAGCCGTTAGTTTTCTCACGCGCGATGGCGCGCCAGCCGATATCGTTACGGCTAAAGCTGCCGTCCCAGTGAATATCGGTCAGCAGTTCATAGGCGCGCTGCTGCGCCTGAGCCACGGTGTCACCCAGCGCGGTCACGCACAGCACGCGCCCGCCGTTGGTGACCACGCGCTGGTCGTCTGCCAGTTTGGTGCCGGCATGGAAGACTTTACCGTCTGCGGCTTCCTGCTGCGGCAGGCCGTGGATCTCATCGCCCGTGTTGTAGCTGCCCGGATAGCCACCGGCGGCAACCACGACGCCCAGCGAAGCGCGGTTATCCCACTCGGAAGTTTTCTCGTCCAGCTTGCCCGCGCTGGCGGCGAGGCACAGCTCTACCAGATCGGATTTCATGCGCAGCATGATCGGCTGGGTTTCCGGATCGCCAAAACGGCAGTTGAACTCAATAACCTTCGGATTGCCCTGCTTGTCGATCATCAGACCGGCATACAGGAAACCGGTATAGGTGTTACCTTCAGCGGCCATACCTTTAACGGTTGGCCAGATAATCCGCTCCATGGTGCGCTGATGGACTTCATCAGTAACCACCGGTGCCGGGGAGTAAGCGCCCATACCACCGGTGTTCGGGCCGGTATCGCCGTTGCCGACGCGCTTGTGATCCTGGCTGGTGGCCATCGGCAGGACGTGCTCGCCGTCGACCATGACAATAAAGCTGGCTTCTTCGCCATCTAGGAACTCTTCAATCACGATGCGGTGGCCTGCATCGCCAAAGGCGTTACCGGCCAGCATATCTTTGACCGCCGCTTCGGCTTCCTCAAGGGTCATCGCCACGATAACGCCTTTACCTGCCGCCAGACCGTCGGCTTTGATGACGATCGGCGCGCCTTTCTCCCGCAGATAAGCCAGCGCAGGCTCAACTTCGGTGAAGTTCTGGTATTCCGCCGTCGGGATATGATGACGAGCGAGGAAATCTTTGGTGAAGGCTTTTGAACCCTCCAGCTGCGCGGCGCCTTCGGTTGGCCCGAAGATGGCGAGCCCTGCGGCACGGAATGCGTCTACTACGCCAATGACCAGTGGCGCTTCCGGACCCACGATCGTCAGATCGATTTTCTCATCCTGCGCGAAGCGTAGCAGGGCCGGAATATCGGTGACGCCGATGGCGACGTTTTGCAGCGCCGGCTCCAGCGCGGTACCCGCATTGCCCGGCGCGACATAGACGGTATCAACCAGCGGCGACTGGGCCGCTTTCCAGGCCAGCGCGTGCTCGCGCCCGCCGTTGCCGATTACTAATACTTTCATCTGCTGCTCCGTGAATTAATGGCGGAAGTGGCGCATGTCGGTGAAGATCATGGCGATACCATGTTCGTCCGCGGCGGCAATCACTTCTTCGTCGCGGATAGAACCGCCCGGTTGGATAACGCAGGTGATGCCTACTGCGGCTGCGGCATCAATACCATCGCGGAACGGGAAGAAAGCGTCAGAGGCCATGGCGGAACCTTTCACTTCCAGACCTTCGTCACCGGCTTTAATCCCGGCAATTTTCGCTGAGTAGACGCGGCTCATCTGACCGGCGCCTATACCGATGGTCATATTATCTTTGGCATAAACGATGGCGTTGGATTTGACGAATTTCGCCACTTTCCAGCAGAACAGCGCATCGCGCAGCTCTTGCTCGCTCGGCTGACGTTTGCTAACCACGCGCAGTTCGCCCGCGGTGACCATACCGAGATCGCGGTCCTGAACCAGCAAGCCGCCATTGACACGTTTGAAATCGAGACCCGCGACGCGAGCATCCCACTGGCCGCAGACCAGTACGCGGACGTTCTGCTTAGCGGCGGTGATTTTCAGCGCTTCTTCGCTAGCGGATGGCGCGATGATCACTTCGACGAACTGGCGAGAGATGATCGCCTGCGCGGTTTCAGCATCCAGCTCGCGGTTAAAGGCGATGATGCCGCCGAACGCGGAGGTTGGGTCGGTTTTGTATGCGCGATCGTAGGCGTCGAGGATCGAGTCGCTGACGGCAACGCCGCACGGGTTGGCATGCTTAACGATAACGCAGGCCGGCTCGTTAAACTCTTTCACGCATTCCAGCGCCGCATCGGTATCGGCAATATTGTTATAGGAGAGCGCTTTGCCCTGCAGCTGGGTGGCGGTAGCCACGGAGGCTTCTTTTACATTCTCTTCTATATAGAAGGCAGCCTGCTGGTGGCTGTTTTCGCCGTAGCGCATATCCTGCTTCTTAATGAAGTTCAGATTCAGGGTACGCGGGAAGCGGCCAGCGGCTTCTTTGCTTTCGCCGTGATAGGACGGAACCATGCTACCGAAGTAGTTAGCGATCATGCTGTCGTAAGCGGCGGTGTGTTCGAAGGCTTTAATGGCGAGGTCGAAGCGGGTGTCCAGCGTGAGGGAACCTTCGTTGGCGTCCATCTCATTAATGATGGCGTCGTAGTCGCTGCTCTTAACCACGATGGCGACGTCTTTATGGTTCTTCGCCGCAGAGCGCACCATGGTCGGGCCGCCGATATCGATGTTTTCCACCGCGTCTTCCAGCGAACACTCTTCACGAGCGACGGTCTGGGCAAACGGATAAAGGTTAACGACAACCATATCGATAGGCGCGATACCGTGTTGCTGCATGATACCGTCATCCTGACCGCGACGACCGAGGATGCCGCCGTGTACTTTCGGATGCAGGGTCTTCACGCGTCCATCCATCATTTCCGGGAAACCGGTGTAGTCAGAGACTTCGGTAACCGGCAGGCCTTTATCTGCCAGCAGGCGAGCGGTGCCGCCGGTGGACAGCAGCTCGACACCACGAGCGGAAAGCGCCTGCGCGAATTCGACGATACCGGCCTTGTCAGAAACACTGAGCAGAGCGCGGCGGACTGGACGACGTTGTTGCATGGTATTAAATCCCCAGGATTTGAACATTACAGAGAGCGTTAGGTGAGTTTTTGCCTAAAAACTCACCTAACGCACCCAACCGGGCATCCGTGTCATAGCGCGGCATTGTAACGAAAACGTTTGCGCAACGCTCGCGAATTTTTATCTTTCTCTTTCAGTCGATGAATCTCTCCTTATGTGGCAGTGGATGTAGCGGGGTTTGAGCCCTCTTTGGCCATGCTCCTGTGGATAATTCTGTGTGTAAAAGGGTATAAAGCGGGGTTTTGCTGGGGAATGCAGCAGTCAGTCATTTTTCTGCAATTTTTCTATTGCAGGCGTTCGAGAACTCCCTATAATGCGCCTCCATCGACACGGCAGATGTGAATCACTTCACACAAACAGCCGGTTCGGTTGAAGAGAAAA
>NZ_JBEAIL010000008.1:0-40921 GCF_040064495.1 Klebsiella sp. CN_Kp097 | reverse complement strand
CGAAGCTGGCCTGTAGCCCGGATAAGGCGCCAGCCGCTATCCGGGTACATCTCCCCGGTGGCGCTGCGCTTACCGGGGCTACAAAGCGGAGCTGGCCGGTAGCCCGGATAAGGCGCCAGCCGCTATCCGGGGTTACAGGGAGTGATACATTTTCACTCCCCGTGGTTAGCCAGCACCGCGGGGAGATTCAGCTCGATCCAGTCCGCCAGCGCCGCCACCTTCTCGCTCACCTGCAGGCCGAGCGACGTCAGGCTATATTCAACATGCGGCGGCACCACCGGATATGAAACACGGTCGATAAAGCCATCCTGTTCCAGCGCCTGTAAGGACTGCGCCAGCATCTTTTCGCTGACGCCGCCCATTTTGCGCCGCAGATCGCTAAAGCGGTGGGTCCCCTCGCGTAGCGCCACCAGAATCAACACGCCCCAGCGGCTGGTCACGTGTTTTAGCACATCACGCGACGGGCACTGTTCAGCAAACAGATTCCCGTTGCGCAGTTTGTCGCTCAGCGTCGGTTCGGCCATTTTATACTTACCTTTTTGTACGTACTTACTAAAAGTTAGTTAAGGTGTTAGCTTACCACAACTGCCAATGAACACGAAGGAGAAGACCTATGATCGCGATTACCGGCGCCACCGGCCAGCTTGGCCAGCACGTACTGCATGATCTGTTAAAAACCGTCCCCGCCAGCCAGATCGTGGCGATTGTCCGCAACCCGGCGAAAGCGCAAGCGCTCAGCCAGCGGGGCGTCACTGTGCGGCAGGCCGAGTACGGCGATGAAGCCGCGCTTACCGCCGCGCTGCAAGGGGTTGATAAACTGCTATTAATCTCATCAAGCGAAGTCGGCCAGCGCGCCGTTCAGCACCGTAACGTCATTAACGCCGCCAAAGCCGCTGGGGTGAAATTTATCGCCTATACCAGCCTGCTGCATGCCGATACCTCACCGCTGGGCCTGGCCGGCGAACATATCGAAACCGAACAAATGCTGGCTGATTCCGGTATTCCTTACGCGCTGCTGCGCAACGGCTGGTATACCGAAAACTATTTAGCCAGCGCGCCGCCAGCGCTGGAACACGGCGTGTTTATCGGCGCCGCCGGCGAAGGTAAAATCGCCTCCGCCACCCGTGCCGATTATGCCGCCGCCGCCGCTCACGTTATCGCCGGTGAGGGCCATGCCGGGAAAGTTTACGAACTGGCGGGGGACAACGCCTGGACCCTGAGCGAACTGGCTGCCGAGCTGAGCAAGCAAAGCGGGAAAAATGTGGTTTATCAAAACCTCAGCGAAGCCGATTTCGCCGCCGCGCTGAAAAACGTCGGCCTGCCGGCCGGGCTTGCCGATATGCTGGCGGATTCCGATACCGGCGCGTCGAAAGGCGGACTGTTTGACGACAGCCGCACTCTGAGCAAACTGATTGGCCGCCCGACCACGTCGCTTGCCGATAGCGTTAAAGGCATCATTTAACCGCTCCCTGTCAGTTTTTGCGGTTGCGTCCCGGCGCTTCATCTCTAATATTGAAGGGATGAATCGTCGGGAGACACGGCATGCAGGGCGTACCACCACAATTTAGCGATGAAAAAGACCACGCGCGCTTTCGCCATCTCGAACAACTTCCCGGCGTTGAGCTCTATCACGCCCATATTTCCCGTTATGCCTTTGAACCGCATACCCATGAAGCCTTCGGCATCGGCGTGATTGAACAAGGCGCCGAACGCTTTCGCTATCGCGGCAGCCAGCACGTCGCCTCTGCCAATTCCATCGTCACCATGAATCCGGATGAGCTCCATACCGGCGAGGCGGAAACCGCCGAAGGCTGGCGCTACCGGATGATTTATCTGGAGCCGGATCGGCTGGAGGCCTTCACCGGCGTTCGCCACTGGTGGTTCAGCGAGGTCGTGCGCCAGGAGCCGCAGCGAGCCCGGCAAATCGGCCAACTGATTTACGGCCTGTGGCACGCAGACGATCCGCTGGCGCAGCAGGGGATACTGCTCGACCTGGTTGATACCTTCCGCCCGCTGGCTCACCATGCGCCAATGGCGCCGGAAGCGGCGCACCGCTTCGATCGGGTACGCGACTACCTGCACGATAACTATATGCGCGCCGTCAGCCTTGATGAACTGGCGCAGGTGGCAGCGCTCAGCCCCTATCACTTCCAGCGCCAGTTTAAAGCCCACTTTCACGTTACCCCGCACCAGATGCTGATGGCGATTCGCCTGTGGCGCGCCAAGGCGTTTCTGACCCACGGCATGCCTGCCGCCGAAGTGGCCATTGCCGCCGGGTTAACCGACCAGTCACATTTAACCCGCGCCTTCACCCGTCGCTACGGCATCACACCGGTGCGTTACCAAAAGCAGGTCGCCGGGCGCTAAAGCGCAATCTCATACAATATTCTTTCCCTCGTACCCTCCTACACTTGGCGCAAGCAAACTGAAGATGGATGTCATCATGATTAGCGGCGTGTTGTATGCCCTGCTGGCGGGGTTAATGTGGGGGCTGATTTTCGTCGGCCCGTTGCTGGTGCCGGAATATCCGGCGGTGCTGCAGTCGATGGGGCGCTATCTGGCGCTGGGACTTATCGCCCTGCCGCTGGCGTGGCTCGGCCGCGCGCGTCTACGCCAGCTGAACGGCAAGGATTGGTGGACCGCGCTGGCGCTGACCATGATGGGGAACCTGATCTATTACTTCTGTCTGGCCAGTGCCATTCAGCGCACCGGCGCGCCGGTATCGACAATGATTATCGGCACCCTGCCGGTAGTACTGCCGGTGTGCGCCAACCTGCTTTATAGCAAGCGCGATGGCAAGCTGCCGTGGCGGCGGCTATTTCCGGCGCTAATCTGTATTGCCCTGGGGCTGGTGTGCGTCAACGTGGCGGAGCTACAGCACGGGCTTCCTGATTTCAGCCCGTGGCGCTATGGTTCGGGCATTGTTCTCGCGCTGATCTCCGTCGTCTGCTGGGCGTGGTATGCCCTGCGCAACGCTCGTTGGCTGCGTGAAAACCCGGATAAGCCGCCAATGATGTGGGCTACCGCGCAGGCGTTGGTCACCCTTCCGGTCTCGCTGGTCGGTTATATCGCCGCCTGTGGGTGGCTGCAGAGCCAGCATATCGACTTCCCGCTCCCCTTCGGCCCGCGCCCGGCGGTGTTCATCGTCCTGATGCTGGCGATCGCCGTACTCTGTTCATGGGTCGGCGCACTGTGCTGGAATATTGCCAGCCAGCGTCTGCCGACGGTGATCCTCGGGCCGCTGATCGTCTTCGAGACGCTGGCCGGTTTGCTGTACACCTTCCTTCTCCGCCAGAGCCTGCCGCCGCTGCTGACGCTCAGCGGTATCCTGCTGCTGGTGCTCGGCGTGGTGTCGGCGGTTCGCGCCCGCCCGGAGAAACCGGTCCTGCAGGAACTGCGCGTTGAGCCAAAAAAATAGCCTGGTATCCCAAAGGGGTATTCCCATCGATATAAGATGCATTTAATATGCATCTTATATTTTTGATGACGAGGTAATTGCTATGGCTTTCCGTGACCAACCTTTGGGCGAGCTGGCGCTGAGCATCCCGCGCGCCTCCGCGCTGTTCCGTAAATACGATATGGATTACTGCTGCGGCGGCAAACAAACCCTGGAGCGCGCGGCGACGCGCAAAGCGCTGGATGTTGCGGTGATTGAAGCCGAGCTGGCGAAACTGGCCGAGCAGCCGGTCGAGCGCGACTGGCGCGCCGCGCCGTTCGCCGACATCATCGACCACATCATCGTTCGCTATCATGATCGCCACCGCGAACAGCTGCCGGAACTGATCCTGCAGGCAACCAAGGTTGAACGCGTCCACGCCGATAAACCGAACGTGCCAAAAGGGCTAACCAAATATCTGACCATGCTGCACCAGGAACTCTCCAGCCACATGATGAAAGAGGAGCAGATCCTGTTCCCGATGATCAAGCAGGGGATGGGAACTCAGGCCGGTGGTCCTATCAGCGTGATGGAAAGCGAGCACGACGAAGCGGGCGAACTGCTGGAAGTCATCAAGCACATCACCCATAACGTGACACCGCCGCCGGAAGCCTGCACCACCTGGAAAGCGATGTACAACGGCATTAACGAGATGATTGACGACCTGATGGAGCACATCAGTCTGGAAAATAACGTGCTGTTCCCGCGTGCCCTCGCCGGAAAACCATAAAAAAAGGCGCCCGCAGGCGCCCTCTCGACATTGTCAGTTTATTGGCCACTCCGGGTGGCCTTTTTTATTTCGCCAGACGTTTTTTACCGGCAAACAGCCAGCCCGCGCCCAGCAGAACAAACCACAGCGGGGTAACCATCAGCGCTTCGCGGGTATCATCTTCCAGCGTCAACAGCACCAGTACGAAGACGAAGAAGGCCATGCACACCCAGCACATCACTTTACCCAGCGGCATCTTATAGATGGACTTCTCGTGCAGCTGCGGACGCTTTTTACGATAGACCAGGTAAGAGCAGAGGATAATGGTCCAGACGAACATGAACAGAATCGCCGACACCGTGGTGATCATGGTGAACGCGGCAATCACGCTCGGGTTGACCATCAGCATCACCACGCCGCCCAGCAGGCACATGCAGGAGAAGGTTAAGCCCTTCGCCGGCACCGCGCGTTTAGACAGCTTGGCGAACATTTTCGGCGCCTGGCCTTCCTGCGCCAGACCGAACAGCATACGGCTGGTGGAGAACACTCCGCTGTTAGCGGAAGAGGCAGCGGAAGTCAGTACCACGAAGTTGATCAGGCTGGCGGCAGCCGGCAGGCCGACCAGAACAAACAGCTCAACGAACGGGCTCTTGCTCGGCACGACGGAGCTCCACGGCGTCACCGACATAATCACAATCAGCGCGAAGACGTAGAACATAATGATACGCAGCGGGATGGAGTTGATCGCCCGCGGCAGCGATTTTTCCGGGTCTTTGGTTTCCGCCGCGGTAGTACCCACCAGCTCAATCCCCACGAAGGCGAATACCGCTATCTGGAAGCCGGCAAAGAAACCGCTGAGGCCTTTCGGGAACCAGCCGCCGTCATTCCACAGATGCGCGAATGAAGCTTCAACGCCGGTCGGCGATTTAAAGTGCATCATCACCATCACCAGGCCGACCACGATCAGCGCCACGATGGCGACGATTTTGATCATCGCGAACCAGAACTCCATTTCGCCAAACATCTTCACGGTTGCGAGGTTCAGGCCCAGCAGCAGCAGGATAACCGCTAACGAAGCGACCCAGTCAGAAAGCCCGGGGAACCAGAACTGCGCGTAGGCGGTGATGGCGACAACGTCCGCCATCCCGGTGACCACCCAACAGAACCAGTAGGTCCAGCCGGTAAAATACCCCGCCCACGGCCCTAACAGGTCGGAGGCGAAATCACTGAATGATTTATATTCGAGGTTCGACAGCAGTAATTCGCCCATTGCACGCATGACGAAAAACAGCATAAAACCGATGATCATATAAACAAAAATAATGGATGGCCCGGCGAGACTGATGGTCTTGCCAGACCCCATAAACAGCCCGGTGCCGATCGCCCCGCCGATAGCAATAAGCTGAATATGCCGGTTAGTGAGATTTCGCCGTAGCGATTGTTCAGTCGTCTCCTGCTCGTCGGCAACGACTTTGACCTGATCTACCATGTGATTTTCTTCCTGTTGTACCTGTCTGTGTTGTTCAGGCTCTGTTGGCCTGTCATTTGTCGCAACCCTGGCAAGAGGGTTTATCGATATTAGGTAAGAATCGGAGGGATGAATACTATGATTTAGATATAATGTTAATTTTATGTTTAAAGTGAGTGTTATATCACCAATGTAACGCGAAACAGCTCACAAAAATACACTCAACGAACTTATATGCAATACAAAATTCCAATAAATTTATAACTTAAGGATTTTACACTGTTTTTATTGGCTCCCTCCCCCTGACAGGAGAGGAAGCCCCTGGTGCTTAAATAATGTCCAACAGCTCAACTTCAAAGATGAGGGTGCTGAATGGCGGGATAGAAGCACCCGCGCCGCGCTCGCCATAAGCCAGGTTGTGCGGAATAGTCAGTTCCCATTTGGAACCCACCGGCATCAGAGTCAGCGCTTCGATCCAGCCGCCGATCACGCCGGTCACCGGGAATTCAGCCGGTTCGCCGCGGGCCACGGAGCTATCGAACACGGTACCGTCGATAAGTTTGCCGGTGTAGTGAACGCGTACGCGGTCGGTGCGCGCCGGGATCGGGCCTTCGCCCTGCGTCAGTACGCGGAACTGCAGGCCGGATTCAGTGCTGTTCACGCCTTCTTTTTCACGGTTTTCATCGAGGTATTTCTGGCCATCAGCGGCCATCGCCTGGAAGCGCTCGCGACGCACGGCGTCAGCGCGTTCATGGATTTCACGCAGCGCGCGGTGTACGGCTTCAACCGGCACCTGCGGCTGATTACCTTCCAGCGCATCGGCAATGCCGGCAACCAGCGCTTCCGGCAGCAGCCCCTGCAGGCCGGATTCGCTCAGTTGTTGTCCAACCTGCAAGCCGATACCGTAACTTGCCTGCGCTTCGATAGTGTCAAAAGTCGGGGTTGCCATCTTTGTTCCTTTTTTGGGTGATAAACATCTTGAGAAAAGCGTTCGAAAGCATAACAGCCATAGAGGAATGGGTAAAACTTTGTCGGCGGATGATGACAAATCTCAGCGAAACAGAAACAATAGGCGATATCAGGTTAACCTCTACCTTCAGGACGTTAGCCGTCTATACTCATAAGCAGGATAAAAATATGCGGAGCAGGAGGAAAGCCATGCCCGGGCGCTTTGAATTGACATCTACCCTGGCGAAGATCTGGCACGCCCCGGATCAACTTCGTCTCATGGATCCGCTACCGCCCATGCATCGCCGCGGCATCATCGCCGGCTTCCTGCTGGTCATTATTGGTTTCCTGCTCCCCTCCGGCGATAACAGCACGCCGACCCAGGCCAGCCGCGAAGCTAATCTCGATCTGCAGTCCCAGTCTCAGCCGCAAGGTTCGGGCAATCAGGCCGTGCCGCTTCCGCCAATCACCAATACACCGACGGTCAGCGATGCCGACCAGGTTGCGCCTGTGGCGCCTGAAGCCATTCAGGATGAACAGCCGGACCAGACGCAAACCGCTTCCTCTTCTCAGCCGTACCAGCAGCCGGCGCAGCAGCAGTCTGCTCCGGGCATCGAACAGCAGTGGCGCACCTACCGGATTGAATCCGGCAAAACGCTGGCGCAGCTGTTCCGCGACCACGGTCTGCCAGCCACTGACGTCTATGCCATGGCGCAGGTCGAAGGCGCCGGCAAACCATTAAGCACCTTGCAAAGTGGACAAACGGTGCAAATTCGCCAGAACGCCAACGGCGTCGTCACCGGCCTCACTATCGATACCGGCAACGGCCAGCAGGTGCTGTTCACCCGCCAGTCGAACGGCAGCTTCGTGCGCGCGCGATAAACACTTCGCTTAGGCCGGGTCGAACACCCGGCCTAACGCGCCTGGTTTTTGTTCACCCAGCGGATCCCTACGCATACCAACACCAGTGCGATCGCGTACTTCCACTCAAAGATATTCTCGCCAAGAAAGATCGCTGACAGCACCGTCCCGGCCACCGGGATAACAAAGTTAAACGGCGCAATCATACTGACGCGGTTGTGCTTGAGCAGCACGCTCCATAGTGCGAAAGCTATCGACGACAGCAGAGTTAAATAGCCAAGGATCATCGCTGCGGTCAGGCTGTGCATCCGTAGCTCCCCGCCGGTCAAATACCCGCCCGCCACCAGCACCAGGCCGCCGAAGGCCAGTTGCCAGCCGGTCATCACCGTTGGGTCGACGGTTTGCGAGATGCGTTTGCCGTAGAGCGTCGCCGCCGAGAGGATGAACGCCGCCAGCACGACAAATCCATCCCCCTGCCAGACAAAATTAAAATCGCCCAATGAGGTGTTGAAGTTCACCAACATCACGCCGACGAAGCCCAGCACGCAGCCGATAGTTTTGTTATAGCTGAGCCGGTCATTCTGGTAGATAAAATGCGCCAGCAGAACGCTGAAGAACGTCCCGGTGGCATTCATAATCGATCCCTTCACTCCGGTGGTGAATGCCAGGCCAACGTAGAAGAAGGCGTACTGGATAGCGGTCTGCGTCAGCCCCAGCATCGCCAGCTGCCCGCACTGGCGGCCAGTGAGCCGGGCGATGGGTTTGCGCTGCGCCAGCGCAAACAGCAGCAACAATAAGCCCGCAAACAGGAAGCGATATCCGGCAAAAACAATTTTTGAGGGAACATCATCGGTGGCGATGTGCAGAAGCTCATAGCCGTTTTTAATCGCCGGATAAGAACTGCCCCACAGCAGACAGCATAGGGTCGCGCAGACATAAGCTACTTTTTTATTGGCAAAAATCGAGGGGGTCGGAAAGGAAGCGTCCATTAACTTTACCGGAAATAAAATCGTGTTTTATTTTATCATCCAGAAAGTGGAGAGAATAGCTACCATACCAGATAAAAATCAGGCTGGCGCTAAAAAGCAAAACGCCGGCACAAGGCCGGCGCATCGACGTGAGTTGAGTAAAAAATTACTCAGCTACAACGTTAACAACCAGTTTAGCGAAGACTTCGCTGTGAACCTGGAAGTCTACTTCGTGCTCACCGGTGGTGCGCAGAACGCCGTTCGGCAGGCGAACTTCGCTCTTCGCAACGGCAACGCCAGCTGCAGAAACAGCGTCAGCGATGTCGCGAGTACCGATGGAACCGAACAGTTTACCTTCGTCGCCAGATTTGGACGCGATGGTAACGGTGCCCAGTGCGTTGATTGCTTCAGCACGTGCGTTAGCAGCGGCCAGAACGTCAGCCAGTTTGGCTTCCAGTTCAGCGCGGCGCGCTTCGAAGAACTCAACGTTTTTCTTGGTAGCTGGAACAGCTTTACCCTGTGGTACCAGGAAGTTACGAGCATAGCCCGCTTTAACGTTTACCTGATCACCCAGGCTACCCAGGTTTGCTACTTTATCAAGCAGAATAACTTGCATTACCTTATCCTCTCAAAGTCGTATTAATGGACCGTGACCGATTACTGATGACGATCAGTGTACGGCAGCAGGGACAGGTAGCGTGCGCGTTTGATAGCGCGAGCCAGCTGACGCTGATATTTTGCACGGGTACCGGTGATACGGCTTGGGACAATCTTACCGCTTTCGGTGATGTAGTTTTTCAGCGTAGCGATATCTTTATAGTCGATCTCTTGAACGCCTTCCGCGGTGAAACGGCAGAACTTGCGACGACGGAAATAACGTGCCATATGGCTAGTCTCCAGAATCTATCAATTCAATCTGCTCGGCATGCAGAACCATTTTACTCAAGCCGTTCTTTGCCTTATGGCAACTAATGAACCCTTGAACGGTGACTGCGCTACCGACCGTTATACTGTGAGTAATGGCCTGGTTCTCGTGTCCGCTAATAATAACGGGCATTTGGCACCACGCCTGCCGGTGAAAACCGGCTTCCTCCTGCACAGAACGATGCTCAAGCACGAACTGGCAATGAGGAATTCCTGACGGGCTGACCTTTCGAAGGGGCATCCTGCACACGGTGCCGGACAACACCAGACGGTTGGTCATCAGGATTACTCTTCAGAATCCCCAGCTTCAGAATCATCTGCGGTTTCGTTAGCGAAATCTTCACGACGCTCACGGCGCTCGTCTTTCGCTTTAACCATCGGAGATGCTTCGGTAACAGCGTGCTTAGTACGCATTACCATGCTGCGGATAACGGCGTCGTTGAAGCGGAAGTTAGTTTCCAGCTCATCGATCGCTTCCTGCGGCGCTTCAACGTTCAGCAGAACGTAGTGAGCTTTGTGCAGTTTGTTGATCGGATAAGCCAGCTGACGGCGGCCCCAGTCTTCCAGACGGTGGATCGTACCTTCTGCTGCAGTGATTGCACCAGTGTAACGTTCGATCATGCCCGGAACCTGTTCGCTCTGGTCAGGATGGACCATAAAAACGATTTCGTAATGACGCATCGAATTGCTCCTTACGGATTATTCAGCCTCCTGTCTGGGTCAGCCGCGGCCCATGGAGGCAAGGAACGTGTTAAAGGGCGGCTGAAAAATTGACGCGTCATTCTAATTGCGCCCCCCCAGGAACACAAGCGCATTTGCACAAATAATTCGCACTAAGCGCCAAGCTGGGCTAAGTGGGTGATTTAAAATTAACCAATAACGAACGCGGCATTTTTTTGAACAACTGCATCAGAAAAGGTCGCTATCAGGCGACGCGCCAGCGATTACAATTTAATCAATGGCCAGACACCAGCAAGAGGAGTCCAGCGTTTTACCCGTACTGTCAGTAAGGAGCGTTCTATGAAAAGCATTATCATCGCCGTTATGGCTGCGCTACTCCTTAGCGCCAACGCGCTGGCAGCCATCAAAATCGATGGGCGTCAGGCTCGCAACATGGACGATGTGCAGAGTCTGGGCGTAATTTATATCAACCATAATATGGCTAGCGAGCAAGAGGCCGACCAGGCCCTGAACCAGGAAAGCGATGCCCTGGGAGCGAAGTACTTCCAGCCAATCCTGATTCACGAACCGCAGAGCAATGGCCTTATTCATGCCAGCGCCGCTATTTACCGCTAACCCAGGTCGATGCTTCGCCTCTCCTCACGAGGGGCGAAGCGATAGCCGATGTAAACGCAATTGAGAATTATTTTCCAAACTGACTTACCAGCGTCATCGCAACCTGATTTAATCATCAATTCACCGTTTGTTAATCAGGAGTGATTGATGGTCCCGCGTTTCGCGACGTTAGGTCGCATCCCGAAAGGAGTTTGGGTGCTCGGCGGCGTCAGCCTGCTAATGGATGTCTCATCCGAGATGATCCACAGCCTGCTCCCGCTGTTTATGGCCACCACGCTCGGCGCCAGCGTCATTATTATCGGTCTTATCGAAGGGCTAGCCGAAGCCACCGCCTTAATTCTCAAAGTCTTCTCCGGCGTCATTAGCGACTACGTTGGCAAACGCAAAGGGCTGGCGCTGCTTGGCTACGGGCTGGGGGCGCTGAGTAAACCGCTGTTTGCCCTCGCGCCGAGCGCCGGGGTGGTATTTAGCGCCCGCATGATCGACCGCGTCGGAAAAGGTATCCGCGGAGCGCCGCGCGATGCGCTGGTCGCCGACGTAACACCGCCGGAGATCCGTGGCGCTGCCTACGGGTTACGCCAGGCGCTGGATACCGTCGGCGCCTTTCTCGGCCCGCTGCTGGCGGTGCTGCTGATGTTCATCTGGGCCAACGATTTTCACGCTATCTTCTGGGTGGCGGTCATTCCCGCCGTACTATCCATTGCTCTACTGGGCTTTGGCCTGCAGGAGCCGAAATCCGCCATCGCGCACAAACGTAGCAATCCGCTGAAGCGCGAAAACCTGAAAAAGCTCTCCGCCGCCTACTGGTGGGTGGTGGCGATCGGCAGTATCTTCACCCTCGCCCGCTTCAGCGAAGCTTTTTTGGTACTGCGCGCCCAGCAGATGGAGATCCCGCTGTTTACTATTCCACTGGTCATGGTCGCGATGAACCTGGTCTACAGCCTCACGGCTTACCCGTTCGGTAAGCTCTCTGACAGCATGAGCCACAGTAAACTGCTGCAATGGGGGCTGCTGGTGCTGATCCTCGCCGATATCGTGCTGGCGCTCAGCGGCCACTGGAGCACGCTGCTGATCGGCGTCGCGCTGTGGGGGATTCACATGGGGATGACTCAAGGCCTACTGGCGGCCATGGTTGCGCATACCGCGCCGCCGGAACTACGCGGTACGGCATTCGGCATGTTCAACCTGATGAGCGGGCTGGCGCTGCTGCTGGCCAGTACCGGCGCGGGGATACTCTGGGAAAGCTTCGGCGCCGCATCGACGTTTTACGCCGGCGCGGTTATCTGTCTGCTGACGCTCATCGGCATGCGCTGTATGCCATCGGCCTATCGTCAGGGTTAAAAACGGCTCCGGGGCCAGACCAGTTGCTTCACCCTGAGGTGAAAGCCCCGGAGCGCGTAGCTTACTTCTGCCCGTAGTAGGCGTCAGGCCCGTGTTTACGCAGAAAATGTTTCTCCATTAGCCAGCTGTCGATGGGCTGTAGCTGCGGATTAATGCCGCGGGCGATCCACGCCATTCGCGCCACTTCTTCCATCACCACCGCATTGTGCACCGCCTCGTGGGCATCTTTCCCCCAGGAGAAGGGCCCGTGCTGATACACCACAATTCCCGGCGTATGTAACGGGTTGGCCTCGCCCAGCGTTTCGATAATCACCTTCCCGGTGTTCAGCTCATAGGCCTCTTCCACCTCCTGTGCGCTGAGCGCCCGGGTGCAGGGGATATCACCGAAGAAGTAGTCCGCGTGGGTGGTGCCGAGCGCCGGGATTGCCAGCCCCGCCTGCGCCCAGGCGGTAGCGTGCGTCGAGTGGGTATGCACCACCCCGCCAAGGCCGGAATAACGGCGGTATAACGCAAGGTGGGTAGCGGTATCAGAAGAGGGACGCCAGCGCCCTTCCACCACGTTGCCCTGCAAATCGACCACCACCATATCATCGACGGCCATTGACTCGTAGGCTACGCCGCTGGGCTTAATCACCACCAGCCCACGCTGCCGGTCGATTGCGCTAACGTTGCCCCAGGTAAAGGTCACCAGCCCGTAGCGCGGCAGATCCATATTAGCTGCAAATACCTGCTGTTTAAGCTGCTGCATTATGCCGCCTCCGTCAGGCCTGCGCGGGCCATCCGCGCCTTCACCCAGTCACGGGCTTTCGCGACTTCCGCCGACGGGTCATCGGTGGTTTCGCTCCACATCTCAATCAGATACGGACCGCAGTAGCCTGTCTGCTTGAGCGTTTCGAAGCAACGTTCAAAATCGACGACCCCTTCACCAAACGGCACGTTTTTAAAGACGCCGGGCTTCGTATCTTTGACATGTACCGCCACGATATGCCCCATGCCGGCCTGCAATTCCATCTGTACGTCGTTATCCCACGCAGACAGATTGCCAATATCCGGATAAAGCTGGAACCACGGATTATTCAGGTAGTGGGCATAACCCAGCGCCTTACTGATCGAGTTCATCAGCGGATAGTCCATGATTTCCATCGCCAGCGTGACCTGAGCCCGGCTGGCCATTTCGACGCTCTCTTTCAGGCCTTCACGAAAACGGCGGCGCGTTTCATCATTCGCCTGCTGATAATAAACATCGTAGCCCGCCAGTTGGATCACCCGAATCCCCACATCCTGCGCCAGCTGAATGGCTTTACGCATGATGTCCAGCCCCTGCTTGCGCACCGCGTCATCTTCGCTGCCGAGCGGAAAACGACGATGGGCGCTAAGGCACATCGATGGTACCCGGACGCCGGTTTCGGCTACCGCCTTGACCAGCGCGAGGCGCTGCTCCTGGCTCCAGTCCAGCCGGGCGAGACGGGCATCGGTTTCATCAAGCGACATTTCAACAAAATCAAAACCCAGCGCTTTCGCCAGCTGTAACCGCTCCAGCCAGCACTCCCCGGCGGGGAGCGCTTTTTCATAGATACCGAGCGGAATTTGTTTCGACAACATAACCGCTCCTTAACCCCACAGCTGGGCGATAGAGCGTTTAAACTGGCGAGCCGCTTCCACCGGCGAGGCGGCATCGCGGATGCTGCGCCCGGCAATAAAGACGTGAATAGGGATACCGGCGAACAGCGGCAGGTCTTCCAGCGCCAGTCCGCCGGTCACGGTGACTTTGAAGCCCATATCGGAAAGACGCTTAATCGCACTGATATCCGCCTCGCTCCACGCCACGCCCGCGGCCTGCGCGTCGCGGCTGCGGTGATAGACCACCTGCTGAATGCCCGCATCGCGCCACGCCTGCGCCTGCTCCCAGGTCCAGAAGCCGGTCAGTTCAATTTGTACGTCGCCATTGAACTCTTTGGCGACATCCAGCGCCCCCTTGGCGGTGTTGATATCGGCGCAGCAGATCACGGTCACCCAGTCAGCGTTAGCTTCAAAGCACATCCGCGACAGGATTTTTCCGGCATCGGCGATTTTGGCATCCGCCAGCACGATTTTATGCGGGTACAGCGCTTTCAGATCGCGCACCGCGCGCACCCCTTCGCCGACGCAGAGAATCGTGCCCACTTCAATGATATCCACCTCTTCGGCGATCAGGCGGGTGGTCTCATAGGCGTGAGACAGGGTTTGGTTATCCAGCGCAACCTGCAACATTGGTAACTGAGACATCGTATCAACTCCCTCTTAAACAGCCGCCGCAGTGGCGTTTTCAATTAAATCCAGCACTTCCTGCTCGGTGCGGCAGGCGCGTAAACGGTCGAAATTGGCTTCATCATCAAACAGGTTAACGATCTGCATGATGCCCACCTCCTGGTGGGTGGTGGCGTCAACTGCCGCCATGGTGATCAGAATGTCGACCGGGTCGTTATCTTCGTGATTGAAAATCAGCGGTTTTTTTAGCGTCACCAGCGCAAAGCCGGTTTTCTTAACGCCCTCTTCCGGACGCCCATGAGGCATCGCCAGGCCCGGCGCGATAACAAAATAGGGACCATGCTGTGCGACGCCATCGAGGATCGCCTGGTAGTAACGCGGTTCCACTACGTCGGCGGCCACCAGCAGATCGACGCCGATTTTCACCGCCTCCTGCCAGCTTTCCGCCTCCGCCTGCAGGCGTATGGAGTGGTTCTGCGCCAGAGAATCATGAAGTTTCATGGCGGCTCCTTATTTCACATCCTGCGGGAAGTGGGCTTTGATCACTTCAAGCAGTTTTGGGCCGAAATCCGCAGGCGACAGCATATTGCGCACGCCAACCACATATTTATTGCCAGTGACGGTGATTTCGCCTGCGATGTGGGTCGAGGCAATAATGATATCCGCGCCGTTTAGCTCGCTTTTATACTCACCTACCGCGCAGCTGTTCACCGTGTGGTCGATGTTTGATTGCGTCAGGAACTGGTCCACCTTCATTTTCATGATCATGGAACTACCTTGCCCGTTGCCACACACAGCCAGAATACGTACGGTCATAATCAGAACTCCTTATTGAGCAGAGGCTTCTGCCAGTTGTTTTTCCGCGTCTTCCTCGGCGCGCAGCGCGCGGCCGGCGAAGAACATATAAGCCAGTGAAATCAGAATAATGACGGCCATAAACGCCAGCCCTATCGAGGCGAAGCCCTGCATCATCGGCGGCGCCAGGATTGACCAATCCGCCATGCCCATCCAGGCGCTCATTCCGGTCAACTTCACCGCCCACACGCAGCCGAAGATTTCAATCATGCCCATCACCAGACAGATTTTGAGCGCCGCGCGCCAGCCGCCGAAGTGGTTAGCAAAGACGCCAATCGTCGCGTTAGAGAAGAACATTGGGATAAAGCCCGGGATGATCAGGATGGAGGAACCAACGCCGACGAGAATACCCACGGCAATCAGTTGGCCGATGGTGCCCCACATAAAGCCCCAGACCACGGCATTCGGCGCGAAGCTATAGATAGCGGCGCAGTCGATCGCCAGCACAGCGCCGGGGATCAGGCGCTGAGAGATGCCATTAAAGGCTTCGGACAGCTCGGCGACGAACATACGCACGCCCTGGGTAATGATGAAAATGGCCACGGCGAAGGAGAAACCGGTCTGCAGGATATAGACCGTCCAGTGGGTTTTGCCCGCCATCGCCTGTACAACGTCGATACCAAAGGAGAGCAGAATGGCGCCAAAGAAAATGGTCATCACAATCGCGGTAGAGACGATGTTGTCGTGGAAGATATTGAGCCAACCGGGCAGTTTGAGGTCTTCGACGCTCTCCTCTTTTTTCCCCAGATACGGCGCCACTTTATAGGCAATCCACGAGGCAAACTGCTGTTGGTGCCCGATAGAGAAGCCGCAACCGTCGGTAACCAGTTGAGTCGGCTTGAACATCATGTTGGAGGTGATCCCCCAGTACAGGGAGACCAGTACCGCGGTACAGATAATGGTCGTCCACATGGAGTAGCCGAAAATGAAGAAAGAGACCGCAATCAGCCCCGCCTGCTGAAACATGATATGGCCAGTCAGCATAATGGTGCGGATGCCGGTAATGCGGCGCAGCAGGACGTAACAGATGTTTAGCGCCAGGGCCAACAGCACCGCATACCCCACCCAGCTATAGGCTTCACCCATCCGGTCGATGGTCGCCATCATTGAGGCGTAGGTATCGGAAATCGCGCCATTGATGCCATAAACCTCTGACATTTTCGCCACCACCGGCTTAAAGGTGCTGGTAAGAATGCCAGAGCCGGCTTGTAACAGCATGAAACCAATGATGGTTTTGATCGTGCCTTTGATAATCACGCTGACGCTTTTACGCAACAAGATATAGCCAAGGCAGGTCACGATACCCAGCAGCAGCGGGGCATTAGTCATTACCTGATTAAAGAAGACGGTAAAGATGTTGTAGAGGATCTCCATAACACACTCCAGAAGAGGAAGGCTTTGAACGCGCATGACGCTCAGCAGTTGTCGTCGCCCTCACTCTAATAATCAAAAACAATCACAACAAGATTGAATTTGATTAAATGTGACGCATCACGCAAATAATCACATTTTTTATGCGTGTATTTTCCATTACGTCATATCACAACCAAACAAACCACTAATATCAACAATATACATACATCCATGATATTAAACTCAGGGCTTATCAGCGCGTTAGCGCAACGATATCAGCGCTTTTTATCGAAAATAGCCGATTGCATTCCTGAAAAAACAGTGACAATATCAATCAAAACAAATCACCGATTGATTACTTTTGAAATAAAAGAGGAAGAGATAGATGAGTAAAGTGCAAACCATCACCCGTGAATCCTGGATTTTGAGCACTTTCCCGGAATGGGGCAGCTGGCTGAATGAAGAGATCGAACAAGAGCAGGTTGCGCCGGGCACCTTTGCCATGTGGTGGCTGGGATGCACCGGTATTTGGCTTAAATCGGAAGGCGGCGCTAATATTTGCGTCGATTTCTGGTGCGGCACCGGTAAGCAGAGCCACGGTAATCCGCTGATGAAAACCGGCCACCAGATGCAGCGCATGGCCGGGGTGAAAAAACTGCAGCCGAACCTGCGCACTACGCCATTCGTGCTCGATCCTTTCGCCATCCGTCAAATTGACGCCGTGCTGGCGACGCACGATCACAACGATCATATCGACGTTAACGTCGCCGCCGCGGTGATGCAAAACTGCGCCGCCGATGTGCCGTTTATCGGGCCGAAAACCTGCGTTGACCTGTGGATTGGCTGGGGCGTGCCGGCAGAACGCTGCATCGTCATGAAACCTGGCGATGTGGTGAAGATCAAAGATATTGAGATCCACGCGCTCGACGCATTCGATCGTACTGCGCTCATTACCCTGCCAGCCGATCAAAAAGCCGCCGGCGTGCTGCCGGACGGCATGGACCAGCGCGCGGTCAACTATCTGTTCAAAACGCCGGGCGGCAACCTGTACCACAGCGGCGACTCACACTATTCCAACTACTATGCGAAGCACGGTAACGAGCATCAGATTGACGTCGCCCTCGGTTCCTATGGGGAAAACCCGCGCGGTATCACCGACAAAATGACCAGCGCCGATATCCTGCGCATGGCGGAATCGCTAAATGCCAAAGTGGTCATTCCGTTCCACCATGATATCTGGTCCAACTTCCAGGCCGACCCACAGGAGATCCGCGTACTGTGGGAGATGAAAAAGGATCGTCTGAAATACGGCTTCAAGCCGTTTATCTGGCAGGTCGGCGGTAAATTTACCTGGCCGCTGGATAAAGACAATTTCGAATACCACTACCCACGCGGATTCGATGACTGCTTTACCATTGAGCCAGACCTGCCGTTCAAATCCTTTTTGTAATCCTATTCCGGCGGGCGCGCCCGCCGGAATTCCCTTTCCACATTAGTATTTAGCGTTAATTTCAAATATCATCTTTGCTTGTCACTTTTAATCGGATTCGCTCATGACTGAAGCGCAAAGACATCAAATTTTACTGGATTTGCTGGCGCAAACGGGATTTGTCACCGTTGAACAGGTAATCTCCCGCCTCGGCATCTCTCCGGCGACGGCAAGACGCGATATCAATAAGCTGGATGAAAACGGCAAGCTGAAAAAGGTCCGTAATGGCGCGGAAGCCATCAGCGAACAGCGCCCACGTTGGTCGCCAATGAACATTCATCAGGCGCAAAACCACGATGAGAAAGTGCGGATTGCCCGCGCCGCCTCGCAGCTGGTTTCTCCGGGCGAAAGCATCGTTATCAACTGCGGCTCCACCGCCTTCCTGCTTGGCCGTGAATTATGCGGCAAACCGGTGCAGATCATCACCAACTACCTGCCGCTGGCCAACTATCTGATTGACCAGGAGCATGACAGCGTCATCATTATGGGGGGGCAATATAACCACAGCCACTTCATCACCCTCAGCCCGCAGGGTAGCGAAAACAGCCTGTATGCCGGGCACTGGATGTTCACCAGCGGCAAAGGGTTAACCGCCGAGGGATTGTACAAAACCGATATGTTGACCGCGATGGCCGAGCAGAAAATGCTTAACGTCGTTGGCAAACTGGCGGTACTGGTCGATAGCAGCAAAGTCGGCGAACGCGCCGGGATGCTGTTCAGCCAGGCCAGCCAAATCGACCTGGTTATCACCGGCAAGCAGGCCGATGAAACGATCCTCAAGCAGCTTGAGGATCAGGGCGTGCAGGTTATCCGCGTTTAAAGATGCTGCCGGAAAAAGGCGGTGGTCGCGTCCAGCGCTTCCGGGGTAATGCGGTGGCGCACGCCCTTTTGCCACTGGCAGGTCAGGTTAGTTGCCAGGCCGCTCTGCGTTAACGCCTGCTGCAGGCGAAATGTGTCGCCGGGCGGAACCACGTCGTCTGCGTCGCCGTGCCACAGCAGCAGCGGCTTGTCGGCTAGCGCCGCTAACTGATGAGTCACGTCCCACTCCGCCAGGCTTGCCGTATCGAATCCGGGCGACGGAAACAGCGTCTGCGCGAGGCTGCTGGAATAGCCTGAGCCCATCAGGCAGGCCACGCATTTTAGCTCCGGATGATGGGTCATGATACCGAGCGCGGTCATGCCGCCCATTGATGCGCCGGCCACCGCCAGCCGTTCATCTTCCAGCCATCCCTCAGCGATAATCGCGTCTCGCAGGGCGGGAAATTCAAGAAAATTCTGTCGCAGGATCGGCCAAAAACGCTGCATTCGCCCCTCCTCGTCGCCGCGAAAACGCGCGCCATGTTCGGCGGCATCCGGCATAATCACCCGGAAACCGGCTTCAGCCAGCGCGACGGCGAAGTAGCTGTAGACCAGCTTAGAAGAGGTAAAACCGTGATAAAAGACGATAACTGGCAGAGGCTTATCCGCCATCCCAGCCGGACAGGCATGGATCGCTTCACCGCCCGCCAGATTGCGCATTTCGAGTGTTATCATTTATCGTCTCCTTCTTTATAGTGGCATCACGCAATGCGCAAAAAGCAACCACCAAAATTCTGCTTTTGCCGTGAATTATAATGTTGAGAGCTCGGTTACGCTTTCATAACATTTTCATTCGAAAATCGCGCGATAGATAACAATTCGGGAACATTCCCCAGAAATGATGTTCAGGCTACCACTACACTATCACTATCAGGAAACGAGATATGGTCATGCGTAGGTTTACACCGTGGTTACTGGCTCTCGCCTTAAGCGGATGTAGTGTCCTGCAGGGTACGCCGGAGGCACCGCCGCCGGCAAGCGATCATCCGCAGGAGATTCGTCGCAATCAGACTGAGGGCCTGCAAAAGATAGGTACCGTCAGCGTGCTAATGTACGGTTCGCCGATGGATGTCGAGACCGCGTTGAAAGCCAAAGCAGAAGCCGCAAAAGCGGATTACTACGTCATCGTCATGATCGATGACACCATGGTTCCCGGCCAGTGGTATTCGCAAGCGATTCTGTATCATAAATAGCGGTGTGATGCGTTTTTAACCAGCTTTACACTGCTTTGCGTCCATTCACGTTCTCCTGCGCATAATAACGTTCGGCCAGCCTTTTTGGCAGAACGTTAGCAAACGGACTGCCCTCGGGATTACGTGAAATGGAGCTGACGATGAAACGATCACTGACCTTACCCAGCCTGTTGCTGACCACCGCGACGGCCAATACTTCCGCTCAGTCAGCCGAATTCGCCAGTGCGGATTGCGTCACCGGCCTGAACGAAATTGGTCTGATTTCCGTCAATAATATCTCCGGCAGTCAGCAGGATGTCGAGCACGCCATTGCCGTAAAAGCCGATGAGCAGGGCGCTTCCTGGTATCGTATCGTTCAGATGTATGAAGAGCCGCAGCCGGATAGCTGGCGGGTGCAGGCCATTCTCTACGCCTGAGACGGCTGTCGTCCGCGCCCCATTGCTCGCAGCAGCGCATCGTCAAGCAGTTGAGCGTCCAGGCGGACACTTCCTCGCGTATCCAGCATCATTCGGCACCATGCCTGGGCCAGCGGCGGCGACGCAAAGCGCAGCATCTGCGCACCCGTCCCCAGGCAATACACCAGACGCGCTATTTCTCGTCCCTGCGCCTCAACCGGCCGCCGTAAAAGTTGCTGAAGCTGTCGCCACGCGCGATCGTAATGGCGATTTTGCCCTTTGACTTCCGCACACTCCGCCGCCAGCATTTCTAGCGCCGCCGGCTGCTTGCTAAGTACCCGCATCACGTCGAGACACATAATATTGCCGGAGCCTTCCCAGATACTATTCACCGGCATCTCACGGTATAAACGTGGGAGCTCGCTCTCTTCGCAATAACCGATACCGCCCAGCGTTTCCATCGCCTCGGCGACAAACGGTATACCGGCGCGACAGATAGCAAACTTGGCGACCGGGGTAAATAACCGGGCCCATAGCACTTCATGCGCATCGTCGCGCCGATCCCAGGCGCGAGCCAGACGGAACAGAAAAGCGGTTTGTCCTTCAAGACGCAGCGCCATCTGGCCCAGCACCTGACGCATCATCGGCTGATCGGCCAGATTCTTGCCGAACGCCTGACGCTGCAGCGCATGATACAGCGCCACCGAGTAAGCGCGGCGCATCAGGGCATGGCTGCCGGCGGCGCAGTCGAAGCGGGTCAGCGCGCCCATCTTGAGAATTTGCCGCACGCCGTCGCCTTCTTCGCCTATCAGCCACCCGCAGGCGTCAAAGAATTCGGCTTCGCTACTGGCGTTAGAGCGGTTGCCTAATTTATCTTTCAGCCTCTCAAGACGCACGCCATTGCGTTGACCATCGGGTAAAAAACGCGGCACAAAGAAGCAGGAGAGCCCGCCCGGCGTCTGGCCTAATACCAGATGCGCATCGCTCTGCGGCACCGAGAAGAACCATTTATGGCCCACCAGCCGATAGAATCCTTCCGCCGTTTTTTCCGCTCGGGTGGTATTACTGAGCACATCGGAACCGCCCTGTTTTTCGGTCATTCCCATACCAATCAGCAACCCACGCTTCTGATCGCCGGGCGCCAGATGCGGGTCATAGCGGTCGCTGAGCAACGGCGGCAGCCAGTCGCTAAAGACGGTGGGCAGCGCGCGCTGTAGCAGCGGCGTTGCGGCGAAGGTCATGGTTATCGGGCATAACGTTCCCGCCTCCACCTGGGCATGCAGCATAAAGCGGGCAGTACGGGCAACAAACGAACCCGCGCGGGCATCCTCCTGCCAGGCAAGATTATGCACCCGGTTGGCGCACAGTCCCTGCATTAGCAAATGCCAGGCGGGGTGAAACCGCACGTCATCCAATCGGGCGCCGGTGGCGTCGTAGCGTAGCAGTTCCGGCGGATTACTATTGGCCAGACGCCCCAACTCCAGCGATTCCGCCGTGCCCAACTGCTGGCCGATGCTGGCGAGCAGATCGCCATCCCAGCCGGCGCCTTCACGCGTCACTGCCTCACAAAGCGCGGTATCGGACAAAAACAGATTACTGTTACACAACGGCGTCGGTTGATTGAATACGGTATGCGTTTGCCAGTGCATGATGTCTCACTCCGTCAATGGCTCTGACAGTAAGTATGGTCGGCCGCATAGACGCTCACAAAAAAACCGCTCCGCCTTCGTGAAGCCCATCACAGGCATAAGAATTTAAAATTTTCTCATTAAAAATGTATGGAATAATTTATTCATTCGTTACTGTTTTGTATCAGTCGGGGCTTCCTATGCACACCGCCAGCACAACATCGGCAGCGCAAAAACGCGCGCTGATCGCCGGTTCTATCGGTAACTTTATTGAATGGTACGAGTTCGCGGTCTATGGCTTTCTGGCGACCGTAATTGCGAAAAATTTTTTCCAAATGACTGGAGAAGCGCCGCTGACCGGGCTGATTCTGACTTACGCCTCTTTCGCGATAGCGTTCTTCTTTCGCCCGCTGGGCGCCATCGTTTTTGGCCGTCTCGGCGACCGCATCGGCCGCAAGCCGACGCTGATTATCGTATTGGTGCTGATGACGCTCGCCACCACGGCAATCGGACTGGTGCCGGTTTACGCCAGCATCGGTATTGCCGCGCCGCTTATTCTGACCGGATTACGTATTCTTCAGGGATTGTTTGCCGGCGGCGAATACGGAGGGGCGGTGTCGCTGATGACCGAGTTCGCCCCTAAAGGTAAGCGTGGTCTGTATGGCGCATGGCAATCTTTTACCGTCGCGCTGGGGCTGCTGGCAGGCGCAGGCGTGGTCGCGCTGATTTCCGCCGCGCTTAGCCCCGAATCGCTGCATGACTGGGGCTGGCGCATCCCCTTCTTCCTCGCCATACCGATGGGCATCGTCGCGCTGTGGCTACGCGTTAAAATGGAAGAGACGCCGGGCTTTTTACGCCAGCAGCAGGCTACGCCGCTCGCGGAAACCCGTGCCAGTTTGCGCCAGACGCTCAAAGCGATTCTCACCGGCATTGGCCGGCTGATGGTATGGTCGGCGGCGGGTTATACCTACCTGGTGATCATGCCCTCATACCTTCAGTCCGCGCTGCACACCGGTTTTAATCAGGCGCTGCTGATTGCGGTGATCTCCAATATTGGCTTCGCCATCACCATCTTGCCTGCCGGGATGCTCAGCGATAAGTGGGGGCGTCGGCGGGTGATGGTCGCGGCTGCGGTATTGCTGCTGGTACTGGCGCTACCGCTGCTGAAAATATTGCAGGCGGAAAGCAGTACGCTGCTGGTGAAAGGTATCGTGGTGCTGATTGCGGGTGGCCTGGTGGGGATTCTGGCCGGGCCTGGGCCGGCGATGCTGGCGGAGATGTTCCCAACCAGAGTGCGTTATACCGGGCTGGGTTTAGCCTATTCGCTTTCGAATGCTGTCTTCTCCGGCTGTGCCGGGTTGATTATTACCGGCCTGATTAAACAGACCGGTAATCTGGATATTCCGGCGTACTACGTGATGGCGACGGCCGTCGTCAGTATTGCCGCGCTGATGACGCTCAATAAGAACGATCATTTACGGGCGCTGGACGACTAACCCACCTCGCCAGCGGCGGCTTAGCTGCGCTGGCGCACCGCTTCAAACAGGCAGATACCGGTGGCGACGGAGACGTTCAGCGAAGAGACGCTACCCGCCATCGGGATGC
The DNA here is from genome assembly GCF_040064495.1 of Klebsiella sp. CN_Kp097. NCBI lineage: Bacteria > Pseudomonadati > Pseudomonadota > Gammaproteobacteria > Enterobacterales > Enterobacteriaceae > Klebsiella > Klebsiella sp. CN_Kp097. The sequence goes on along the minus strand of NZ_JBEAIL010000008.1, from coordinate 17,347 downwards.
TGATCAGTTCATCACAATGTTCGCGGGTCAGGCGACGCATACCTTCGCCTTCCGCGCCCATCACCAGCGCCATCGGGCCGGTCATTTTGCTCTGGAACAGCGTATGGTCGGCTTCGCCGGCGGTACCAACGATCCACACGTTTTCTTCCTGCAGCAGACGCATGGTCCGCGCCAGATTAGTGACGCGGATCAGCGGCACGCTTTCCGCCGCGCCGCAGGCGACTTTCTTCGCCGTAGCGTTGAGCTGAGCGGAACGATCGCGCGGCACGATCACCGCATGCACGCCGGCGGCGTCGGCGCTACGCAGGCAGGCGCCGAGGTTGTGCGGATCGGTGACGCCGTCGAGGATCAGCAGGAACGGTTGATCGAACTGCGCCAGCAGATCCGGCAGATCGTTTTCCTGATACTGACGTCCCGGCTTCACGCGAGCAATAATGCCCTGGTGCACCGCGCCTTCGCTTTTCTCATCGAGAAACTGGCGGCTGGCAACCTGAATCACCACGCCCTGCGCTTCAAGGGCATGAATCAGCGGCAGCAGACGCTTATCCTCACGGCCTTTCAGAATAAAAACTTCCTGAAAACGCTCAGGTGCGCGTTCCAGCAGTGCCTGCACCGCATGGATGCCGTAAATCATTTCACTCATTGATGTACTCGTTTTAGGTTCTGTTATCCGTCCCCATCACCCCGCCCCGCGCCAGCAGGCTTCAGGGTAAAGGGACGTCAATCACTCGGCGTTCTTCTTTTTCGCCGCGCGCTTGGCTTTGGTTGCCGCGGCGATTTTCTGCGTTTTCGCCGACGGCTTTTTCGCTTTCTTCTCGCCTTTCGGTTTGGCTTTAGCTTTGTCTTTTTCCTTGCGGAAGGCGCTATCCGGCTCGAAGTTTACCTGCTTGCCAACCTGGCGACGACGGCCGCCGCCGTTTTTACCCGGCGCGCCCTTCTTCGCTTTTTCGCGTGCGGTTTTGCCAACATTACGCGGGCCGCGTTCACTGGAAATCAGGCTGAAATCAATCTTACGCTCATCCATATTGACCGCTTCGACGCGCACTTCCACGCGGTCGCCCAGACGGTAAGTCTGGCCGCCGGACTCGCCGATCAGCCGCTGCCCGACCTGGTCGAAGCGATAGTAGTCATTATCCAGCGAGGAGACATGTACCAGACCATCGATAAACAGATCGTTCAGGCGGACGAAGAAGCCAAAGCCGGTGACGCTGGCGATCACGCCGGAGAAGGTGTTGCCCACCTGATCCTGCATGAAGTCGCACTTCAGCCAGTCTGACACTTCACGCGTTGCTTCATCGGCGCGGCGCTCGGTCATCGAGCAGTGCTCGCCCAGCTGCAGCATCTCTTCCATGCTGTAGTGCCAGCCGCCGGTCTCGGTGCTATTGCCTTTATGTCCCTGCTCTTTCGCCAGTAAATACTTAATAGCGCGATGCAGCGACAGGTCAGGATAACGACGGATCGGCGAGGTGAAGTGGGCGTATGACTGCAGCGCCAGGCCGAAGTGGCCGCGGTTTTCCGGATCGTAGACCGCCTGCTTCATAGAACGCAGCAGCATCGTCTGCAGCATTTCCGCATCCGGGCGATCGGCGATGGAAGTCAACAGCTCGGCGTAATCGCGCGGCTCCGGCTTGTTGCCGCCCGGTAGTTCCAGCCCCAGTTCCGCCAGCACGGTACGGAAGGCGGTAATCGCTTCGGTGCTTGGCTTATCGTGAATACGGAACAGCGCCGGCTCCTGCGCTTTCTCAACGAAACGCGCCGCGGAGATGTTCGCCAGGATCATGCACTCTTCAATCAGCTTGTGCGCATCGTTACGCTGAGTCTGTTCAATACGCTCGATACGACGCTCGGCGTTGAAGATGAATTTAGCTTCTTCACTTTCAAATGAGATACCGCCGCGCTCTTCACGGGCGCCATCCAGCACCTTATAGAGGTTATGCAGCTCTTCAATATGCTTCACCAGCGGCGCATAGTGCTCGCGTAGCTCCTGATCGCCCTGCAGCATATGCCACACCTTGGTATAGGTCAGGCGGGCGTGAGAGCTCATCACCGCTTCATAGAATTTAAAGCCGGTCAGGCGGCCTTTTGACGAGATCGTCATTTCGCAGACCATACACAGGCGATCGACCTGTGGGTTCAGCGAACACAGGCCGTTGGACAGCACCTCTGGCAGCATCGGTACGACCTGCGAAGGGAAGTAGACTGACGTCCCGCGGCTGCGCGCTTCGCCGTCCAGCGGCGTACCGGGGCGCACGTAGTAGCTCACGTCGGCGATAGCCACCCACAGTCGCCAGCCGCCACCGCGTTTTTTCTCGCAATACACCGCGTCATCGAAGTCGCGGGCATCTTCGCCGTCAATAGTGACCAGCGGCAGAGAGCGCAAATCGACGCGCCCGGCTTTCGCCTCTTCTGGCACTTGCTCTTTGAGGCCGGAGACCTGTTTTTCCACCGCCGGCGGCCAGACGTAAGGGATCTCATGGGTACGCAGCGCCATATCAACGGCCATGCCGGTGCCCATGTTGTCGCCCAGCACTTCAACTATTTTGCCGACCGCTTTGGTACGGCGGGTTGGACGCTGGGTCAGCTCGACCACCACCACGTAGCCCATACGCGCGCCCATGATCTCTTCAGGCGGGATCAGGATATCGAAGCTAAGACGGCTGTCATCCGGCACCACGAAGCCTACACCGGCATCGGTGAAATAACGGCCGACGATCTGGCTGGTTTTCGGCACCAGCACGCGAACGATGCGCGCTTCGCGACGCCCCTTACGATCGGCGCCCAACGGCTGGGCCAGCACCTGATCGCCATGGATACACATTTTCATCTGCTCAGATGAAAGATACAGGTCGTCTTTACGCCCTTCGACGCGTAAAAAGCCGTAGCCGTCGCGGTGGCCAATAACGACGCCTTTGACTAAATCGAGACGTTCCGGCAGCGCATAGCACTGACGGCGAGTAAACACCAACTGGCCATCGCGTTCCATTGCACGCAGGCGACGACGTAGCGCTTCGGTTTGTTCTTCGCCCTCGATATTTAACTCAATCGCCAGCTCATCACGGCTGGCCGGTTTTTCGCGTTTGGTTAAATGTTCGAGGATAAATTCCCGGCTCGGGATTGGATTCGCGTACTTCTCAGCTTCGCGTTCCTGGAATGGATCTTGTGACATATCGGTTCCTCCGTTGTCATCTCCGATGAAAGTCTCTGGGTGGCGCACGCCGCCGCTTTGTGAGTTCTCTTTACGCTGCGGCGCGAATCACTCAGCGCTTTTCTTCCACCAGTAATAATTTATAGAGCGGTTGATTCTTTTCAACCAAATCGGCCAGCGTGTAGTTATCCAGTTCCTTCAGGAAACTTTGCGCGGCTTCGGCAAGTGCCTGTTTCAGGCGGCAAGCGGGAGTAATGTGGCAAAATTCGCTGCTGCAATTCACCAGCGATAGCGGCTCAAGATCGCGCACAACATCACCCACGCGAATCATTTTAGCTGGCTTGCCAAGGCGAATCCCCCCATTCTTTCCCCGCACGGCCGTCACGTAGCCAGCACGGCTTAACTGATTGATTATTTTGACCATATGATTACGGGAAACGCCATAGACATCCGTCACCTCGGAAATACTGGTCATTCGGTCATCCGGCAACGACGCCATATAAATCAGCGCACGTAATCCATAATCGGTGAAACTCGTTAACTGCACATCAACCTCAGGGTAAGGGGAAAGCGGTGAATCCGCGGGTATTAACTCTATTGATGATAAACCAGCCAGCGCTCAGGCCGCTAATTTATTTGAAATGGGGCGGGCGAACTGCAAAAACAAGGGCGCCCGAACGGCGCCCCTGGATGATGATTACGCGTCGAACGGGTCGCGCAGAATCATAGTCTCAGTACGGTCAGGACCGGTAGAGATGATATCAACCGGCACGCCGGTCAGCTCTTCAATACGCTGGATGTAGTTCAGCGCTGCCTGCGGCAGACCGCTGCGCTCTTTCACGCCGAAGGTGGTTTCGGACCAACCCGGCATGGTTTCGTAGATAGGCTCGATACCTTCCCAGTTGTCGGCAGCCAGCGGAGTGGTGGTCACTTCACGGCCGTCCGGCATACGGTAGCCGACGCAGATTTTCACTTCTTTCAGGCCGTCCAGGACGTCCAGTTTGGTCAGGCAGAAGCCAGACAGGGAGTTAATCTGCACCGCGCGGCGTACCGCGACAGCGTCCAGCCAGCCGGTACGACGACGACGGCCGGTAGTGGCGCCGAATTCGTTACCCTGCTTGCACAGGAACTCGCCGGTTTCATCAAACAGCTCGGTCGGGAACGGACCCGCGCCTACACGAGTAGAGTAAGCTTTGATGATACCCAGAACGTAATCCACATAACGCGGGCCCAGGCCGGAGCCGGTCGCCACGCCACCAGCAGTGGTGTTGGAGGAAGTTACATACGGATAGGTACCGTGGTCGATATCCAGCAGCGTGCCCTGCGCGCCTTCGAACATCACGAAGTCGCCGCGCTGACGCGCCTGATCCAGCAGATCGGAGACGTCAACGACCATGCTGGTCAGGATGTCGGCAATCGCCATCACATCGTCCAGCACTTTTTGATAGTCGACCGCTTCTGCTTTATAGAAGTTCACCAACTGGAAGTTGTGATATTCCATCACTTCTTTCAGTTTGTCAGCGAAGGTGGCTTTATCAAACAGGTCGCCAACGCGCAGGCCGCGACGGGCGACTTTATCTTCGTAAGCCGGGCCGATACCGCGACCGGTTGTACCGATAGCTTTCGCACCGCGTGCTTTCTCACGCGCAACATCCAGCGCAACGTGATAGTCGAGAATAAGCGGACAGGCTTCGGACAGCAGCAGACGCTCACGAACAGGGATACCACGGTCTTCCAGACCTTTCATCTCTTTCATCAGCGCAGCCGGAGACAGCACAACACCGTTACCGATGATGCTGGTTACATTCTCACGGAGAATACCTGATGGAATAAGATGGAGGACGGTTTTTTCACCGTTGATTACGAGAGTATGGCCTGCGTTATGGCCACCCTGGTAGCGCACAACATATTTAGCCCGTTCAGTCAGGAGATCGACGATCTTCCCTTTACCTTCGTCACCCCATTGGGTGCCCAGTACGACGACGTTGTTACCCATTTTTTCAAAATCACCGTTTGCTTAAAAATGGATTCTACCATCGCTTTTTCAGAGTTACAGCACTTTTTGCACTCAAAATGAGGGTAATACGATTGTTTTTTGATCAGCCAATCGATTTCCTCAACATGTAGTAGATGACGATACCAGCTACCACAAGACCGCCGCCAAAGCGACGCAATAAATTATCCGGCAGTTGGCTCATGGTCGCTACCATCTTGCGCCACGCGCGGGGATAAAGCAGTGGGCCAAGACCTTCGAGAACTAAAACCAGCGCCAGTGCCAGCCAAATTGTTGCATTCATTATTGATGACCCTTATAGAAAAACAAAACCGCCGCCAGTTTGGCGCCGGTGAGTATTACCGCAAAACCCTTTTCTTTCTTCACATTCTCCGGCATTTCACAGGCAATATGAAACCACCAGCTGAGAGAAAAATCACAATCTATGGCATGAAAAAAGGCGCCTCTTGCAAGGCGCCTTCTGATTTCACACTGACCCGGCTTATTTACGCACAGAATCCGGTGACTTCATGTAACGGAAGAAATCGCTATCCGGACTGAGGACCATCACGTCCTGGTTGCTCTGGAAGCTCTTCTCATAGGCGCGCAGGCTACGGATAAAGGCATAGAAGCCCGGATCCTGACTGAATGCATCGGCAAACAGTTTTGCCGACTCGGCATCGCCTTCACCGCGCAGAATACGCCCTTGACGCTCGGCTTCCGCCAGGGTCTTGGTCACTTCATAGTCCGCGGTCGCGCGCAGTTTTTCCGCTTCTTCCTGACCTTGTGAACGATGGCGACGAGCAACCGCTTCACGCTCGGCGCGCATACGGTTGTAGATCGCTTCAGACACTTCAGCCGGCAGGTTGATCTGCTTGATACGTACGTCAACGACTTCAATACCCAGCGCCGCCATACTGTTCGGGTTGATTACCTGAACCTTACCGTTAGTTTCAGCTTCTACCCGTTCTGCCGCTTTAGCGATAGCGTCATCGGCTGCCGGCGTCGAGACTTCATCTTCTGTACCTGCAGAACCGGAGTTCAGCGCATCACGCACTTCCAGGGTCAAACGACCGCGGGAATCAGTCACGATGTCTTTCACGTCCAGACGACCAATCTCAGAGCGCAGACGGTCAGAGAACTTACGCTTCAGCAGAACTTCGGCCTGGGAGACGTCGCCGCCGCCGGTCGCCAGATAGTAACGACTGAAGTCACTGATGCGCCACTTGATATAGGAGTCGACGATCAGGTCTTTCTTCTCTTTGGTAACAAAGCGGTCAGCCTGGTTGTCCATGGTCTGGATACGCGCATCCAGCATTTTCACGGATTCAATGAACGGGATCTTGAAGTGCAGACCCGGCGCATACACCAGCGGCTTGTTCTCATCGTCGCGCAGAACTTTGCCAAAGCGCAGCGTAATGCCACGCTCGCCTTCTTTCACCACGAAGACAGACATGTAGAGCACTACCAGCACGACGACAATGATCGCGATAACAGATTTACGCATCGTTATTCCCCCTGACGCTGGTAGTCGTTACGCTGCGCGTTGGCGCGGCGTTGGTCCATAATGGTACCCCCGGTTGAACTCGAGGTTGATGAGGTGCTGGCGCTGCTTGAGCTGGACGCAGGCGGCAGGCGCAGCAGATCGCTTGCGCCACTGCTATCGCTCTTTGCCGGCGCACCAGTGGCGCCTTTCAGCATCTGATCCAACGGCAGAACCATCAGGTTGCCGCCCTTGCTGTCATTAACCAGCACTTTGCGGGTATGGCTCAGCACTTTTTCCATGGTTTCGATATACAGACGCTCGCGGGTAATTTCCGGCGCGGCTTTATATTCCGGCAGGATCTTCGCAAAGCGAGCGACTTCACCCTGTGCTTCCAGTACGGTCTGGGTTTTATACGCACGCGCCTCTTCGAGGATACGCTGCGCCTGACCGTTCGCACGCGGCTGAACTTCGTTGGTATAAGCTTCCGCTTCGCGGATGTACTGCTGCTCGTTCTCACGCGCGGCAATGGCATCATCAAACGCGGCCTTCACCTCTTCCGGCGGACGCGCCGTCTGGAAGTTGACGTCCAGCAGGGTGATACCCATGTTGTACGGACGAATGGTCTCTTCCAGCTCGCGCTGGGTATCGCTACGGATAACGGTACGACCTTCGGTCAGGATACGGTCCATGGTGTACTTACCAATGACGCCGCGCAGGGCGCTGTCGGTGGCCTGACGCAGACTATCGTCGGCGCTGGTCACGCTAAACAGGTAGCGCTCCGGATCGGTCACCCGGTACTGTACGTTCATCTCAACGCGCACGACGTTCTCATCGGAAGTCAGCATCACACCAGATGCGGCCAGTTCACGAACCGACTCGACGTTCACCGCTTGCACATTATCGACAAAGGTTGGCTTCCAGTTCAGACCTGGCTCAACCAGATGACTGAACTTGCCAAAGCGTGTCACCACACCACGTTCCGCTTCCTTGATGGTATAGAAACCGCTGGCTGCCCAGATAATCACCGCCGCTGCAGCAACGATGCCGACAATGCGCCCACCCATCGGACCGCGCGGGCCCTGAGTCACATTACCGCCACCCTGGCCGCCTTTACCGCCGCCGAGACCGCCAAGTTTTTTGCTTAACTTGCGGAAGATATCATCCAGATCGGGCGGCCCCTGATCGCGACCGCCTTTGTTGCCATTTCCCTCAGAGTTGCCGCCATTTTTGCTGCTTCCCCACGGGTCGCGGTCCTGTCCGTTATTACCGGGCTGATTCCACGCCATGTATATGCTCCATATTTGTTTTTGATATCCCCACAGGGGTTAATATCTTCAGGCCAGGTCAAACCACGTAGTCGACCAACGCAGGCTCTTGTTTGCAGAGGCGACGCCAGTCCACGATGGGCATGCGCACTTGCAGGCTTACGCTGCCGTCATCCTCCATCCACTCTTTTTCTATCGCCTGAAGCTGATAGAAACGGCTTCTCAGGCGACCTTCCTGCGGCGGTAAGCGCAGCGTATGCTGCGCCACTTCGCCGGAAAGACGCTCTGTTAACGCCTGAAAAAGCAGTGGTACGCCAATCCCGGTCTGGGCGGAGAGCCAGACCCGAATCGGTTTATTCTCTTCATCCCGATCGATGCGCGGTTCAAAATCGTCAAGCACATCGATTTTGTTCATCACCAGCAATGACGGGATTTCATCGGCCTCGATTTCAGCAAGGACCGTATTTACTGCATCAATATTTTCCTGCACGCGGACATCCGCCGCGTCGATAACGTGCAGCAGCAGCGTCGCCTGACGCGTCTCCTGCAGCGTCGCTTTAAACGCCGCCACCAAATCGTGCGGCAGATGACGAATAAAGCCTACGGTGTCAGCCAGTACCGTTTCGCCGACGTCGGTGACGTTAATGCGGCGCAGCGTTGGGTCCAGGGTGGCGAACAGTTGGTCCGCGGCATAGACTTCCGCTTCGGTTATCTGGTTGAACAGCGTTGATTTTCCGGCGTTGGTATATCCCACCAGCGAGACGGTAGGGATATCGGCCTTAGCGCGTGACCGCCGACCTTGCTCGCGCTGCTTTTCTACTTTTTCCAGTCGCGACAGGATCTGCATAATACGGTTACGCAGCAATCGACGGTCGGTTTCGAGCTGGGTTTCACCCGGTCCGCGCAAACCAATCCCGCCCTTCTGCCTTTCAAGGTGGGTCCAGCCGCGTACCAGACGGGTGGCCAGATGGCGCAGCTGCGCCAGCTCAACCTGCAGTTTCCCTTCGTGGGTACGCGCTCGCTGGGCAAAAATATCTAAAATCAGACCGGTGCGATCGATAACCCGGCATTCGCAAAGCTGCTCCAGGTTACGTTCCTGGGCCGGACTCAAGGCATGATCGAACAGCACGACCGAGGCGCCGGTCGCTTTTACGGCTTCCGCAATTTCAACAGCCTTACCTTCACCAACAAAATACTTCGGGTGCGGTGCTTTACGGCTACCGGTAATCACCTGCATTGCTTCGACACCGGCGGAAGAAACCAGGGATTCAAACTCCTGGAGATCCTCCATATCTTTGTCTTGCGAAAAATAGATGTGTACCAGTACCGCCTGCTCACCGGCATCATAACGGTCAAACAAGCGTAAACCCCTTATAAAATACCAGCGGGGAACGCAGAAAACCTGGCTCCCCGACGTGGAAAAACAGCATTAGCCTTATTCGGCGTCGTCGCTGTCTTGCTGCGGCGCAGAAGAACCTTGCGCGCTACCACCGTGGTGATAGTTGTTTGCACCGCCGCCAGCATTATTGCTGTGGTGAGACACCGGACGGGACGGAACAACAGTAGAAATTGCGTGCTTATAGACCATCTGGCTGACCGTGTTCTTCAACAGGATCACGAACTGATCGAAAGACTCAATTTGCCCTTGCAGCTTAATACCATTCACCAAATAAATAGAAACCGGAACACGTTCCCGACGCAAAGCGTTCAGGAACGGATCTTGTAAAGATTGCCCCTTAGCCATTCTCTCTTTTCCTTATATGTATGCTTGTTTTGTACTCAGAACCTTACGATTCTTAAAAAAAATTACGCACGATACCATTCAATTGTACACGTTCAGTTCTGGCTAGCACCAACAACCTGTAATACTTTGTTGAGCGCTTGTTCAGGTTGCTCACTGTCTAACCAGTGAACATCTTCCCAACCACGCAGCCAGGTGACCTGACGTTTAGCTAACTGTCTCGTCGCGCAAACACCTCGATAAACCATTTCATCATACGGGACCTCGCCTTCAAGGTATGACCACATCTGGCGGTATCCGACACAACGAATGGAAGGCATATCCGTATGCAAATCTCCACGGGCAAATAGCGCCCGCACTTCTGCTTCAAAACCTGAAGCCAACATCTGATGAAAACGCTGCTCAATGCGTTGATGTAGCAGTTCACGGCTCGCCGGGGCGATGGCGAACTGATGCACCTGATACGGCAGAGCCTCTCCTGACGTTTGCGTCAGTTCCGTTAAAGTTTTACCCGAAATGAAAAAAACTTCCAGTGCTCGGGAAAGTCTTTGCGGATCATTTGGATGAATACGCGCGGCGGCCACGGGATCGATCTCCTGTAACTGCCGGTGCAATGCGTGCCACCCCTGCTCTGCTGCTTGTTGCTCAATTCTGGCCCTGACTGCGGGATCCGCCGAAGGCAGCGGCGATAACCCTTCCAACAACGCTTTGAAGTACAACATTGTTCCGCCGACCAGCAGCGGGATGCGCCCGGCGGCGACGATATCCGCCATTTCCGCCAACGCATCGCGGCGAAAATCCGCCGCCGAGTACGACTCTGCCGGATCAAGGATATCCAGCAACCGATGCGGCGCAGCGCTAAGCTCCGCGGCATCGGGTTTGGCCGTGCCGATATCCATTCCTCGATAGATGAGGGCGGAATCGACGCTAATCAACTCTACGGGCAAAACTTTACGCAAGGCGATAGCTAATGCGGTTTTACCGGAGGCCGTCGGCCCCATTAAAAAAATTGCCTTAGGCAGGCTCGCCTCAGTTACATCACTCATCTTTCAGGGCTGTCATCGCCGAATGTAAATCAACAGGTTGTAACAGACCACCCGGCGGCGCTTTAATCAGCTGCGGACATAAACGCTCAACGTCCGCCAGCACGGAAATCGCCTGCGCCATACTCCACTGCGCGTGCTCGCTCGTCAGATTACGCGCCGTCCACTGGGCAATGTCGCCGACGTCGAATGCCGTTAGCTGCGCCAGGTAGCCTATCAGTTCAGGAATCAAGATTTGTAAATTTTGTTGTCTTAAGGGTAAAGGCACCGCGCGGACCGTCACGTGCTGAGCATCTGCTTGTAAATCGATACCCAATTGCGCCAGCGCCGGCTGCGCCTTTTCCAGCGCCTTACGTTCTGCTTCGCTCACTTTAAGACGTAGCGGGATCAGCAGCGGCTGCGCGCAAACCGCTTCCGCGCCCGGCGTTAGCTGCGCCTGACGCAGCCAGCGCTCCGCCACCGGCAGCGCCAGCAACGCCAATGTGCCGCCGCGCTCGAGCAGCGCGCAATCGCTGCCGATAATAGTCAGCACCCGGCCAAAGCTTTGGCTATGGGCTGCCAGGCTTTCCGCAGGCGCCGGCGCAACGGGTGGCTTTTCCGCCGCCGGGGTTTGCAGCAGTTGACGGTAAAGCGCCCCCTGCTGTTTTTGATAGCCCGGCTGCGCGTGGGGCCAGTTGGCGCCGCCTGCGCTATAGCCGCCGCCGGCGGCAGGTTCCCGCGGCGCGCGGGTATCATAACCCGCCGCCGGTTCCCGGGCAGGCGATGGGCGAGCGAAATGGTTAGCGCCCGCCGCTACGCGATTTTCCGGCACCGGCCGCGACGCGGGCGCTTCGTCTTCTTCCGCCAACGGCGCATCCAGTTGCTGCTGCAGCACGCTCAGTACGCCTTGATAGATAAAATCATGCACCAGCCGCGATTGATGGAAACGTACTTCGTGCTTCGCCGGATGCACGTTGACATCAACCTGATGCGGGTCAATCTCCAGATACAGCACAAACGCCGGCTGCTGGTCAGCGCCCAGCTTGTCTTCACAGGCCTGGCGAATGGCATGGTTGATCAGCCGGTCGCGCATCATACGCCCGTTGACGTAGCAGTACTGGATTTCCGCTAATGCCGGATTGGTATGCAACGGATCGGCAACCCAGCCGCGCAGCGTCAGATCGCCATGCTGCCACTCAATGGCCAACGCGTGTTCCAGAAACGCCGCGCCGCAAATCGAGCCGAGGCGGCGTTCACGCGGGCCGCCTTCCGCCACTGCGCGATACTGGCGCATCATTTTGCCGTTATGGCTGAGATTAATCGTTACATCGAAACGCGCCAGCGCGATGCGGCGGACGATTTCATCAATATGATTAAACTCGGTTTTTTCGGTGCGCATGAACTTGCGCCGCGCGGGGGTGTTGTAAAACAGATCCAGGACTTCCAGCGTGGTGCCTATCGGATGCGCCGCCGGTTTCACCGTCACTGCCTGGTCGCGCCCTTCAGCATAAGCCTGCCATGCCTCGTGCTGCTCCGCGGTACGCGAAGTCAGCGTCAGGCGGGCGACGGAACTGATACTGGCCAACGCTTCGCCGCGAAAGCCAAGGCTGATGATCGCCTCAAGGTCATCCAGCGAGGCGATTTTACTGGTGGCGTGACGAGCCAGCGCCAGCGCCAGCTCATCTTTTTTGATCCCACAGCCGTTATCGCGAATACGGATAAGCTTCGCGCCCCCGCGTTCGATATCAATGTCGATACGGGTTGCGCCGGCATCAAGGCTGTTCTCAATCAGCTCCTTCACTACCGACGCCGGACGTTCCACCACCTCGCCAGCGGCAATCTGGTTGGCGAGCTGCGGCGGTAGAACCTGAATCGGCATGACCTTCTCCTTAGTTAATCAACGTCCCGCCAGGCGAACTGGCGCTGGCGGTTTGCGCGGCCGTGCCGCGCGGCGCTGATTGCAGCGGGTGCTGCATATAATAGTTACGCAGCCCTTTATAAATCGCCTCTGCAATCTGCTGTTGGTAATCATCACTACCCAGCAGGCGCTCTTCGCCGTTATTACTGATAAAGCCGGTTTCGACGAGGATCGACGGAATATCCGGCGAGCGCAGAACGCCAAGGCTGGCATGCTCCGGGCGGCGTTTATGGAGATTACCGACCCGCTGCAGCTGGCTTAGTACATCCGTCGCCACATCATAACCGACGCGCTGGGAATGGCCGAACTGTAAATCCAGCACCGCCTGGCTCAGATAAGGATCCGACTGGCTATTCGCCAGCACGTCGCCCGCACCGCCCAAAAGTTCAGATTGTTTCTCATGCTGTTCTAGCCAGCCGGCCATTTCGCTATTCGCGCGGCGGTTAGAGAGCACCCACACCGATGCGCCGGTCGCGTCGCGGTTCGGGGCCGCATCGGCATGGATAGAGACAAGGAAATTGGCGTTTTGTTTGCGCGCTACGTCCGAACGCCCCATAACCGAGATGAAGTAGTCGCCATTGCGGGTTAGCACCGGTTTAAACTGCGGATCGTCGTTGAGCAACGCCCGGAGTTTATGGGCGATAGCAATCGTGACGTTTTTCTCTTTGGTGCCGCCCGGTCCGATGGCGCCAGGATCCTGGCCGCCGTGACCGGCGTCAATGGCGATAATAATTTTATCGTCAGAAGAGACGGTACGCGCCGCCGGACGGCTGATGGTCTGGTTGTTGGTCATCGCCGGCTGACTGCTGGTCACCACCGTGGTTCTGTCGCTGCCAGAGTTTTTAAACGGATTGCGCGGCGGCGTGCTCGGACGCGACGCCACTACCGGCGCTTCGACCCGTTTCGCTATCACTGGCGGAGGAGGTGGCGGCGGCACATCGGCGTTAATGGTAAAGACGACGGTATAGTTGGCGCCGTTTTGCTGCTTCACCGCCCGCGTTTTACCATCTTCCGTCAGATCGACCAGCAGACGCAGCGATTGCGTATCCTGAGGCGAGCCGGAACGAATGCTCTTGACCAGATTATTACCGCTAAACTGCAGCGGCAGCCCCTGAAGTACGCCGGTTTGTTTGATATCCAACGCCACCGCCCGCTTACCTTGCGGGGTGAAAGAATATTCAGGATCGCCGACAAAACTTAGCGTGATGCGGGCCTGCCGATCGCCGTTTGAGACCTGGATATCGGATAAACTTGCCGCGGATGCCTGAGTGCCGAGCAGCATCAGAGCGGCGGCCAGCCAACTGGTTATACGATACTTCATCCCGTCATCCTTTAGGCTAAATGGCTAAACGCGCCAATAAAGACTCACCCAATGAAGAGACCGCCGTTACGCGCGCCTCACGCCCTTGCGCCTGATAATCCAGGTGAATTTCGACATCCGGGTCAGGCAGTACACCCGCGCCTTGTTGCGGCCATTCTACCAGGCAGATGGCATCGTTAGCGAAGTAATCGCGGATCCCCATAAATTCGAGCTCCTCAGGATCCGCCAGCCGGTAGAGGTCGAAGTGATACACCATCAGATTGTCGAGGGTGTAAGGCTCCACCAGCGTATACGTTGGGCTTTTGACATTGCCGCGGTGGCCAAGGGCCTGCAGAAAACCGCGGCTGAAGGTGGTTTTACCCGCGCCTAAATCGCCATACAGATAGATAACCGTCGCGCCGCTACAGGCCTGCGCTACGCGGTTGCCAAGGTCTAATGTCGCCTGCTCGTCGGGTAAAGGAATCACACGGTTAATCATGGTCTAGGTCAATCACATCCGGGTTAACAACACGCCTCAGCGTGCAAAAAAGATCGGTCGCCAGCATCCCGCGGGCGCCATCTCTGGCGGCCAGCCGGTCTGCGGCTTCGCCGTGCGCCACGCAGCCTGCGCAAGCGGCATCATATGGGGTCAGCCCCTGTCCCAACAGCGCGGCGATAATGCCGGTGAGCACATCGCCCATCCCGCCGCTGGCCATTCCGGGATTACCGGCATCAATGATACCGATTTCCCCCGCGTTATTCGCCACGACGGTTCCTGCGCCTTTTAGCACCACCACGCCGCCATACCGTTTTACCAGACGTTGTACAGAATGTAAGCGATCGCTTTCAACTTCTGCCACGCTGATATTCAATAAACGGGCGGCTTCGCCAGGATGCGGGGTTAACACGCGATTGTGACGTTTATCGGGATTGATTGCCAGCAGGTTCAACGCGTCGGCATCCCAGACCATCGGTTTGCGAAAATTCTCTACCTGCCGCAGCGCCGCTTTACCCCATTCGCTTTGCCCAAGACCGGGACCAATCGCCACGACATCCGCCCACTCCAGGCTCTCGGCAAGAGAGTCACCGTTCAGCTCATGGACCATCAATTCCGGTCTGGCAGTCACAATGCCCGCGATATTTTCCGCCCTGGTCAGCACGCGTACTAAACCCGCGCCGGCACGCAGCGCGGCCTCACCTGCCATACGAATGGCGCCAGCGGTGCCGCGATCGCCGCCGATAATCACCAGCCGACCATGCGAGCCTTTATGCGACGTCGGGCGACGCGGCGGCAACCAGCCTGCCAGCTGCGCTGCGGAAAAACGGCGAATAGCGGTGTTTTGCCCGGCAAGCCAGCGCTCCAGCCCGAGCGCATGATGATGTAAGCGCCCGACGACGTCGCGGGCGTTGCCGGTCAGTAGTCCGGGTTTTAGCGCGATAAACGTCAGGGTATGGGCGGCGTGGATTACCGCGCCAGGCGTCGCGCCGGTTTGCGCGTTCAGCCCGGAGGGGATATCAAGCGCAATAACCGGCGCGGGATAGGCATTCGCCAGTTCAATCAGCCCGGCGACGTTAGCGCGCGGCGCGCTATGCAGGCCGGTGCCGAGCAGCCCGTCAATAATCAATGAGATATCATCCGGCCAGGCGCTATCGGCGGCGTGGATGACGCCGCCGGCATTGAGCCACTCTTCCCGCGCGGCCTGCGCCTCTTCCGGCAGCGGCTTATCGCTTTCCAACGCCAGTAGCGTTACCGCGATGCCCTGCGCCTGCGCCAGTCGCGCGACGACATAGCCGTCGCCGCCGTTATTGCCGTGGCCGCAAAGAATCAACCAGTGCTGGCTGGCGGGATAAAGGCTTCGGGCCAGTTGAAACGCCGCCTCGCCGGCACGCCGCATCAATTCAAAAAGCGTCAGCCCGAGACTATCCGCCGCCTCTCTTTCCGCCTGGCGCAGCGTCTCCGCTGGCCATACGATGTGTGGTATACTGTCATGGTTTTTCGTCATTGTATGGTCCATCATGTCACAGCCCCTCGATCTCAATCAGTTAGCGCAGCAAATCAAACAATGGGGCACCGAGCTTGGCTTCCAGCAGGTCGGTATTACCGATACCGATCTCAGCGCCAGCGAACCTAAACTACAGGCATGGCTGGATAAACAATACCATGGCGAAATGGAATGGATGGCTCGCCACGGCATGATGCGCGCCCGGCCGCATGAACTGCTGCCCGGTACGCTACGCGTGATTAGCGTGCGCATGAACTACCTGCCCGCCAATGCTGCTTTCGCCAGCACTCTGAAAGATCCCACGCTGGGTTACGTCAGCCGTTATGCCCTGGGGCGTGATTATCATAAGCTGCTACGTAACCGCCTGAAAAAACTCGGCGAGATGATTCAGGAACAGTGTGCTTCGCTCAATTTTAGACCGTTTGTCGATTCCGCGCCTATCCTGGAGCGGCCCATCGCTGAAAAAGCGGGGCTTGGCTGGACAGGTAAGCACTCACTTATCTTAAGCCGCGACGCCGGATCGTTTTTCTTCCTCGGCGAGTTGCTTATCGATCTGCCACTGCCGGTAGACCAGCCGGTTGCCGAAGAGTGCGGACGCTGTGTCGCCTGTATGACTATCTGCCCCACCGGCGCCATCGTCGAGCCCTATACCGTTGACGCGCGACGCTGCATCTCCTATCTGACCATCGAGCTGGAAGGCGCCATCCCGGAAGAATTTCGTCCGCTTATCGGCAACCGTATTTACGGCTGCGATGATTGCCAGTTGATATGTCCGTGGAACCGTTTTTCGCAGCTCACCGATGAAGAGGACTTCAGCCCGCGTAAAGCGCTACATGCGCCGCAGCTGATTGAGCTGTTCGCCTGGAGCGAAGCCTGGTTCCTGAAAGTCACTGAGGGATCGGCGATACGCCGTATCGGTCACTTACGCTGGCTACGCAATATCGCCGTCGCGCTCGGTAATGCCCCGTGGAATGAAGCCAATCTGGCAGCGCTGGAAAGTCGCCGAGGTGAGCACCCACTTCTCGATGAACACATTGAATGGGCGGTTACGCAGCAGATCGAAAAGCGAAACGCCAACGTTGTCGAAGTACAGTCACCGCAGAAACTACGCCTGGTCCGGGTGGTCGAGAAAGGATTGCCACGCGACGCCTGATTCATTCACAGGCTGTGAATAAAAACAAAAACACATTGCGTTTCAACGGGCAGACGTACGTCAAGTGATCGAATTAACAGTTTGAAATGAAATTTAAATGTTAAATTTCAATCAGATACAATAATACTATTTACAAAGTGAAGCATTTATCGCGCAATCATCCAAACGATAGCCTGTGGATAACTCTGTTTACAGTATTTTTGGATAGGCAATGAAAATCATCCCCGGCGCGATTTCGCGCTGTGGATAAACTAGATAAAGGAAGAAATTTGGAGCGGGAAACGAGACTCGAACTCGCGACCCCGACCTTGGCAAGGTCGT